>JAZFWH010000065.1:0-2037 GCA_036482635.1 Myxococcota bacterium
GGACGGCGAAGTAGATCCCGCCGATCAGGGCGGAGAAGTGCGCCATCAGCACCGAGATGCATACCCCGCCCAGGAAAAACGGGAGAGCCAGCACGATGTAGCCGAGGCTGAGCGTCAAGAAACCCGCCAGCGAGAGCTCTTGAACGACCTCGATTCTCAGGAAGGCCAGCACACTGAGGGTCGCGCAGACGCCGAACGCCGCCGAGAAACTGACGAGCTGCCGGTCGAGGGCGGAGCGGTCGAAATAACCGGGGAACAGGTAGACGGCGAGCCCACTCAGCCCGAGGCCGAACATCGCCAGCGAGATCGCCACGAACGCGAAGTGGCTCCAGAGCGCAACGGCGAGCACCCGCGCTACCGCGATCTCGAGCGCCAGCAGCGAGAGGCTCACCAGGAAGATGGTGACGTAGTGCCTTCGCGCGGGACCGGCGTCCAAATGCATCCTTCCAGACTCCGGGTTCCGCCCGGCGCGCCGGGGCAGCTTAACCCAGCGCGGCGGGCGCGAGGGGCCGGATTCGCCGCGCGGCGAGCCGAAGGCGGGCGGAGTCCGTCACGGCGTGACATCCTGGGCGGCGTGCCGGAGCTTCCCGACGTGGTGGTCTACGTCGAGGCCCTCGAGCGACACTGCCGCGGCGAGGTGCTGGAGCGGATCCGCATCGCGGGGCCGTCGCTGTTGCGCTCCGTCGACCCGCCGATCCGATCGGTCGAGGGCCGCCGGGTCGAGGGGCTGCGCCGGCTGGGCAAGCGCGTGGTCTTCGCCCTCGAGGACGAGCTGTTCCTGGTCTTCCACCTGATGATCGCGGGCCGCTTCCGCTGGCGGTCGGCGGGCGCGCGCCCGCCCCGCAAGCGGGGCCTGGCGGCCCTGGACTTCTCCAAGGGCACGCTGCTGCTGACCGAGGCGAGCCCGAAGAAGCGCGCCACGCTGCACCTGGTGCGCGGCGAGGCGGCCCTGCGAGAGCACGACCCGGGCGGCGCCGAGCTGCACGGACTCGACGCGCAGGCCTTCGGCGCACTGCTGGCCCGCGAGAACCACACGCTGAAGCGCGCGCTGACGGACCCGCGCCTGTTCAGCGGGATCGGCAACGCCTACTCCGACGAGATCCTGCACCGCGCGCGCCTCTCGCCGGTGAAGCTCTCCCAACAGCTCGCCGCGGACGAGGTCGTCCGCCTGCACCGCGCTGCGCTGGACACGCTGGACGAGTGGACCCAGAGGCTGCGCGAGGAAGTGGGCGAGGGCTTTCCGGAGCAGGTGACGGCCTTCCGCCCGGGCATGGCCGTGCACGGCCGTTACCGAGAACCCTGTCCGGACTGCGGAGCGGCGGTGCAACGCATCGTCTACGCGGCGCACGAGACCAACTACTGCGCCCGCTGCCAGACCGGCGGACGGCTGCTGGCCGATCGCGCCCTCTCTCGCCTGCTCAAGCGCGACTGGCCGCGCTCGCTGGAGGAGCTCGAAGCCAGGACGTCCCGGAGCGCCCCCGATGGGCGCTGAAGAGGTGCTCGACTTCTGGTTCGGATCGCTGACGCAGGGGGAGCTGCCCACGGAAGGGACGCTGAAGCGTTGGTTCCGGGGCGGAGCCGCGTTCGACCGGGAGATCCGCCAGAGGTTCGAGCCCGAACTCGCGGTGGCGCTGCGCGGCGAGTGCGAGGCCTGGGCCTCGACCCCTCGAGGTCGGCTCGCACTGGTCATCGCGCTCGACCAGTTCACGCGAAACGCCTACCGGGGCACGGCGGCGGCCTTCTCCGGCGACGAACGCGCCCTGGCCCACGCCCTCGCCGCGGTGGAGGCGCGCGAAGACGAGCAGCTCCGCAGCGTCGAGCGCTACTTCCTCTACATGCCCTTCGAGCACGCCGAAGATCTGGACATGCAGGAACGCGCCTGCTCTGTGTTCGAGCGGCTGGTGGCGCAGGCACCCGAGGCGGTGGAGCGCATCTGCCGCGGGGGCCTGGACTGGGCGCGCCGCCACAAGCGGGTCATCGAGCGCTTCGGCCGCTTCCCGGGGCGGAACGCAGCCCTCGGCCGCGAATCGACCGCCG
>JAZFWH010000066.1:0-16794 GCA_036482635.1 Myxococcota bacterium
GCGATCGACCGGGGCTTGGACGTGCTCGTCCAGGGCGATCGCATCGCGGCGATCGGCCTGTCCGGTCGGCTGCGCCCCCCCGCCGAGGCGGAGGTGATCGACGGCCAGGGGGGTACGCTGCTGCCGGGCCTGATCGACATGCACGGGCACGTGTACACCGCTTCGGCTCCGCCCTGGCGGGTCGGCCTGCCCGACCCGAGTGCGAACCTGCGCAGCTACCTGTACAGCGGAGTGACGACGGTCCTCGATCCCGCCGACTCCAGCAACGACGCCTACGCGCGACGGGACCAGGTCGCCCGCGGCGAGCTGCTCGGACCGCGCATCTACACCGCGGGAAAGCCCGTGACCGCCCCCGAAGGCCATCCGATCGCCATGATCCGCATCGCCGCTCCCTGGTGGATCGGCTGGTACGTCGCACCGCGCAGCGCGTTCGGCGTGAGCTCGCCCGACGAAGCCCGCGCGGCGGCGGAGGAACTCGCTGCCGACGGGCCCGACTTCGTCAAGGTCATCGTCGACCGCATTCCGCAGGACGCGCCGCGCCTCGGGTTCGAGGAGGTCCGCACCACCGTCGAGACCGCCCGGAAGCACGGCCTGCGCAGCGTCGCCCACATCGGCAGCCTGGAGGATGCGCGCGACGCGGCCCGCGCCGGCGTGGCCCTCTGGGTTCACGGCGTGTACAAGGAGCGCATCGCCGACGCCGCCATCCCGGAGCTCGCCGGCTTCGGCATTCCGATGGTCCCCACGCTGGTCGTATTCGAAAACTACGCCAGCGCGCTGGGCGGCAACCGCGAGGCCAGCGCGCTCGAGCGCCAGACCGCACCCGCCGAGCTGCTCGCTTCGTTCAACGAAAGGCCAGACCACTCACCCCTGCTCGACGCCTTTCGGTCGTGGCTGGTGGAGCTGGGGCAGCTGCGCCCGGCCTGGCGCGACAACGTGCGGCGCCTGCACGAGGCGGGCGTGGTGATCCTGGCCGGCAGCGACCCCCAGTCCGGCGTCTTTCCGGGTCCAGGGCTGCACCGGGAGCTCCACTTGCTGCACGAGTCGGGCCTCACGCGGGCCGAGGCGATTCGCGCCGCCACCCTCGATCCCGCGCGCTTCCTCACGCAGAGCGACGATCCCGACTTCGGCCAGGTCCGGCTCGGCACGCGCGCCGACCTGTTGTTGGTGGACGGCGACCCCACCGCCGACCTCGCGGCGCTGGAGGACATCCGCGAGGTGATCCTCGGGGGTGTGCGCTTGGAGCGGCTGCCGATCGGCGAGTGACGCTACCAGCCGGCCAGGCGAGCCGCGCGTTCCCGGTGAACGGAGGGGATGCCGAGGTAGGCGCGGTCGAACATCACGCGCTTGAACCAGATCTGGACGTCGCACTCCCAGGTGAAGCCGATGCCACCGTGCGCCTCCACCGCATCCCGAGCGATCTGCATGGCACGCTCGGTGATGTGGGCCTTGGCCAGCGCGGAGGCCCGCTCCGCCTGCTCCGGCAGCTGGTCGAAGGCGTGGGCCGCGTACCAGTAGAGGGCGCGGGAGGGCTCGAGCTCGACCGCCATGTTCGCGAGCTGGTGCTTCAGCGCCTGGAAGTGGCCGATCGTGACGCCGAACTGCTCGCGGGTCTTGGCGTACTCGACGCTGAGGTCGACGAGCCGCGAGCCCGCACCGAAGGCGTCCGCTGCCAGCAATACCAGTCCCGCGTCACGCACCCGCGGCGCCGCGGCCTTGCCGTCCGGGAGCACCTCACAGGGGGTGCCGTCGAAGCGGACCTGGTCGACGCGCCGGCTGCGGTCGACGCCTCCCACGGGCGTCACCTCCACGCCTTGCGACTCGCGCTCGACCAGCGCGAGCCCGCCGCCGGCGACCCCCACCACCATCACGTCGGCGAGCGACGCGTAGGGAACGCCGCACTTCGTTCCACTCAGGGTATCCCCGGCCGGAAGCGCCCACTCCTCCGGCTGCCAGGCGCCACCCGCCTCGCCCAGCGCCAGCGTGGCCAGCGCGCTGCCGGTCGCCAGGCGCGGCAGCCACTTGTGCTTCTGCGAGTCGCTCGCGGCCAGGCAGAGCGCGAGGGTGCCCAGCGCGTGGCCGAAGAAGGGACCGGGCGCGCCGCCGTAGCCCAGCGTCTCGGCCACCAGCGCGAGGTCCAGGACCTGCAGGCCGGCGCCACCGTGTTCCTCGGGCACGTGCAGCCCGGCCAGACCCAGCTCCACCATGCCCTTCCACAGCGCCGGGTCGAAGCCGGTCTCACCCTCGAAGATCTCGCGCAGTTTGGGCGGCGCGCACTCGTTCTCGAGGAACTGGCGCACGGTCTCCTGCAGCATGCGCTGCTCTTCCGAGAGGCCGAAATTCACTTGCTGCTCTGCGCGTAGTGGTCGCGGGGCAGGCCGAGCCCGCGCTCGGCGATGACGTTGCGCTGGATGTTGCCCGTCCCTCCGGCAACGGCGATCCCCAGCGAGTACATGTACTGCGAGATCCAGGAGCGACTCATGTTGGGGATCTGGCCCAGCAGCCGCTCGCCATCCGGATCGAGCAGCCCGTCCTCGCCGAGCAGGTCGAGCGCGAGCTTGGCTACCTCGCTGCCGATGTTGGTCGAGACCAGCTTGTTCATGGTCTGGATGCTGCCCGGGTGCTCGCCGCGCGCGTTCAGCGTGAGCTGGCGGTAGCCCGAGTACTCGTGGGCCCGGATGTAGCCCTCGAGCGCGACCAGGCGCTGGCGGATCTCCGGGTCCTCGATGGCGGGCCGTCCGCCCCGCTGCGACTGCTTCGCCAGCTGCACCAGGCCGTCGAACATGGCGGTCGACATGGCGGCCGCGCCGATCGAGTTGCGCTCGTGCTTGAGCGTGGCGCGGGAGACCTCCCAGCCCTGCCCGCGCTGGCCGACGATCCAGTCGGCCGGTGTGCGCGCGTCGTTGAGGAAGACCTGGTTGAAGTCGGCGCCGCCGGTCATCTGGCGGAGCGGGCTCACCTCGATTCCGGGCTGGTCCATGGGAACCAGGAGGTAGGAGATGCCGGCGTGTTTGGGGGCGTCGGGCTCGGTGCGGCACAGGCAGAACATGAAGTGCGCTTGCTGGGCCTGGGTGGTCCAGATCTTCTGCCCGTTGATGACCCACTCGTCGCCCACCAGCTCGGCGCGCGTGCGCAGCGATGCGAGGTCGCTGCCGGAGCCCGGCTCGCTGTAGCCCTGACACCAGCGGTACTCGCCGCTCACGGTCGGGGGCACGAACTTCTCCTTCTGCCACTCCGCGCCCTTCTCCAGCAGCGTGGGCACCAGCATCATGGTGCCGATGCCGCGGGCGTCCCGCGGTGCCCTCACCCGGCGGAACTCCTCGCGGATGATGGCGGCGCGGATCTCGTCGGGGGGCTGCTCGGAGCCGCCGTACTTCTCGGGGATCGAGCGGGCCAGGTAGCCGCGCGCAGTGGCGCGCTCCCGGAAGCTCGCGGCTGCCTCCTTCTTCGGAAGCTCGGCTTCGGCGCCCTTCGGGGGCCAGTTCTCCTCGAGGAAGGTCCGCAGCTCGGCGCGAAACTCCTCGTACTCCTCTCCGTAGCTGAGATCCATACGCCACCTCTCCCGACTCCAGGGAATCCGCAGCGCAGTATACCCTGCCCTCGGCGCCCAAGACCCCCGACGCACCGCTCCGCTCGGTTCAGCCGCGCTGCAAATCCGCCGACGAGAACAGTGGAAGGAGGCGGCGCGGGATGGGACGTCTGGTCGAGCTCGATCCCCAGCAATTCGCCGCCCGCCTGCTGGCCGAGGGCCAGCAGCGCGCCTACCTCCTGTGGGATTCACAGGCCGGCAACTACCGCACCTCCCATCCGCTGCTCAGCGACCTGGCCGAGCTGGCCCGCGAACCGGACCGCGGCGGCCCCCCGCACGAGGCCGTCTTCCTCGAGGTGGGCCGCGAGACCGAGACGCTGCTCGCCGCCTTCGTGCACCGCTCCGTCCGCGGTCAGGCGATGGGCGGCCTGCGCCACTGGCGCTACCCGCGCCTCGCGGACCTGCTGCGCGACGGCCTGCGCCTCTCTCGGGCCATGACCCGCAAGGCCGCCCTGGCCGGGATGTGGTGGGGAGGCGGCAAGGGCGTGATCGCCCGCTCCGCGGACGGCGCCGAACGCGACCCGGGCTACCGGCGGGCGGTTTATCGCGAGTACGGGGCTTTCGTGAGCTCCCTGCGCGGCTGCTACGTCACCGCGGAAGACGCCGGGACGGATCCGACGGACATGGCCGAGGTATTCCGCACCACGCGTTTCGCGGTGTGCGTGCCGCGCGGCGCGGGCGGCTCCGGCAATCCCTCCCACATGACCGCGCTCGGCGTGGTGTGCGGGATGGAGGCGGCGCTCGACTTTCTCGGCAAGGGGACGCTCGCGGGCAAGCGGATCGCCGTGCAGGGGACCGGCCAGGTGGGAAGCGCGCTGATCGCGGAGCTCTTCGAGCGAGGCGTCGCCGGGGTCGTAGCCACCGAGATCTGCGCAGAGCGCCGCGCGGCGCTGCTCGACGGCTTCTCCGGACGGCCCCTGGAAGTGAGGCTCGTCGAGCCCGGAACCCAGGAGATCCTCGCCGAGTCCTGCGACGTGCTCGCCCCCTGCGCGCTTGGCGGCGTGCTCGGCCCCAAAACGATTCCGTCGGTACAGGCGCCCATCGTCTGCGGAGCGGCCAACAATCCGCTCGTCGACGAGGAGCGCGACGGCCGCGGCCTGGCCGAGCGCGGCATCGCCTACGTCCCCGACTTCGTCGCCAATCGCATGGGCCTGGTGAGCTGCGCCAACGAGCAGTACGGCTACGTAAACGGGGACCCCGCCGTGCAGCGCCACCTGGAGCGCTCTTCTCCGAACGGGATCTACCAGACGGCGCTGCGGGTGCTCGAGGGCGCTCGCGATGGCGGCGTGACGCCGGTGGCCGCCGCCACGGCGCTGGCCGACGAGCTCTCGAACGCACCCCATCCCCTTTGGGGGCACCGGAC
Source organism: Myxococcota bacterium (assembly GCA_036482635.1). Lineage (GTDB taxonomy): Bacteria > Myxococcota_A > UBA9160 > UBA9160 > SMWR01 > JAZFWH01. Next base: position 4,950 of record JAZFWH010000066.1, read on the forward strand.
GCGCGAAATCATCGCTTCGCTGCTGGCAGACCGCTGGGAGGACGGCTAGGAGGCCGACTCGAGAGTCGGCCTCCGCGCAGCGAGCCCGCAAGCCCAAAGGGCGCGCAGCGAGGCGAAGCCGAGCGGAGGCGGGCCCCTGCAAAACAGGCGAGCGAAGGCCGGCGCCCGAGCGCGAGCGATCAGCGAGCGCGAGGCCCGGCCAGGCTAGCCCGGTCCGTTGAAGGCAGCGGCGATCGCAGCGGCCTGCTCCTCTGTGTGGACCCGCATCGAGCCCACCGCGGAGCTCGCGCTCTCGCGCCGTCCGGCGTAGGCGAGCTTCTGCTCGGGAAGCAGGGCGCCCTGGATGCGCTCGCGGACGAATACCCAGGCGCCCATGTTGGCCGGCTCCTCCTGGGCCCAGACCACGGTCTCCGCTCGGGAGAAGGTCTCGATCGCCTCGGCGATCTCCTGCTCCGGCCAGGGGTAGAGCTGCTCCACGCGCACGATCGCCGTCGGCAGGTCCGCATCCCCGTAGCGGCGCAGCCGCTCTTCGAGCAGATCGTAGTAGAACTTGCCGCTGCAGAAGATCACGCGCTTCACCGCGTCGGCCGCCGCCACCGCGGCCCCGTCGCCGAGCACGCGCCGGAAGCGACCGCGCGCCAACTCCGCGGGCGTCGAGCTCGCCCGGGGCAGGCGCAGCAGGCTCTTGGGCGTGAAGATCACCAGCGGCGTGCGGTGGTTGCGGCGCATCTGGCGGCGCAGCAGGTGGAAGTACTGGGCCGGGGTGGTGCAGTTCGCCACCTGGATGTTGTCGTCGGCGCAGGACTGCAAGAAGCGCTCGATGCGCGCGCTCGAGTGCTCGGAGCCTTGTCCCTCGTAGGCGTGGGGCAGCAGCATCACCAGCCCGCTCATGCGCTGCCATTTCACGTGGGCCGAGGTGATGAACTGGTCGATGATGACCTGGGCGCCGTTGACGAAGTCGCCGAACTGGGCCTCCCAGATCGTGAGCGTCTGGGGGTCGGCGAGGCTGTAGCCGTACTCGAAGCCCAACACCGCGGCCTCGGAGAGCAGGCTGTCGTAGGCCTCGAAGCGCGCCTGGGTCGGCGAAAGGTGGGCGAGGGGGGCGTACTCGTCGCCGGTCTTCTGGTCGACGAACGCAGCGTGGCGGTGGCTGAAGGTGCCCCGCACGCTGTCCTGACCGGAAAGCCGCAGCGGCGTCCCCTGCAAGAGCAGGCTGCCGAAGGCGAGGGCCTCCGCCAACCCCCAGTCGATGTTCCCGCCCTCGGCGACGGCCTTGCGGCGCCGCTCGAGCATCCTCGCGAGCTTGGGGTGCACGGCAAAGCCGGTGGGGAGAACGGCGATGCGCTCGGCGAGCTGGGTCAGCTGCTCCATCGGCACGCCGGTCTCGACTTCCTCCTCGGGACAGGTGCGCGAGAAGCCCGTCCAGGGCCCGCGCGGCTCGTAGGGCTCGTCGGGTCCCGGCGGTTTCGTCTCGATCAGCTCCAGCGCCTGGCGCAGCTGTCCGCTCAGGTCGTCCTCGATGCGCTGGACGTCTTCCGGACGCAGGACGCCGAGCTCGAGCAGCTGCTCGGTGTAGAGCTTCCGGACCGACTCCCTGCGGCGGATCTTCGCGTAGAGCAACGGCTGGGTGAAGCTCGGCTCGTCGCCCTCGTTGTGGCCCTGCCGCCGGTAGCAGACCATGTCGATCACCACGTCCTCCCCGAACCGCCTGCGATACGCCATGGCGAGTCGGGTGCAGTGCACCACGGCCTCCGGGGCGTCGCCGTTCACGTGGAAGATCGGCGCCTGGATCATCTTGGCGACGTCGGTCGCGTACAGGGTCGAGCGCGCCTCGGCGGGTGTGGTGGTGAAGCCGATCTGGTTGTTCACCACGATGTGGACGGTGCCACCCGTCGAGTAGCCCGCCAGGTTCGAGAGATTCAGCGTCTCGGCGACGATGCCCTGACCCGCGAAGGCCGCGTCCCCGTGGATCAGGACCGGCAGCACGGTCTCGCCCAGGGTGTCGCCGGCCCGGATCTGCTTGGCGCGGACGCGCCCCTCCACGACGGGACCGACGGCCTCCAGGTGCGACGGATTGGCGGTCAGCGAGAGGTGGATGCGCTCGCCGCTGCGCACGCGCCGGTCGCTGGAGAAGCCCCGGTGGTACTTGACGTCGCCAGAGCCGAACGGGCTGTCGATCAGCGGGCTGTCCTCGAACTCGGAGAAGATCGACTCCAAGGACTTTCCCAGGATGTTGGACAGGACGTTCAGACGGCCGCGGTGGGCCATGCCGAACACGAGCTCGCGGATGCCGCACGGGGGCGCGTCCTCGACCAGTGTGTCGAGCAACGGGATCAGCGACTCGGCACCTTCCAGCGAGAAGCGCTTCTGCCCGATGAATTTCGTGTGCAGGAAGCGCTCGAACAGCTCGGCCGCAGACAGCTTCTCGAGAATGCGCAATCGCTCGCCGGTCTCGAAGACGCTCTGGTTGGTCGACTCCTCGATCTGGTGCTGGAGCCACATCTTGCGGCCCGGGTCCTGCACGTGGGTGTACTCGACGCCCACCTTGCCGCAGTAGGTCGCCCGCAGGCGCTCCAGGATCTCGCGCAGCGTCTGCACCGGCCCGCCGGGCAGGTCGCCCGCGATGTACGGCCGGTCGAGGTCGTCGCTGCCGAAGCCGTAGTGGGCCGGGTCGAGCTCGGGAAAATAGGAAGGCTGGCCGCTGAGCGGGTCCGTGTCGGCGACGCGGTGCCCGCGGGCCCGGTGAGCGTGGATGAGGCGCAGCACGCGGGCGTGCTTGTCGGCGAGCTGCGGGGCGATCTCGCCGCGGCGCCGCTCGGCGAAGGGCGGCGGCGCCTCCGGCGCTGGCGAGGGCTCGGGCGCTGCCCCCTCGCCGAACAGCTCCGCCCAGCTCGAGTGGACGGAGCTGGGGTCGACCTGGTAGCGCTGGCGGATCTCCTCGACGATGGCGGCGTTCACGCCGAAGCCGCTCAGGGCCCCGCCGACGCCCTCGTCTTCCGAGCCTGGATCCGAAGGAAGGGGCGGCGGCTGCGGCTTCCCTTCGCGGTCCATCGCCTCTTCTGCGCTCCTCGGTTGGCCCCAAAACGACAGGCCGGGGCCGAACGGCCGGGTGCTCGAACTACCACTCCCCATCGGCCGCTGCGGAGTCCCTCTCAAGCCCAATCTCGGCGTCAGTCGGGGACGGCCATCCCGCGCTGCACGGCCGGGCGCTCGCCGATCCGCTCCACCCACGAGACCACCCGCGGCAGCTCCATCAGCTGTGGCGCCCGGAGACCCAGCATGGGTGCCATCCACGGGTAGTGCATGATGTCGCCGATCGAGTACTCGCCGGCCAGATACGGCCGGCCGTCCGAGAGGACGCGGTCGAGCACGCCCAGCAGGCGCTTCACCTCACCGCTGAAGATCTCGATCATCTCGGCGTTGCGCTCTTCGGCGGGTCGCCGCAGCTGGGGAGCCAGCCGGCCGAGGTTCGGACCGAGACCGCCCGTCTGAAAGAAGGCGTACTGGATCGCGGCGAGGCGGCCCTTCTCGTCCGCCGGCAGCAGGCGGCCGTGCTTGTCCGCCAGGTAGAGCAGGATCGCCCCGCTCTCCCAGATCACCAGACCGTTGTCCTCGATCACGGGGATCTTGTGGTTGGGGTTCAGCTGGAGGAATTCGGGCTGGAACTGCGCCTCGGCACTCAGGTCGATGCGCCGCACCTCGTAGGGCAGGCCCAGTTCCTCGAGTGCGATGGAGACCTTGCGGCCGTTCGGCGTGGCAGCCGTGTGCAGTCGAATCATCTCTACGCTCCTAAATGAGTTTCTCGATCTCTTCTTCGGCGAGGCCCGCTTCGCGCAGGACGTCGCGCGCGTCGGCGTTGAGCGGCGACACGGCCCGCGTCGACCCCAGCTCCATCCCCTCGATCCGGAAGGGCGGCCCCACGGTCTCGAAACGGCCAAGCTCCGGGTGTTCGACCTCGCGGAAGTAGCCCAGTCGGCGCGCCTGCGGGTCGTCGACAACCTCGTCGACGCGGTGGACCGGCGACCAGATCAGCCCGGCCGCGTCGAGCAGCGGCTTCCACTCCTGGAGGGTGCGCTTCTGGAAGGTCGCCTCCAGCTCGCCGATCAGCTGGCGGCAGTTGCGCATGCGCGCCCAGGCGTCGGCGAAGCGCTCGTCCTCGATCAGGTCGGGGCGCTCGATGGCGGCGCAGAGCTTCGGCCAGTAGCGGTCCGCCTGGATCATCACCAGCAGGATCCAGCGGTCCTCGGCCACCGGGTAGCTGTTCCAGAGCGGATTGGGCGTGTCGCGCCGGTCGTGCCGCCGGGCGGGCGCGCGCGTGATCAGCGCGTTCGAGACGTCGGTCCCCAGGATGTGGAGCCCGGTCTGGAGCAGCGACACGTCCACGTACTGGCCGCGCCCGTTCGCGTCGCGCAGGCGCATCGCGGCGAGGATTCCGCACACCAGGTTCGAGGCGGCGGCGTGGTCCCCCACCGCCGGGCGCTGGAGCGAAGGCGCAACGCCCTCGTCGCGCATCATGTCCATCAGGCCGGTGCGCGCCCAATAGGCCGAGTAGTCGAAGGCCGGCTCGTCCTCCGCCCCGCCACCCAGCCCGTAGCCGCTGATCGCCCCGACGATCAGGCGCGGACAGCGCTCGAGCAGAGTCTCGTGATCGAGCCCGTACTTGCGCCGCCGCCCGGGCAGCAGGTTGGTGATGAACACTTCGGCCCGGTCGACGAGGCGCAGCAGGGCCGCGCGCGCCTCCGGCCGGGTCAGATCCAGCACGATCGAGCGCTTGCCCCGGTTGTCCATGTGGAAGGGCGGATTCTCGGCAAAGTCGCAGTCGTAGCCCGCGAGTTCGGGGCGCCCCTGCCGGTAGATCTCGCCCCCGGGCGGCTCGACCTTGACGACCTCGGCGCCCAGGTCGGCCAGCAACGTGCCCGCCGCGGGTACGGCGACGAAGTGGGCCACCTCGACGACGCGAACTCCGGCGAGCGGGGGGGTCATGGGGGCGTCCTCCGCGTGAGCGCCCATCCTAGGGCGAGGGCGCGAGAATCGCGAGCACCACCAGCCGCTCCCCCCCGCTGTTGCGAATGCCGTGGGGGACGCCTTCGGGCGCCACCAGCATCACGCCCGCCTCCATCGGGATCTCGCGGCCGTCGAGCAGGAAGCTGCCGCTCCCCGAAAGCACGTAATAGACCTTGTCCATGCCGGCGTGCGCGTGAAGCGCGTGCTCCTGACCGGGCTCGAAGGCGTTCAGTCCCACCATCAAGCGCTCGGAACGGAACAGCGTGCTCTTGCCCATCTTCTGCGTGTCGAAGACCGCGTGCTGCTGGGGTCGGAGGGGGGTGGGGTGGTCCATGCAGCCTCGGGCTCGGGCGGTGGAGAGTCGGGAATATATCGCTAGCTTCGCGGAAGCGCCCCGTGACCGCGCGAGAAGGGGCGGTCAGCTGAGGGCGCGCGACGCAGGTGGCCGAGCTTCCGTTTCGAACGCAGGTGCCGAGCCGCTCGCCGGACGCGGGCCCGCGGTCGCTGGCCCTCGCGCTGCTGAGCCTGGCTCGGCCGCGCCAGTGGATCAAGAACCTGCTGCTGTACGCGGCGCTGGTCTTCGCCGAGCGGCTCTTCGACGCCACGGCCCTTGCGCTGGCCACCCTCGGTTTCGCGACCTTCTGCCTGGCGTCTTCCTCGGTCTACCTGATCAACGACGTGATCGATGCCGAGCGCGACCGGCTCCACCCGGACAAGCGCAGGCGCCCCATCGCGGCCGGTGACGTCAGCGAAGCGGCCGCAGCCCTGCTCGCCGGGCTCCTCACCGCCGCCTCTCTCGCGCTGTCCTTCTGGATCGCTCCGGGCTTCGGCTTCTCGGTGGTGACCTACCTGGCGCTCAGCCACTTCTACACGCTGGTCGGCAAGAACATCGTGATCCTCGACGTCATGCTGATCGCCTCGGGGTTCGTCATCCGCGCCGTGGCCGGAGCCCTGGCGATCGGCGTGCCCTCGTCGGACTGGTTCATCCTGTGCACCCTGTTCCTGGCCATGTTCCTCGCCCTCTCCAAGCGCAAGGCGGAGATCCTCGCGCTCGAAGACGGGGCGTCCCGGCATCGCCCGGTGCTCGGCCTCTACACGGCGCCCGCGCTGTCGGCGTTCACGGACACCTCGATGGCGGCGCTGCTGATCAGCTACGCGCTCTACGTCCTGAACGTGCATCGGGGTGCGGCGGTTCCGCTGGCGCTGACCGTCCCGTTCGTGCTGTTCGGCGTCTTCCGCTACTACCTGCTGGTGGAGACGGCGCAGCTGGGCGAGAAGCCCGAAGAGGTGCTGCTGCGCGATCGGCCGCTGCAGGTCTGCCTGCTCGGCTTCACCGCCGTGGCGGTGGCGGCGCTGTACCTGTCGCGCTGAGTGTGACTCCAACCCGCGGCCGCGGGAGGGCGATCGGTGGCAAAGGCCCTGACCGATTTCGTTCGCGAGGCGCTGGAGTCGGTGGAGGAGATCTCCCCCGACGAGGCGAAGCGCATCCTCGACGCCCCGGACCGCCAGGGCTGGCACTTCCTGGACGTGCGGGAGCCCGACGAGTTCGCGGCCGGCCGCATCCCCGGGGCGCGCAGCTCGCCCCGCGGCTTCCTCGAGGTACGCGCCGACCTCGCACACCCCAAACGCGACCCCTGGTTCGAGGACCGCGAGCGCAAGCTCGTGCTGTACTGTGGCGGCGGACACCGCAGCGCCCTCGCGGCCCGCACGCTCCAGGAGATGGGCTTCTCGCGGGTCGTCTCGATGGCCGAGGGCTGGAGCGGCTGGACGCGCCGCGGGCATCCCACGGAGAGCTGAACGGCGCCGCGCCCGGGCCGCGCGGCCCGCGGTATGCTGCCCCGGTGTCCCGCTCCTACCTGTTCGACCCCGCGTTGCGCGAGCGGATCGCGTCCCACCTGGGAGGCTTCGATCGACGTCCGCACGCGGCGGAGGGGCTGCGGGCGGCCGCAGTGGCGCTGGCCATCGTCGCCGGCCAGGGCTCGGAGGCCTGCTTCGTGATCACGCGGCGAGCGGCCGGGCTCCGCTCGCACCGGGGCCAGTGGGCGCTGCCCGGCGGCCGGCTCGACCCCGGCGAAACGGCAGACGACGCGGCGCTGCGCGAGCTGAACGAGGAGGTCGGCCTCGAGCTCCCGCGCGAGGCGATCCTCGGGCAGCTCGACGACTACCCGACGCGCTCGGGCTACCTGATCACGCCGGTCGTCGTCTGGGCCGAAGGGGCCGGGGCCCTGGAGCCGAATCCGCTGGAGGTGGCGGAGGCCCACCGCGTCCCGCTCGGCGAGCTCGAGCACCCGGACGTGCCGCTGCTTCGCCGCATCCCGGAGAGCGACCGGCCGGTGATTTCGGTGCCCCTGTTGGGCACGCTGATCCACGCCCCGACCGCCGCGATCCTCTACCAGCTGCGCGAGGTCGCGCTGCGCGGCCAGGCCACGCGTGTCGCGCAATTCGACCAGCCCGTCTTCGCCTGGCGTTGAGCGCGCTGCTGCGGCCTCAGCCACGCCCGCCGCGGGCGGGCGCTTCGGTTGCCAGCAGCAGCGTCTCGAGGTCGCGCAGCAGGATCCGGTCGTCGAGGAAGCCGCTGCTGTAGACGTTGCGCACGGCACCCTCGCCGTCCACCAGGAAGACCTTGGCGACGTGGCGCATCCGGCGAGCGTCGCGGCCGTCGGCCGTCACCAGCGGGACCGCGTCCTGGCCGTAGTCCACCAGGACGGGCCGCAGGGCGGACGCGCTCTCGGCGGTGAGGAAGCGCCAGTCGGTCTTCGGCGACATGTGGGTGCGCAGCTGCGCCATCTGCTCGGGCCGGTCTCGCTGGGGGTCGAAGCTCACCGTCACCAGCCGGACGCGGGGCGCCAGGTCTCGCCGCTCGGCCAGCGCCCGGTCGACGCGCTGGAGGCTCGCGAGCGAAAGAGGGCAGCCCGCGGCGTCGGTGCAGCTCAGGTAGACGAAGGCCACCAGCGCGCATTGTCCGGGTCCCAGATCGAGGAGCGATGTCGGATTCCCGTCGGCGTCGAGCAGGACGTACTCGCTGACGCGGTCGATGGCGGGAAGGTCGTAGCTACCCGCCGCGGGCAGCTCGTAGAGGAAGCTCGGCGCGCGCCGCCCGCCGCCGGGCTCACCGGAACTGCACGGCGCCGCGACGAGCGCGGCGGCGCACAGCAAGCCCACCCCGAGCCGGCCGATCGGGCCGGCCGGGGGCGCGCTCACCGCGCGAACGGGGCGGAGCCCCCGCCGCGCCCCGAACTCCGCTCGCCTGCGGCTCTCTGCGCGGCAGGTCCTTGCGGGGGCCCGCCTCCGCTCGGCTGCGCCTCGCTGCGCGCTTCGCTTGCCGCGCCGCCACGCCCCGCCGCCACGCGACCCTTGTAGAAGTCCTCCTGACCCAGGCGCATGATGTGCGGCCGGCCGAGTGCGAGCTCCCGGAAGTCGAGCGCGAAGCCGGCGGCGAGCTTCTTCCCATCCCAGGTGTAGGCCTTGAAGAACTGGGCGTCCTCGCCGCCCACGCCGTCCCAGTTGGCCAGCAGCGACGTGGTGAAGTAGAGCCGCTTGCCGTCCCAGGACTGCGAGACCATGTTCACCTGGGGTCCGATCTTCTCCTCGTACACAAGCTTGGGCTCGCGCGGCTTCGAGACGTCGTAGACGCGGACCGTCCCGTCCAGGAACGAATCCACGAACAGGAAGCGGTCGTCGGCGGAGAGGCTGATGTCGACCGGCAGGGGCGGGCTGGCCGGGTCGCCGATCGGGGCCAGGTCGACGGCCTCGAAGCTGCCGTCCGGCTTGCGGAAGACGCCCCAGAGCCGCCCGGTCAGCGCGCTGGTCGTGAAGGCGTAGTGATGCTCGGGTCGGAGCGCCCAGCGCACCTCCAGCGGAGCGCCGGGCACCTCGAGCGTCTGCAGGGGCTTCCGCGCGTGGTAGTCCCAGATGACCATGGTGCTGCCGAAGTTCTTCATCGCCTCGGCGTCCTGCATCAGCTCGCCCAGGTTGCGCATGTAGTTGGTGTAGCCGGTGAAGGAGGAGGTGAGCATCCGGTTGAGCTCCGCCTTGACGCGCGCGTCGTAACCGTACTCCGCGCCCTCGGGCATCCAGATCGTGCGGATGTACTTTCCCTCGTTGTTGTACTCGACCAGCGCCGTCCGGCCCCCGCGGTCCGCGGCGTTCGAGAGGGCGCTGATCAGCATCCGGCCGGGCAGCGCGTAGAAGCTGTGCGGGCCCACCACACCGCCCGTCTTTTCGGCGAAGTCATCGATGGTGCGCACCAGCACGGGCTTGGCGGGATCGCTGGCGACGTCGAAGATGAAGATCAGGTTGTCGTCGAGCCCTCCGGCCCAGAGCTGGCGGCGGTCGTCTCTGAAGCCGGCGTGATGGGCCTCGTGGCGCCCGCCGACGGAGACGCTCGAGATCACCTTCCCGTAGTCGTCGCGCTGCGGATTCACCCCGACCGTCACCAGCTTGTCGGATCCGTCGCCCAGGCCTTCGATGCCGAGGGTCCAGACGTAGACGAAGTCCTCCTGCCCCTCGATCTTGGGCAGGTAGGGCGACTGGCAGGTCTCGTCGGCGCCCGAGTCTCCGGCGGGTGCGAAGAGCCCGGCCGCGACGGCTGCAGCGACTGCAAAACCCCGACGTAGCTCGAACATGTTTCCCTCCCGATGGGCGACGCCCATCTTATCGCGAGGTTCAGCGCCGCGCCTCAGGCACGGCTGCGGGCCGCGCCCGTGTAGATCCGCGCCAACGCGACGATGCAGACGAGTGCCACGCCGTAGGCCGCAACCCCCGTCAGCCACGCGCCGGTGAACCCGACCCGGCTGCCGAGGAACGCCGCGAACACCGACCCCACCACCGACAGGGCGCCGTTCATCCCCCACGCCCACGGCACCATGTCCTCGCTGTGCTCGCGCAGCATCGCGATGCCCAGCGGATACGCCATCCCGAGCAGCAGGCCGATCGGCGCGAGCACGAGCACCGTGATCGCGAGCTTCCAACGCAGCTCCAGGCCGAGCAGGGCATCGATCAGGGGCGAGACACCGTAGGCGTATAGGAGCGAGACGCCGAGGATGGCCAGCAAGACGCGAACCAGCGCTCGGCGCGGGTTCCCCGCCCAGCGGACGCTCCAGAGGCTGCCGATTCCGGAGTAGAGGAGCAGTCCGAAGAGCACCACCGCGAGCGAGTAGATGGGCTGACCCAGGAACAGGATGAACCGCTGCATCAGCGGGATCTCCACCAACATGAACCCGTACCCGAGACACGCGAAGTAGAGCAGGAAGCCGCCCGCGTACGCAGGGCGGACGGAACCGACCTGCCGGCGGCCCAGGAGCAGCAGGGGCCCCAGGAAGAAGACCACTGCGAGGGTGATCACCACGAGCACCAGCAGGCGCATCAACCCCAGCGATTCGTTCCACATCTTCTCGAACTCGAACGGGCTCTCCCGCCGGCTCGGCAGCTCGGTGCGTCGCTCCCACAGGAAGTTCCAGAAGAACGGGCGATCGTCCGTCGGGGCATAGATGCGGTACTCGTGGTTCGCGACGTAACGATCGAGGTCCCCGCTGGTCGCCATCTCCTCGAAGTCCGGGTGATTGTCGCCCCCCGGGCGGTACACGATCCGGATGCGATTCTCGCGGCTCAGCTCCTCCAGCGCGGAGAGCTCTGCCTGCGAATACGGCGACTTCTTGACCAGGGCCGTCCCATTCGTCCTCTGGTGGAGCACCACCAGGCTGTCCGCGAAGCTGTCCTCGCCCTCCGCTTTCCAGGCCTCCCGTGCGATCACTCCCATCCGCAGGAGTTCCATGGTGTAGACCGGCACGAAGTAGCGCGAGAGGACGAGAATTCCGTCCGGCTTCAAGTGGCGGAAGAACTCCCGGTACGCCTCGACCGTGTAGAGGTTGTTCTCCGAGAAGACGAGCCCGCCCGCCGCATTGAGCGACAGCGTGTCGATCAGGCTCAGCTGGATCACGTCGAACTTCCGGTCGATGCGATGGAGCCGACTGCGCGCCTCGTCGATGATCACTTCCACGCCGGGCAGCGTGTAGGCGTGTCCGGAGTACTCGCCGAAGCGCTCCTCCACCATGTGCCGCATCAGGGGGTTCAGCTCGATGCCCAGGATCGACCGTTGGTTGAACGCCACGGCGGCCAGCAGGTCGCGGCCTCCCCCGACCCCGATGATCAGCACGTCCGCCCGCGGCCTCAGGTGGTGGACGGCAAACAGTGCGCTCTCGCGCAGGAACTGGATCGAGGCGGGATCGCCGTCGAAGTTCATCATCGGCGTGAAGGCCGCCCCGTCGACGTCCAGCATCATCGTCTTCGGGAACTCATCACCCGCATACGCCGTGGGTAGCTTCGGCAGGGGCGTGTACTGCGCCGCGTTGCGGTCGACATGGAAGGCGCTGACGCGCGAGAACGAGTTCCACGCCTCGTACTCGCTGTAGGGTCGGTCGGGGACCTTGACGTACCGCATGCGGTACAGGTCTGACGCGAAGCCAAAGCTCACCAGTACGGCCAGAGCCGCACAGGAGAGCAAGGGCGCCAGCAACCGCCGGGGCCGAAGAGTCGTCCCCAGCAGCAACGAGCCGGCTGCCGCGAGACAGGCGACCAGCAGGGTCACCTGCGGCGCGGGTAGGCGCTGCATGGCCAGCACCACGCCGAGGCAGCCCAGGCTCGCGCCCGCCAGGTCGGCGAAGTAGATCCGGCCGATCTGGGCGGAGAAGTGCGCCATCAGCAGCGAGATGCATACCCCGCCCAGGAAAAACGGGAGCGCCAGCACGATGTAGCCGAGGCTGAGCGTCCAGAAACCCGCCAGCGAGAGCTCTTGAACGACCTCGATTCTCAGGAAGGCCAGCACACTGAGGGTCGCGCAGAC
>JAZFWH010000067.1:0-5075 GCA_036482635.1 Myxococcota bacterium
GCCGTCGGCGTCGGTCTCGCGGCCGGTCTCGCGCTGCTCACCCAGCTGGCCGGAGCGCTGGCCATCGCCACGGCCGCGGCCAGCTACGCGATCGACGGCTGGCGGCGCCGTACGCTGCGCGGCGCCGCGCTGCGCGTGACGGTCGTCGCGCTGGTCGCTGGCGCCGTCGGCGGCTGGTACTACCTGCGCAACCGCGTCGAGTACGGCTATTTCCAGCCCTTCGGCCTGCCCGCCCACCAGATCATGTTCAGCATGCCGCCGGGCGAGCGGTCCTGGACGGATTACCTGAACGTCCCACTCGCCACCTGGACCGACCCCCGCCTGCTCAACCCGGACCTGCTCCACTCGGTCTGGGGGAGCACGTACACCACGATCTGGTTCGACGGCCAGCGCGTATTCCTGCCCAGCGAAGGCGACGCCGTGAGCAGGCTGGGAACCGCCACGCTCCTGCTCGCCCTGCTGCCGACGCTCGCGTTCGCGATCGGTCTGGCGGGGGGCGTGCGCCGAACGCTGCGCTCGGTCGACGCGATCGACCTGCCCCTGCTGCTCCTGGTCGGGCTGACCCTGGCGGGCTACGCCCTCTACACCTGGAGGAACCCCTGGTTCGCAGTGATCAAGGGCACCTCACTGCTCGGCCTGTGCCTTCCGTTCGCGTTCTACGCCAGCGAGGTCCTGGCGCGCTGGACCCAGGACCGGGGTCGCTGCTCCCTGCTGGTCTGGTCGGTCCTGGCGGCACTGGCCGTGCTCGTCAGCCTGAGCTGCACGTTCAACCTGCTGTTCGAACGCACCGAGGTGTCCGGACTCGACTGGCCGGGTCGGGTGGTTCCGTGAGCCGCGCGCGCAGACTGATCCAGCGCCTGTTCCCGGTGGTGGTCAGCGTCGGCGCCCTGGTGGCCCTGCTGCGCATGGTCGACGTCTCGGCCGTGCTCGACGCGGTGACCTGGCGAGTGGCGACCTGGCTGGTTCCCGCTCTGCTCGCCTACGGCGCGCTCACGCTGCTGCTCGAAGCCGTCTCGCTGCGGCTGCTGGTGCCCCGAGCGCGGCCCGGCTTCGACGGCTGGACCGCGGCGCGAATCAAGTGCGCCAGCTACCTGCTCGCGATCGTGAACTACACGCTCGGTCAGGGAGCGCTGGCGGTGTTGCTGAGGCGGCGGGCGGGCGTACGGCTGGCCGAGGCGGCGAGTATCGTGGTGTTGATCGCCGTGATCGACCTGCTGGTGCTGCTGGGACTCGCACTCCCCGGCGCGCTGGTCGGCGGCAGCGGCGCACCGGTGGTGCGGGCCGGCGTGCTGGCGGTGGCGGGCATCGGCTTCCTCGCGGCACTCGCGATCCTGCGAGCGCCCGGCTCCCTGGGACCGCTGGAACGCATCCGCTCGTTGAGCGCCTTCGACGCCTTGCGCACCACGCCCCTGTCGCGCCTCGCCAGACTCGCGGCGCTGCGCGTCGTCTTCGTCTCTTCCTTCATCGCGCTGTCGGCGTGCGCCTTCTACGGGTTCGGCGTCGCACCCAGACCCGGTGCGTTCATCGTGGGGATGGCCGTCGTCGCGGTGGTCGGCGCCCTGCCCATCGCCGTGGCCGGCCTGGGTACCAGCCAGGCGGCCGTGCTCTACGTGTTTCGCGATCTGGCGCCCGCGCCGACCCTGCTCGCCATCAGCCTCGTCTTCACCGCGGGCCTGATCTCCCTGCGCGTGGCGATGGGACTGTTCGTCGCCCGCGAGTTCACGCGCGAGGCCCTCGAAGAAACCCGGGTGCAGGAGCCTTGAGCGCCCCGCGCTTCAGCGGTGAGCGTCTACACGAAGGCAGCGCCCGCTTCGCGCTGGATCTGGCCCGCCATCGCGCGGCCTACGAGTTCGCCCGCCCGCGCGCGGGAACGGGATGGGTCCTCGACCTCGGCTCGGGCTCCGGCTACGGGCCCGCCTCGCTGGCGCAGGCAAACGCTCGCGTGGTGGGGCTCGACCGGGTGCCGCCGGACGCCGGCAGTCGAGTGGGCGGGGCGCTCTTCGTGCGCGGCGATTCGGAAGCCCTCCCCTTCCCGCGGCAGAGCTTCGAGCTCGTGATCAGCTTTCAGGTCATCGAGCACCTGGAGGACCCGACCGGGTACCTGGACGCGGTCGCCGAGGTGCTGCGTCCGGGCGGTGAAGCCCTGTTCACCACGCCCAACCGGCTGATGTCGGACGGGGTCAACCCGTTCCACGTCCACGAGTACGAGGCCGACGAGCTCGCCGAGCGGCTGCGGGCGCGCTTCGCACAGGTCGAGATGCGCGGCATCGCTGCGAGCGAAGCGGCGCGGCGCAGCCTCGCGGACCGCTCGCGGCGCATCCGTCGCATCATGGCGCTGGACCCCCTGCGCCTGCGCGATCGCCTGCCCCGCCGGCTGGTCGAAGCGCTGTTCGCGGGCTTCGCGATCCTGGTGCGCTCCCGCGCCACGGGGCGAACAGCCCCCCAGTTCAGCTGGCGGGACTTCCCGGTCGGGCCCGCCGACGCGGCCTGCCTGGACCTGCTGGCCGTCTGCCGCGCACCGCGCTGAGCCGGCGACGCGCTGGACCCGGCCACCGCGCGGCCCATCCCTACGCCTGCGGCGCGTCGCCGGCCGCGCACAGCTCGCGGAGCTCGTCGTCACCGACCTCGCGGCGTTGGTTGGCGAGCCGCTGGAAGCGCTCGAACGCCCGCTCGAAGGCGTCGCCGCCCAACTCGAAGCCGAGGGCCCGCAGCCGCGCGGCGAAGCCCGAGCGTCCCGAGAGCTTGCCCAGCACGATCTCGGTGCCCTTCGGATGGCCGACCTCGGCCGGGTCCAACAGCTCGTAGCTCTCGCGCCACTTGAGGATCCCGTCCTGGTGGATCCCCGAAGCGTGTCGGAAGGCGTTGCGGCCGACGATCGCCTTGTTGGACGGGACGACGATGCCACTGCGCTCGGCGACGAGCTCCGAAACGGCGCAGATGCCGCGCGCGTCCACGTCGCTGTGGACGCCCAGCGCCGCGCCGTGGACACGCAGCGCCATCACGACCTCTTCGAGAGACGTGTTGCCGGCGCGCTCCCCGATCCCGTTGACGGCCACCTCCACCTGTCGCGCCCCCGCTGCGACCGCGGCCAGCGCGTTCGCCGAAGCCAGGCCCAGGTCGTCCTGGCCGTGGAAGGACAGCACCGCTTCCTCCAGCTCCGGGACCGACTCGATCAGCTCTCGGATCAGCTCCCCGATCTGCTCCGGAAGTGCGCAGCCCACGGTGTCGGGGACGTTGATCGTCCGGGCGCCGGCAGCCAGTGCCACGCGGACCGCGGCGGCGACGAACTTGCGGTCGGCGCGCGTCGCATCCATGGGACTGAACTCCACGTCGTCCGTGTGGTTGCGGGCCAGGCGCACGGCGCGTTCGGCCATGGCGAGCACCTCGTCGCGGTCCTTGCGCAGCTGATGCGCCAGGTGCACGTCACTGCTGCCCACGAACACGTGGATGCGCGGCTGCGCCGCCCCGCGCAGCGCCTCCGCGGCGGCGGCCACGTCGGCGGGAACCGCGCGAGCCAGCCCGGCGATACGCGCACCCCTCACCTCGCGGGCCACGGCCGCGACGGCTTCCCGCTCGGCGGGCGAGGCGGCCGGAAAGCCCGCTTCGATCACGTCGACGCGCATGGCAGCCAGCTGCGAGGCGATGTCGAGCTTGTCGCGCACGCCGAAGCAGACGCCTGCCGCCTGCTCCCCGTCGCGCAGGGTGGTGTCGAAGACGATGACTTTCTCGGACATGCGCACGCTCCTGACGCCGGGCGGCCGGGCGGAGCGGGTGGGCGCGGGGAAACTCGATTCCAGAGACGCAAAACCCCCTCCGGCCGGGCTCGGCGGGAGAGGGTTGACGAAAGACGCGACCGGGCTATTGGCCGCAGGAACCCCTTCCCGCCCTGCCAAGGAGCAGAGCGAGGAGCCGATCCTGCAACGCGCGCCGAGCCGCCATCGCGATGCATGGTACCGGAGCGGAGTGCCCCGTCAACGGCGCAGCCCGCGTGCGACGAGCTGCTCTTCGAGCAGCGGCAGCCGGTCGTGGCCCCAGAAGAGCTCTCCGCCCAGGACGAAGCTGGGCACGCCGAAGATCCCGTCGGCGTCCGCCTCGGCCACACAGGCCTCCAACTCCCGCGCCCCCTCGCCGTCGAGGAAGGCACGGTAGTCCTTCCCGGAGCCGTCGAGCTCGTCGAGCAGGTCGGCGATCTCGTCGGGCCGGTCGATCTCCAGCTCGCGCTCGAAGAAGCGCGAAAAGACGATCCGTGTGTAGTCACGAAACAAGCCGGTCCGCTGCGCGTAGAGTCCGCCGATCAGGGCCGGACTCGAATCGTACACCTTGGGCGGTCCCTTGATCATGAAGCCGCCCCGCCGATTGGCCCAGCGCCTCGCGTCCATGTAGGAGTACTTGGCCTTGCGCTCGGAGTAGATGCTGCGCTCGCCCTTGCCCTTGAGCCGGAGCACGAAGGGGATCCAGCGCACCTCGACCGCGTAGCGCTCCGGCAGATCGAACGCCGGCTGCACGGCGAGATAGGCGAAGGGGCTCTTGTAGTCGAAGTAGAGCTTGACCTGCTCGCGTCCGGACATCGCGCCGCCACTCGCGGATGGAATGGATGCGCATTCTATCGTGGCGGCGCGAGGCGCGCTCCGCTGGCGAGCCGCGGAGGGTCCCGCTCGCCCGTCGCTCCGTGTTAGAATCACCCTGCCCGCGGTGGAGTCTCGCGAGTCTACGCCGCACCGAAGAGAGCCGGAAACCCGCTCAGCCTGCCCGCAGGACACCCGCGGACACGGGAGAAACGCAGATGCGACAGCTGGTTCCGACCCTCGCTTGCGCGCTCGCCCTTAGCCTGGCGGCCCCGGCAGGAGCCCAGTACTGGAGCACGGTCGCCAACCAGGCCGGGGTCGGCCTGAACGGGATCCTCACCGCCCCGGCGGATCCCGTGATGAGCGTCGTCCAGCCGCCAAAACAGATGATAGATGCCCCCGGTGGCCGCTTTCTCGGACTGTTCACGGGGACGCTCCTGTCTGGCTATCGGATCGGCATGGGCGTCTTCGACATCCTGCTGGCCCCGCTGCCGTCGTTGATGATGAGTC
>JAZFWH010000068.1:0-12682 GCA_036482635.1 Myxococcota bacterium
AGGGCGCGCAGCGAGGCGAAGCCGAGCGGAGTTTCAGCGGACTCGCCGGTCGCCTTTCGGCCCCGATCGCTACTCCACGTACCCCAGCGCTTCGAGTCGGAGCCGGTCGTCTTCGGAGACCTCCGCCTCGCCGCCCGTTCGCTCGTGGGCGCGCTTCCACTCGGCGAGGCGCCGCGCGATGCGCTCGCCGTCGTCCGCCCTCGAGGAGAACAGGTTCTCCAGCTCGCGCGGGTCGCGCTCCAGGTCGTAGAGCTCCACGCGCCCCAGCTCGGGCGACTCGATGTACTTCCACTTTCCGACGCGGATTCCGTACTGCTCGCCCTGGAGCCGAATGCCGTCGAGGCGCTCCGTCTCGAACCTCCGGCGGTACAGATAGACCGGGCGATCCGGGTCCAGCCCGGCCCCGCCGCGCAGCGCCGGCGCCAGGCTCTGGCCGGGAAGTCCTTTCGAGCGCCAGTCGATTCCGACCAGCTCGAGGATCGTGGGCGCAAGGTCGACCAGCTCCACGGGCTCGGGGAAGCTCAGCCCGGCGGGGATCGTTCCCCGCCAACGAAACAGCAGCGGCACGCGCACCGACTCCTCGTGCAGGTCGACGCCGTGCAGCAGGTAGCCGTGGTCCATCAGGCCTTCGCCGTGGTCGGCCGTGATCACCACGAGCGTGCGATCCGCGAGCCCGGCCCGATCCAGCGCCTTCAGCAGCCGGCCGATCTCGCGATCCGTGAATGCGACCTCGCCGTCGTAACGGCGGATGGCGTTCTCGGCCACCATCGCGGCCGCCGCGCCGTAGCGCAGCGCCAGCTGATCCATGCGCTCGGTCGTCGGTCTGTCGAGGGAGTGGAAACGCCAGACGTACTCGTCGGGGGGCACGTACGGGGCGTGGGGATCGAAGTAGTGCACGAACAACAGGAACGGCCGCGCGGGGTCGCGATCTTCGCGCAACCAGCGGATCGCCATCTCGGTGGTCGCGTCGCCCCGGCGGTCGAAGCCCGCCGGGACTTCGTGTCCCTCCCACGCGTCCGCCGTGAAGGAAGCGGTGGCGGCGTCGAAGTCGTCCTCGTACACGTCGAAGCCCTGGGCGAAGCCGAACTTCGCGTCGAGCACGAAGGAGCTCACGATGGCCGTCGTCTGGTAGCCGCGCTCGCGCAGGACCTCGGCCAGGGTCTCGTGCTCCGGGGAGAGGGGGATGCCGTTCTTGATCAGGCGGTGGGCGATCGGGTAGAGGCCGGTCAGGATCGTCGCGTGGGTCGGCGCGGTGCTGGCCGTGGGCGCATAGGCGAGCTCGAAACGCGCACCTTCGTCGGCGACGCGTCGCAGCTCGGGAGTGGTGTCGTGCTCGTAGCCGTAAACCGAGGTGTGATCGCTCCGCAGCGTGTCGATCGTGACGAGCAGGACGTTGGCGGGCGGCTGCGGAGCGGAGCTGCAGCCGAACGCCCAGGCGCCGGCCGCCAGCAGGGGCAGAGCCGCCCGCCTCACCGGCCGGGATCTTCCTCGCCCTGGGGCTGCCCGGCGCGCTTGGCGCGAACCGTGGTCAGGTCCTCGATCAGGGCGGGGGTCAACGGCCCGCCCCGTTCGATGGCGCGCTCGAGCACCCGCTCCGCTTCCCCGTACTCTCCGCGGACGAAGTGCGCGCCGGCCACTCCGCGGAGCTGCAGCTGGGTCGAGAACCCGCGTTCCCGGGCGTATTCGATTTGCATGCCGGCGATGTCGTGGACCAGGTTGCGGAAGGCCGGGGTCTTCCGCAGCGGCGCGAGCCACGGATCGATGTGGAAGGGCCTTACCATGTGGTAGCTGCGCCGATCCACTGCCCGGCGCAGCTCGACCATGGCCTGGTCCGCCTCGCCCTCGCCGATGGCACGCACCGCCCGCACGTAGTGCGCCGTACCTCCTTCCGGATAATTCTCCGCCGAGTCCACCAACAGCAGGATCTCTCGCTGCCACAAGCCCGCGCGACCGGCGGCATGCAGGGCGAAGAAGAGGATCAGGGCCACGAAGGCGATCCGGGCCGCGTCGTCCAGGCCCTCGCGTACGCGAGGCGCCAGCTTTCTCGCGGCCAGGGCCGCTTCGACGCGCGGCCGGAGCTCGCGTCCCCAGAGCAGTGCCCCGCCGATCAGTCCGGGCAGGATGAAGTAGAGGTAGCGATCCGCCATGGCGAAGTAGAAGGGGATGACCTGCGAGACGGGCGCGAAGGCCGCGGCCGCTCCGATCCAGTAGGCGGCCTCCTCGCTGCGGGCGCGGAGCGTCGCGACGGTCCGCCACGCCAGCAGGGCGGTGGCCGGAAGGGCGGCGAGCCACCAGGGGTCGAGCGGGGAGGTCACGGGAGCGGGCTCGTGAAACGCCGAGACGCCGTAGGAGCTGGCGGCCATCACCAGGTAGCGCGTGCCGATGGCGGCGATCGTGCGCAAGTGGATCCAGACGTCTGCGTGGCCGGGGACCGGCGCCAGACCCACCTGGAGGACGGAGTCGATCTGCGCAGCGGTGCACAAGGCGAAGACCAGCACCCAGCCCGCGATCCAGATCCAGTGCCGCGTGCCGCCCCCCACCTCCCCGCGGCGGGCCCAGGTGAGCGCGGCCGCCATCGGCAGCGCGAAGATCGCGGCGCTCTTGGTCAGCATCGCCAGTGCGAAGAGCGTCGTGCCCAGCGCGGGACGGCTGCGGTGTGCCAGCAGAGCGGCCAGCGAGAACGACAGGGCCAGGGCCGTCTTGGACTGGAAGATCCACGCGACGGCCTCGACGTTGGCGGGGTGGAAGGCGAAGAAGGCGCCGCCCAGCAGCGCCCAGCGGCGCGAGATGCCCGACGAAAGCAACAGCCAGACGAACAGGGCGCAGTTGAGCGCGTGCAGCGCGATGTTGAAGACGTGGTAGCCGAGCACGTCGCGGCCGAAGAGCCCCCACTGGCCCGCCAGGACCAGCATGTGCACCGGTGCGTAGTTCCCGGTGACGAAGCGGGCGGGGCCCGTCGGATCCAGGATCGCGACCAGGTTCTCCAGGCTCAGCGATTGGACGTAGGGGTTCCTGTGGATGTACAGGAAGTCGTCGGAGATGAAGGGGCCGGACAGTGCGCTCAGCAGGACGCCGAGCCCTCCCAACGCGAAGGCCGCGAACAGCAGCAGGAACCAGCGGGGAGAGGAAATGGGCTCCGCGGCGGCGGCGACGTTCCGATCGGCGGGTTCCGGCTGCGCGTTCGACTCGGCCTCGGGCGCCACGGGCGCGGAGTATACAGAGCTTGCCGAGCCCGCGTTCGAGGCGGCCGCGACTACTGGAGGTAACCCAGTTCCCGCAGGTGTTGGAGCTCTTCGGGTGTGAGCGGATCGAGCGGCCGATCCTCTGCGAGCGCCGCCTGCTCGGCATCCGCCATGAAGCGCAGCAGCCGCTCGCGCAACCGGTCGGCGATCTCCTGCTGCTCGGCGGCGATGTCGACCCTCTCCCAGGGATCCTGTTCCAGGTCGTACAGCTGGTGCTGCTCGGTCAAGCGGTTGTAGTGGAGTGCGTAGCGCCCCTGCCGCACCGAGCGGGTGATGTCGTCCACTTCGTTGTGGTGGTCCGCATCGCCGAACAGGTGCCGCTCTGCGAAGTCCCGGGTCTCGCCGCGCCACAGGGGAGCCAGATCCACGCCGTCGAGGGATGCGGGGACGGGGATCTCCAGCATTGCGAGGATGGTTGGGGCGATGTCCACCAGCGAGACCGGGGTCGACACCCGAGTGCCGGCGGGAAGTCCGGGCCCGCGCATCAGCAGGGGTACGCGCAACACTTCCTGGAACTGGGTGCGGCCGTGGAGCACCCCTCCGTGCTCGAGGAACTCCTCGCCGTGGTCGGAGGTGATCACCAGCAAGCTGCGATCCAGCAATCCGCGTGCGCGCAACAGGGTCAGCAGGCGGCCCAGCTCGTGGTCGATCTGGAGGATGCCCGCGTCGTAGAGGTCGAGAAGATGGGCGACGTCGTCTTCGTCGAACGAGACATTGCCCTTGCGGACTTCGGCGAGCTGGCGGGTCGTTCCGTCGGCGTGGCCGTCGTAATCGTCCAGGAAGGCGCTCTCGAAGTCGGGCAGCGATCGGTAGTCGCTGTGCACGTCGTAGTAGTGGAGGAAGAGGAACAGCGGCCGTCTCCGCGGCGCCGAGAGCCACTCGACGGCCTGGTCTGTCACCTCCGTGGTGGGCATGACCTCGAATACCCACTCCTGGACGTGCCGGAAGCGTCGGAAGCCGCGGTCGAGCCCGTAGCGGCGGCTGAGGTAGTGGGAGTTGACGACCGCCGCCGCGTCGTAGCCGTGTTCGGAGAGGATCGAGGCCAGCGTGGGAGCACTCTTGCCGAGGGAACGGTAATGGCTGTTCGCGCGATGCCGGCTCGGGTACAGGCCGGTCAGCAGCGAGGCGTGGGCGGGGAGCGTCCACGGTGAGGGCGACGTGACATCCTCGAAGACCACGCCCTGTGCGGCGATCGCATCGAGCGTGGGTGAGGTCGGTTTTGCGTAGCCGTAGGCGCCCAGGTGGTCGGGGCGCAAGGTGTCGATGGAGATGAGGATGACGTCGGGCCGGGGGTCCAGCGTCTCCCCGGAGCAGGCAGCGAGCGCCGCCAGCGCCAGCGGCATCAGCACCCGCGTTGCGACCAAGAGACAGCTCATGTTCGGGGCGCGGAGCATAGCGGAGGCGGTCGCCGCGAGGACTGGGCCGGCCGCGTGCTAAACGTGGGGGGTGTGGCAGCCTCCGCGAGCTCCTGCACCGGCGCGCCTGCTGGCCTTCGCGATCGTGTCGGCGCTGGCGGCGTGCTCCGGCGAGGAAGCTCCCTCGGCGGGCCGCCAGCCCGGCCGCAGCGGCGCTGCCGGCGGAATCCCGGACGCACGCCGCCTGCTGGGCGAGCCCGTCTTGTGGAAGGTGGCGCTGCCGTCACTCACCCCAGCTGGCCGACGCCGGCCGGTCTTGCGCCTTCGCCTCCATCCGCTGAGCGGCGGGCGAACGCAGACCAGACCCCTCCGGCTCGCAGGCGACTTCGTCCTCGAGTTCGTTCCGCTCGTCGGCGGAACACCCGCGGCGGGCTGTGAGATCCGGCTCGAACGACTGGAGCACCGGGGGGCCACTCGCCTCTGGGCGGGACCGCCCCATTCTGTCGATGCCCGTGACGGTCGGAATCCGCTCGCCTTCGCGGGGCGATCCGCGCGGGTGCCGCTCGGGGACACTGGGGGGCGGCGCGTGTCGCTTCGCTGGTCCGCCAGTGCCGAGTGTGGCCAGCAGCCCAGTGGGATCGCGAACCTGCGGCTCGTGCCGGCGCAGACTTCGCCTCCGCCGCGCCCGTCGGTGTTGCTGATCTGCTCGGACTCGCACCGTTACGATCGCGCGTTCGGCCCGTCGGGGGCGAGACTCATGCCGAACCTCGGGGCGCTGGCTCGCGACTCGGTCGTGTACACACACGCCTACAGCAACGCCAGCTGGACGCTTCCGTCGATCGTCTCGACCCTGACCGGCGTGTTTCCGCGCTACCACGGAACCGGAAGGCGACTGAAGTCGCTCGAGCGCTCGGAGCTCGAGAATCGGGGCGAGGTACCCGTTGGCCAGTTTCGCGCCGCGTGGGGAGAGAACTACTACTTCTTCTCCTCCTATCCCGATCAGCTTCTCACCATCGCGGAACGGGTTCAGCGGATCGGCTACGCGACGGCAGCGGTGGTGTCGAACTATCTGTACATCTCGTCCGGGCTGGCCTCCGACGGTTTTGATTTCGTCATCGACTCGCACGCCGTTCCCGGTCGCTTCGTGAACGGTCTCGCGTTGGCGCTGCTCGAAGAGCTGAGCCGGAACCGCCCTCTGCTGTTGCTCGTCCACTACATGGACGTCCACCAGTATCGCTTCGGACCGAAGTCGCGCGGCGGGTCTCCACCCTCCGGGCAGGACTTGACCGCGCGATACGAAACGACGGTCCGCGCGACGGACGCGAACCTGGCCGCGCTTCTCCAGGGGTGGGAGCGCGCCATGGGCTCACGGGAGAGTCTGGTCGCGTTCTATTCGGACCACGGCGAGCATCTACGCGAGGCAGGCAGTGAACTGAGCGGCCACGGAAACAGCATGGACGAGGTGCTGCTGCACGTGCCGCTGGTGGTCCGCTATCCCGCGTCCCTCGGGGTGGCGCCGGGCGAAGATCCCTCGCCGGTCTCGCTGGTCGACCTGGTGCCGACCGTGCTCGACGCCCTCGGCGCGCCCACCCGGGATGCCGGGCTGCACGGAACCTCCCTGCTGCGCCTGGAGCGCGGCGGCTCGGGCGTCGAGCGACACATCTTTGCCGACTACCAGCTCGCCGGCGACGAGCTCTCCAGCGTCCGGGCCGGGCACCACAAGCTGCTGGTGAACGTGGCGGCGGACACGCGCGAGCTGATCGATACGGGGCGCATCTCGGCGGGGGTTCCGGAGGCGCAGGCGCGCGCCGCCAATCGCGCTGCCGAGAGCGAGCTGGTGGAGGCCTTCGAGGCGTACGCGCGACGCGCCGCGGCCTCGTCGTCCGGGCTGAAGTCCGAGCAGGTCGTGGATCACACCGAGCTGGAGGAGCGGCTGCGGGAGCTCGGCTACGTCGAGTAGCGGGCGGTTCGGTTGCCCGGAGCGCCCCCACCGGTTATCTGGTAGGCGGGAGGCCCGAGGGCTCCCGCATCCGGAGGCGAGAGCCCGTGAGCGAGAACGTGCGGATCGTCCGCGACTTCATCGCGGCCTGGAACGCGAACGACACCGAGCGCGTGATGGCCTTCTTCACTGACGATTGCGTGTACCACAACATGCCCCTGCCAGCGGTCCGCGGCGCGGTGGCGATCCGGGCGGTCATCGAGGGCTTCGCCGGCTCCGCCAGCGCGATCGACTGGGTGTTGCAGCGGATCGCGGAGACGGACGACGGCGCCGTGCTGACCGAGCGCACGGACCGCTTCGAGATCGGCGGGAAGTGGATCGAGTTGCCCGTGATGGGGAGCTTCGAGCTGCGGCAGGGCCGGATCTCGGCCTGGAACGACTACTTCGACCTCGCCCAGTTCCAGAAGCAGCTTCCGGCGCCGGGCGACGCCGGCTGATCGCCTCAGGCCGAGCCGTCGAGGAACTCCACGAACCCGTAGCTGGCGTGGGGCCCGAAGCAGAGCTGCTCGAGCACTCCCACGCCGCTGCGCTTGCCCATCCGGGCGCGCATCACCTGCTGGATGTGCTGGTTCTCGAGTGCCAGCGGGTCGAGCTCGTCGCTCTTCCAGGACTCGCTGCCGATGGCGAGCTCTCCCTTCCAGCGGCCGTGCCCCCACTCGGGATGCGAGTAGCCGAGGCCCTTCAGCTGAAAGCGGAGCAACGGCTCGAGCTGGATCTCGTGTCGTTCGCCGCTCCGCGAGACGAGGGCGATCTCCGCCGAGCTCGCCCGGCGCGTGCCCTTCTCGTAGACCACGCGATGCTCGAGGGTCGGCATGTCCTCGGCCCGCGGATCCTCGACGCCGGGGATCCGGTCCGGGGACTCGTAGGCCGGAAGCAGCGCCCCGAACTTGTGCCAGGGGACCCCCGCCTCGTCTTCGAAGATTCCGTAGTGGGTGCAGCGATCCTCCCAGTGGATGGGCGCCCACAGGAAGAAGACCTGGGGGAGGCGGGTCGAGGGAGCGCCGCCGGGCTCGGGCTCGCCCACCGGCCGGATGCCCCAGGAGCGGTCCTTGGTGCCGTAGACGCGGCTCGAATCGACGGCCACGGTCCGGCCCGCGTAGCGGATCCGACCCTGCCAGCGGCCGAACTGGGCGAAGCGCGTCGCGTCCATGACCACCCGCTCCTCCACCCGCAGGACCTGGCGCCCCTCGTCGATGCACGCCGTGCGCGCGGTGAAGGTGAGATCGCACTCGATCCCGGTCTCGTTCGCGTCGAGCACCACCCGCAGCGAGCGCATGGGCTCGAGCACCTCGATTCGAAACGGGCCTACTCTTGTGTCGGTCGGCTCGGAGGGCGCGCGACGGGAGGCGAAGAAGGCGTGCTGCTCGCCGTCGCGCACGATGCTGAACGCCCCGTCCATGATGCGCCGGTTCGGGTAGAGGGCCATGCCCACGCCGAAGTAGAACTCGCCGTCGTCGGCGTAGCCGTTGAACCAGTAGCGGTCGTAGACGTTGCGGTCGCTGGAGGCGGCCTGGGCGATCGGCTCCGGCGTGGGGTGGATCGGGTAGTCGTCGAATTTCGAGAGCATCGTCACTCCTTGCTGAGGGCTGGCGCGGAGACGCGCGCCGGCGGTTAGAATCTCCTCCAAGAACGCTCGCGATGCCAGCTGGGTCTATCGTAGAGGAGACTCGAGATGAATGCAGAACACCCGGCCATGATCGCCGCGCGGAGCTCGTGGAGCGCCGTGCAGCGGAAGGCCAAGCAGGAGTGGCTCGACCTGATGGCGGACGACGTCGTGATCGAGGACCCGATTGGCGTCTCGCCCATCGATCCGACCGGGAAGGGCCACTGCGGCAAGCAGGCTGTGGGGGCCTTCTTCGACCGGAACATCGCGCCGAACCGGCTCGAGATCGAGGCGTCCCACTCCTTCGCCGCCGGGCTCGAGTCGGCCCACCTGCTGAAGCTTGCGACCACGTTCCCCAACGGCACGCGGATGATCGTGAACGGCATCTTCACCTACCGCGTAAATGAAGCGGGAAAGCTCGTGTCGCTGCGCGGGTACTGGGAGCTCGCCGATGCGGTGGTCGAGAAGCCGGCGCAGTGAGCTGAGGAGCGCATGAAGCGTCTCTCGGACAGACGCATCCTGGTGGTGGGCGCCTCCTCCGGGATCGGTCGGGCCACCGCCGGCGTGCTCGCCGGCGAGGGGGCGCGGCTGGCCGTGGCCGCCCGACGCGTCGAGCGGCTCGAGCAGGTCGCGCAGGAGGTGGCGGGCGGCGCCGTCGTGGTGCCCTGCGACGTCCGCGACCCCGAGGCCTGCGCAGCGGCTGTTGCGCAGGCCGTGCGCGGCCTGGGCGGACTCGACGCGCTGGTGTACGTGACGGGCATCGCGCCCTTCCGGCCCCT
The DNA here is from genome assembly GCA_036482635.1 of Myxococcota bacterium. Taxonomy (GTDB): domain Bacteria; phylum Myxococcota_A; class UBA9160; order UBA9160; family SMWR01; genus JAZFWH01. Next base: position 8,979 of record JAZFWH010000068.1, read on the forward strand.
GGTCGAGGCCGACGCGGAGGTCTGGCGCAGCGCGCTCGAGGTGAACGTGATCGGCGCATCGCTCGTGACGCGAGCCGCGCTCCCCCACCTGGCGGAGAGCCGGGGCCGGGCCCTGTACGTCTCGTCGATCGCCGCCTTGGACCACCCGCCGCGCCGCGGCCTGAGTCTGTACGTGACCAGCAAGGCGGCCCTCGACAAGCTCGTCGCCCTCTGGCAGGTCGAGCACCCGGAGGTGAGCTTCACACGCGTGAGCGTCGGCGACACCGGATCCACCGAGATGGGGGCGGGCTGGGATGCCGAACGGGGCGGCGAGCTGATCCGCGAGTGGAACGCCAAGGGGTTCATGTTCGGGCGCGCCATGCGCCCCGAGTCCGTCGGGCGCCACCTGGCCGACCTGCTGGCGGGCGAGGAGGCCGTCCCGGTCTCGATCGTCGTGCCGCGCTCCGGGCGGGACTGAGCGATGCAGCGACTCGACCTCTCGGATCCCGCGGACCGCACGCTCGTAAAGATCCTGAGGCGGCAGGCGGAGCAGATCCCCGACGAGCTCTACCTGCTGGCGGGCGACGCTCACTACTCGTACGGACGCACCGAGCAGCTCGCGAACGCCTACGCGGCCGGCCTGCGCCAGCTCGGCGTCGAGCGCGGCGACACGGTGGCGTTCCTGATGAAGAGCTGCGTCGAGTTCGTGTTCGCCACCTTCGGCGCCATGAAGCTCGGCGCGGTCTGGGTGCCCACCAACGTCGACTACAAGGGCGAGTGGCTGCGCGAGAGCCTCCGGGACAGCCGCGCGCGGGTGCTCGTGGTCGACGCCGAGCTGCTGCCCCGGCTGGCCGAGCTGGGGGAGGAGCTGCCCTTCGAGCGCCTGGCGGTGAGGGGCGAGGCGGATGCGGGCGCCCTCGGACTGCGCGGCCGCGAGCTGGTCAGCCTCGCCGAGCTCGAGCGGCTCTCGCCCCGCGAGCCCGCGGAGGCGGAGATCGCCTACAGCGACACGGCGGCGGTGCTGTGGACCTCGGGCACCACCGGGCGCTCCAAGGGCGTGATGCAGAGCCACAACGCCTGGATCCGCGGTGCGGTCAGCGGCGCCGAGAACACGGGCACCCGCGCCGGCGACCGGATGTACTGCTGCCTGCCCATGTACAACTCGGCGGCGTGGGTGGCGAACATCTACCGGGCGCTGGTGACCGGTCTTTCCTGTGGCCTGGACGCCGAGTTCTCGGCCACCCGCTTCTGGGACCGCTGTCGCCACTACGGCGCGACGCAGGTCTTCACGCTCGGCGCGATGCACATGTTCCTGTGGCAGGCCGCGGAGCGACCCGACGACGCCGACAATCCGGTGCGCCATGCCTCGATGATCCCGCTGCCCGACGAGCTGATCGAGCCCTTCAAGAAGCGCTTCGGTCTGGAGACGCTGGACCAGGGCTACGGCCAGAGCGAGGTGATGGGGCTGCTCCAGCGCAGGGACGATGGCCGCCCCAAGAAGCCGCGCTCGCTGGGCAGGGCGCTGCCCGGAATCGAGGTAAGGCTGCTGGACGACGACGACCGCGAGGTGCCGGTGGGCGAGGTCGGGGAGTTCTGCGTGCGGCCCACCGAGCCCTACGTGATCTTCAACGGGTACTTCAACAACCCGGAAGCTACGCTCGCCGCCTTCCGGAACCTCTGGTACCACACAGGTGATCTGGGCCGGCGCGACGAGGACGGGGACCACTTCTTTGTCGACCGCAAGGCGGACTTCATCCGCTACAAGGGCCGCAACGTCTCGTCGTTCGCGATCGAGGCGGCCGTCAACGCGCACCCGGCGGTCGCCGAGTCCGCCGCCCACGGCGTGACGTCGGCGGAGCTCGAGTCGGAGGCCGAGATCAAGGCCGTGGTGGTGCTGAAGCCCGGCCAGCAGCTCGCGCCGGAGGAGCTGGCCGGCTTCGTCAACGAGAACGCCCCGTACTTCTTCGTGCCGCGCTACATCGAGTTCGTCGAAGAACTGCCCCACACGCCGACGGGCCGGGTGCAGAAGTTCAAGCTGCGCGCGCGCGGGGTCACCGCGCAGACCTGGGACCGCGAGCGAGCCGGCTTCGTCGTCAAGCGCTGACGGCGCGGGGACGCGCGACTCCTGCTCAGAGCTGCGGGAGCACCCGCTCAGCGTAGAGCTCGAGGCTGCGCCAGCCGTACTCGGGGGGCGTTCCCCCGCACAGCGGAAAGTGCAGGAAGACCGCCGCGGGCCCGGCGGAGCGCGCGCGCTCGACGCACTCCTCGGGCGTGAGGATCAGGTACTTGCCCTCGGCGCGGAGCTCCTCGACGTTGCGCGCGTAGGAGCGGACCACCGAGCTCTGGTGGGCCGGCTGCCAGCTGGCGTAGGTGACGGCGTCGTGGAGCAGGTGGGGCCCGATCTCGGCCCAGGTTCGCTCGGGATCCTCCGAGACCCAGGTCATCTCGCCGGCGCCAGGGGGGATCAGCTTGGGCTTCTCGACGCCCAGCCGCTCGCACTCGGAGCGGTAGAGCTCGAGGACCTCCGGCGTGTTGACGGCGGGCTGGAAGGGCAGCCCGAAGCGCGCCGCCCGGCGCGCGGCGTTCTTGCCCATGCCGCCCACCATCAGCGGCGGGTGCGGGCGGCTGAGCGGCCGAGGCGAGAGGCGCACCACGCGGCCGCGGTACTCGAACGTCTTGCCGGTCCAGGCCTTGAGCAGCACTTCCAGCGACTCGTCCATCAGCTTGCCGCGCGCGTCCCAGTCCTTCCCGAGCATCGAGAACTCCTCGGGTCGGTAGCCGATGCCGGCGGTGACGGAGACGCGACCGCCGCTCGCCACGTCGAGGATGGCGAGGTCTTCGGCGAGTCGGACCGGGTCGTACAGGGGTAGCAGCAGGGCGTGGATTCCGATGCGGATGCGGCGGGTGCGACCCGCCATGCAGGCGGCCAGGGTGACCGGAGAGGGCAGGTAGCCGTCGTCCGTGCCGTGGTGCTCTGACAGGGTGATCGAGTCGATGCCCTTCTCGTCGGCCCAGGCGGCCATGTCGAGGGCCGCGGCGTAGAGGTCGCGGGGCTTCGACTTCGAGAACTTCGGGGCCCGCATGTCGAAGCGCAGGATCGAGTAGGCCACGCGCGCACCTCCCTTCGGCGCCCGATTCTAGCGGCAGGAGCGAGCGGCGGCGGGGCGGCCGCCTCCGCCCCGCGGCGCTACCCGTAGACCAGCGTCAGGCCCGAGAAGCCGCGCACGTTGCTCGAGTGCATGCGCTCGATCCCGTCGTCGGGGATCTCGTAGTCCGGGAAGCGCCGCACGAACTCTTCGAGGGCGACCCGCGATTCCAGCCGCGCCAGCGACGCGCCCAGGCAGATGTGGCGGCCGTGGCCGAGGCCCAGGTGCAGGTCGATCTCGCGGCACACGTCGTAGCGGTCGGGGTCGGGGTACTTGCGTTCGTCGCGACCCGCGGAGGCGTTGATCAGCAGCACGCGCGCCCCCTCGGGCATCGTCACCCCGTGCAGCTCGACCTCCCGCGTGAGCGTTCGGCCCTGGTACTGGGACGGCGGGTCGTAGCGCAACGTCTCCTCGACGGCGCCGGGTATCCGCCCCGGATCCTCCCGCAGGAGCTTCCGCTGGTCGGGGTTCTTCCACAGCCAGTAGAAGGCGGACGCCAGGAACTTCGTCACGGTCTCGTTGCCCGCGGTCGCCAGCAGGTTGAAGAAGGCCTTGATCTCCAGGTCCGTGAGGCGCTGC
>JAZFWH010000069.1:0-3432 GCA_036482635.1 Myxococcota bacterium
GCCGCGGCGTACTCGCCCAGGGCATCGAGTCGCCGCCCGTCCTGGGTGCGAAGCGTCTCGAACTGGCCGGCGAGGCTGCGCGCGTCGGGCTCGACCGAGTCCGCGCTGGCGATCACGCGCACCTGCGCGTCTTCGGAACGGACCAGCCCCGCCTCCTCGAGCTTGGCCAGCAGGGCGGCCGTGACACGCGGCCCGAGCTCCGCCGACACGGCCAGTGCCTCGAGCGAAGGACTCCGCTCTTCCCGGGCCCAGGCCGCCAGGGCCCTTCCCAGCCGGTAGAGCTGCTCGGGCCGCACGCGGCTGCGGGCGAGCAGGGCCTCGTGGATCGTCCGGTCGTCCGGGTCGTAGAGCAGGATGCAGTGGGCCGTGCGCCCGTCGCGCCCCCCGCGGCCCGCCTCCTGGACGTACTGCTCGAGCGAGGCCGGAGCCTGGTAGTGAAGGACGTAGCGGATGTCGGACTTGTCGATGCCCAGGCCGAACGCGCTGGTGGCGACCATCACGGCGCGGGGGCCGGGCCGCGCGTACCGCGCCTGCTCGGCGTCGCGATCGCGGGCCGTCATGCGGCCGTGATAGCGATGCGCAGGGACTCCAAAGCGGCGCAGCACCGTCCAGATCAAGTCGACGTCGCCCGTCGTCGCGCAGTAGACGAGTCCGGGACGGCGGAGCCGGCGCACCAGGCGCACGAGCGCGTTCGGGCGGGGCGCACCCGCGCAGTCGACCACCTCGAACGCGAGATTCGAGCGGTGGGGGGAGCTGGCGACGAGCTTGGGATCGCGCATCGCCAGGGAGCGCACGATCGCCGCGCGCACGCGATCGGTGGCCGTCGCCGTGAGGGCCAGCACGGGCGGCGCGCCCAGCGCGCGCAGCCGTCCGCCGAGCCGCAGGTAGGCCGGCCGGAAGTCGTGCCCCCACTCGGAGATGCAGTGGGCTTCGTCCACCGCGACGAGTCCCACACCCGAGCCGCGCAGCACCTCGAACACCTCCGCAGACGCCAACGTCTCGGGCGTGGTCATCACCAGCAGCGGTCCCCCGTGCGCGATGCGCTCCAGGGCGGCGCGCCGCGCGCGGCCGCGCACGGTTCCGTCGAGACGCACGCAGGCCACCCGCCGCTGCTCCAGCTTCTGATGCTGGTCGCGCAGGAGTGCGAGCAGGGGCGAGACCAGCACGACGGGCTGCGACAGCAGCATCGAGGGAACCTGGTAGCAGGCCGACTTCCCGAAGCCCGTGGGCAGGATCATCAGCACGTCGCGTCCCGAGAGCGCGTCCGCGATCACCTCGCGCTGCTCCGGGTAGAGCCGCGCGATCCCGAGGCGGCGAGCGGCGCTCCGAACCGCGGCGGGGGCGGGGTCTGCGGGGTCGGTGGGTCGCCGCCGCGTCACGGGGCCTCGGCGCAGTGCGTGGCGAAGCGCCCCCGCTCCCGGCGCTCCGCTGCCTCCAGCCGGACGGCCCGGTCCTCGATCGCGAAATGCGTAGACGGCGTCGGCACGAGGCTCCCCAGCCGGCATGGTGACAGGCGCGCCCGCTGCGCGCACCGCCGCGCCCCCGGTCGACCACGTCGTGGGCTACGGTATGCCGCCGTGAGTGGCACACGAAGGTGAAGTACCTGTCCGACTACCCACTCACCTATCTGACCGGCGCCCGCTCGGCGCACTGCTCTACGCGGCCCATGAACCTCTTCATCGCGAGCTACCGCTTCGAGCGACCCGTGCTCGAGGTCTACCGCGCCACCAATCCCTTCTTCCTGATCCTGCTGGCCACGGTGCTGGTCATCGCCTACTGGCCCGCGCTGATCGGCGAGAGCGGCGGATGAGGGGACGGGCGTGACGCGCGGGGCCGAGGTCGCCCTGCGCAGCACGCGGACCAGGGGGCGCGCCGACGAGTGGGCGTTGGTGCTCGCGGCCGAGGGACTCTCGCCCAGCGTGCGCCCGGAGCGAGGCGCCTTCGTCCTCTCCCTGCCGGTGGACCAGGCCGAGAAGGCGCTCGAGGCGCTGGCGGCCTACGAGCAGGAGAACCCCCCGCCGCCGGAGGGCGAGCAGACGGCCGCTCCGGAGACCCCCCGCTCCCACACGGGGACCCTCGCGGCGGCGTCCCTGCTGCTGTTCTTCTTCGTCACGGGGCCGCATGCCGGCGACAACCCGTGGCTCCAGGTCGGCAGTGCGAACGCCGAGCGGATTCTCGCCGGCGAGCCCTGGCGCGTCGCAACCGCTCTCACGCTGCACGCCGATCTGCCCCACGTGGCGGCGAACGCGGTGATGGGCGCGTTCCTCGTCAACGCGGTCTGCGGGGCGTTGGGAAACGGGGTGGGGCTCGCCGCGGTGGTGCTCGCGGGAATCGGCGGCAACTGGATCAACGCCCTGGTCCACCAATCGTTTCACAACGCGGTGGGGGCTTCGACGGCGGTCTTCGCCGCCCTGGGCCTGCTCTGCGGCCCGGCCCTGTCTCGGCGTCGAAGGCGCGGCCCGCGCAGACGTCGGCTGCTGGCGCCCTTGGGGGCCGGGTTGGGTCTGATCGCCATGCTCGGGGTGGGGGGAGCGCGGACCGACATCTGGGCCCACCTCTTCGGCTTCGCGGTGGGCGTCGGCCTCGGCCTTCCCCTGGCCTGGATCGATCCCCAGCGGCTGGGGCGCCCGATTCAGCTCGGCTGCACCGCCCTGGCCCTGGCGATCGCGCTCGGCAGCTGGCGCCTCGCCCTCGGACCGTGAGTGGCTACGCCGGTCGGTACTTCTGAGGAGGGCCCATGCGCTTCCGGATTCTCGGCTTCCCGGTCCACGTCCAGCCGTTTTTCCTGCTGGTCGCCGCGGTGCTGGGGGGAATGCGGAACGATCTCACGCTCATCCTGATCTGGGTGGCGGTCGTCTTCGTGTCGGTTCTGGCCCACGAGCTCGGTCACGCGCTGGTGGCTCGCGCCTACGGCCAGCAGCCGTCGATCCTGCTCTACTCGATGGGTGGCCTGACCAGCTTCCAGCCGCTGCGAAGATTGACGCACGGCCAGAGCATTGCGATCAGCCTCGCGGGACCGGGCGCGGGATTCCTGGTCGGGGGCCTCGTCTTGTTTGCGAGCCAGAGCGTGCCTCCCGGCGCCCCGTTCCCGGTGCACGTGGCGGTGCGCGATCTGCTGTGGGTGAACTTCGGATGGGGGCTCCTGAACCTGCTCCCCATCCTTCCCCTCGACGGGGGCAACGTGCTTCGCTCGTTTCTTCACGCCGTCCGGCGCCGGCCGGACGAGCGCCTGGCGCTGCGGGTCTCGATCACATTCGGGGGCCTCGCGTGCCTCGCCGCGCTCAACTACGGCCTGCTGTGGGCCGCGATGATCGCCGCACTGATCACGTTCAACAACTACCAGGCGCTGTCGCGGCTCAAGGCGCTACGTTCCCGGTCGTGAGCGTTCAATTGGAGTTGGCGCAGCGATTCCTCGAGCTCCACCAGCCGGGG
>JAZFWH010000070.1:0-2281 GCA_036482635.1 Myxococcota bacterium
GTCGAGGGCCACACGGACAACGTTCCGGTGCGCCGCAACGCCCGTTGGGCGTCCAACTGGGAGCTTGCGAGCGAGCGTGCGAGCGGTGTGGTGCGTCTGCTCGTTCAGGGCGGCGTGGCGGCCGAGCGCCTGCGCGCCGTGTCCCGTAGCCAGTTCGATCCCGTGGCCTCCAACGACACGTCGCAGGGCCGCGCCAGGAACCGCCGCATCGAGATCATCATCCAGCCGGAGGACGGCGCTCCCGACGTCGCGCAGGGCGCCGGGACGGGCGGGGCAGCCGCGACCCCGTGAGCCCCGCGCCGCGCGCGCGTGTCCAGCTCGAAGGTTTTTTCCGCGAGGCGCTCGCGGCGGTGGACTCGCGCGGCGCGCTGACCCGTGTGCTGGCCGGCGCTGCGCCGCACCTCGCGATCGCCGGTAGGCCTCTCGAGCCGGAGGCGCGGGTCTGGCTGCTGGCGGTCGGCAAGGCCGCGGCGGCGATGGCGGCGGCCTTCGAAGAGAGGGCGGGGACGCGGATCGCGGGAGGCCTCGCCATCACCAAGGACGGCCACGGGCTGCCGCTGCAGCGGATCGCGCTGCGCGAAGCCGCCCACCCGGTGCCGGACGCCCGCTGCGAGCGCGCGGCGCGCGAGGCGCTCGCGCTGATCGAGCGCGCCCGGCCGACGGATGTCCTCGTCGTGCTGCTCTCGGGCGGGGCCTCGAGCCTGCTCGCCTGCCCGCAAGGGAACCTCGAGCTCGCCGACCTGGCGGCGACCACCGCCGCGCTGCTCGAGGCCGGCGCCGACATCGAAGAGCTGAACACCGTGCGCAAACACCTGAGCGCGGTGGCCGGCGGGCGCCTCGCAGCCCGCGCTGCGGCGCAGCGCATCGAGCTGCTCGTGATCTCCGACGTGCCCGGCGACCGGCCGGACCTGATCGGCTCCGGGCCTTTCAGCGGCGATCCGACCCGCTTCGCCGATGCCCTGGAGGTGCTCGCCGGACGGGGCCTGCTGAGCCGGATTCCCCGGCGCGTTCGCGACCACCTGGAGTCGGGGGTGCGCGGAGACGTGGCGGAGACGCCCAAGCCCGGTGAGGCCGGGCTCGCGCGGGTGCACGTCACGCTGCTCGCCACCAACCGCATGGCGGTCGAGGCGGCCCGCGATGCCGCGGAGAAGCAGGGGCTCTCGACCCGCGTGCTGAGCGAGCCGCTCGCCGGGGAGGCGCGTGAGGCCGGGGCCCGCCTGGCGGCGCTGGCGAGCGCCGCGCGGGTCGGGGCTCCCCTGTGCCTGATCGCCGGCGGGGAGACCACGGTCACGGTGCGCGGAGCCGGTCGCGGGGGCCGCAGCCAGGAGCTTGCGTTGGCCGCCGCCATCGCGCTCGACGATGCGGAGCCGACGGCCGTGCTCGCCGCGGGAACCGATGGCAGCGACGGTCCCACCGACGCCGCCGGGGCCTTCGCCGACGAGGCGACGCTCGCGCGCGGGCGCGCAGCTGGCCTCGACGCCCGGGCCGCCCTGGCGGAGAACGACGCCTACGCCTTCTTCGCCGCCGAAGGGGGTCTCTTCGTGACGGGTCCCACGCACACCAACGTGATGGACCTGGCGCTGCTCCGGGTCGACCCCGCAGCGACCGCGTCCTAGGGTCGCCCGCATGGCGCGCGGTGGCAGGCCTTCGCTCGGGTCGCTGGTGCAGCGCGGCGCGGTGCTGCTCGCACTGATCGCCCAGGCGCTGTGGCTCACGGTGCGCAGCAGCCTCGCCGGCCGCGGTCCCATCCCGAGCCATCCCGACGCCCTGGCCGAGCGCCAGTGGCGCTTCGCGCGCCGCCTGGTGCGCGTCGCGACCCGCTACCGGGGCGCGCTCATCAAGCTGGGCCAGGTCGCCAGCCTGCGCGTCGACCTGCTGCCGGAACGCGTCACCGATGAGCTGGCGCGCCTGCAGGATCGCGTCGCGTCGCATCCCTTCGCGGAGATCGTCCAGCAGCTGGAGCGGGAGCTGGGCTCGCCGCTGTCCGATGTCTTCCCCGACTTCACGGCCGAGCCGCTGGCGGCGGCCAGCCTCGGGCAGGTGCACCGGGCGCGTACCTCCGACGGCCGGGACGTCGCGGTCAAGGTGCTCTACCCGGGCATCGAGCGGTCGGTCGCCGTGGACCTGGCGATGGCGAAGCTCGCGCTGTGGCTCCTCGACTTCGTCGCCATCACCGATCTGATGCAGGTCCACCGCCAGCTTCGCGCGAGCATCCTCGCCGAGATGGACTACGTCCGGGAGGGCAGGGCGGCGGAGGAGATCGGGCGCAACCTCGAGCGGG
>JAZFWH010000071.1:0-14435 GCA_036482635.1 Myxococcota bacterium
GAGATCGCGCTGCCCGGCTCGCGCGCCGCCGGATTCACCACGTCATTGGCGCCGATCACCAGCGCGACGTCCGTCTCCGGAAGCTCGGGATTGATCTTATCCATCTCGAAGAGCTGCTCGTACGGGACGTCGGCCTCGGCCAGCAGGACGTTCATGTGGCCGGGCATGCGCCCCGCGACCGGGTGCACCGCGTACTTGACGCGGATCCCCTGCTTCTGGAGCTCGTCGGCCAGCTCCCGCACCGCGTGCTGGGCCTGCGCCACGGCCATGCCGTAGCCGGGCACGACCACGACGGAGCGGGCGTTGAAGAAGATCACGGCGGCGTCCTGGGGCGTGTAGCCCTTCACCGAGCCCCGCGGGCCCGCCGCGGCGGTCGCCCCGGTCTCGACCGCGCCGAAGGCCCCGAACAACACGTTGGTCAGCGAGCGGTTCATCGCGTCGCACATGATCTTCGTGAGAATCAACCCCGACGCCCCCACCAGCGAGCCGCTGATCACGAGGCCGCTGTTGCCCAGCACGAAGCCCGTGGCGCAGGCGGCCAGGCCGGAGTAGGCGTTCAGGAGCGAGATCACCACGGGCATGTCGGCGCCGCCGATCGGGATCACGAACAGCACGCCGAGCAGCAGCGACACCCCCACCAGCGCGCCGTAGGCCGGAAGCGAGGCCGGTTCCAGCACCACGACGGCGCACAGCCCGACCGCCCCGGCGGTCAACACCGCGTTCAGGGTCCGCTGAAACGGGTAGGTGATCGGCGCACCGCGCATCAGCTCCTGGAGCTTCGCGAAGGCGAGGACACTGCCCGTGAAGGTCAACCCGCCGATCAGCGCGCCCAGCACGATCGCGATCGGCACGATCCCCTCCGGACTCAGTCCGCGGCGCTCGTAGCCGAGCAGCTCGGCCGAGGCGACCAGTGCCGAGGCCGCCCCGCCGAAGCCGTTCAACAGCGCCACCATCTGCGGCATCGCCGTCATCTGGATGCGCACCGCCAGCACTGCGCCAATCGCCGAGCCGACCACCACGCCCGCCAGGACCACGACGTAGTCGACGACGCCCTGCTCCAGCAGTGCGGCGACGATCGCGATCAGCATGCCCGCGGCGGCGAGCGCGTTGCCGCGGGGCGCGGTCTTCGGGGAGGAAAGGTTGCGGAGACCCAGGATGAACAGCGAGGCCGCCACCAGGTATGCGAACGGGACCAGCTCGGCGCTCACGACCGATCCACCTTCTTCTTGAACATGCCCAGCATGCGATTCGTCACGAGGAAGCCGCCCACCACGTTGACGGTCGCAACGACGATGGCGATGAAGCCGAGCAGCGTGGAGAGCGTCCGCTCCTCGTGTCCCGCAGCCAGGATGGCGCCCACGACGGTGATGCCCGAGATCGCGTTCGATCCGGACATCAGGGGCGTGTGCAACAACGGGGGCACCTTCGAGATGACCTCGAAGCCGACGAACAGCGCGAGCACGAAGATGGTGAGAGCGACGGCGGGATCGTCGAGCATGGTTTTCCCTACTTCGCCTCGGCGCGGGCGCGCACGGCCTCGTTCACGATCTTGCCGGCGTGCGTGAGCATGGCGCCGCGGGTGATCTCGTCCTCCAGGTCCAGCACGAGCTCCCCGTCGCTGACCAGGTGCGTCAGGAACGCCGTGAGGTTCTTCGCGAACATCTGGCTCGCATTCGCGGGGATCGAGCTGGGGAGGTTCTCGGCGCCGATGATGGTCACACCGTGGCTCACCGACGTCTTGCCCGGCTTCGTGCACTGGCAGTTGCCGCCCGCCGGAGCGGCCAGGTCGACGATCACCGAGCCCGCGCGCATCCCCCGCACCGCCGCTTCGTCGATCAGCAGGGGCGCCGGGCGTCCGGGTACCAGGGCCGTGGTGATCACGACGTCTGCGGCGGCGACGCGTTTGCCGAGCAGCTCGCGCTGCTTGCGGTAGAAGGCCTCGCTCTGGGCCTTCGCGTAGCCACCGGCATCTTCGGCGTCGCCTGAATCCAGGTCGAGCTCCACGAAGCGGGCGCCCAGGCTCTCGACCTGCTCCTTGACCGCCGCGCGCGTGTCGTACGCTTCGAGCACCGCGCCGAGCCGTCGAGCGGTGGCGATGGCCTGGAGCCCGGCCACTCCCGCCCCGATCACCAGCACGCGAGCCGGAGAGATGGTGCCGGCCGCCGTCACCAGCATCGGGAAGATCTTGGGCAGCGCTTCTGCGGCCAGCAGAACGGCCCGGTAGCCGGCGATCGTGCTCATGGCGGAGAGGGCGTCCATGGACTGGGCGCGCGTGATGCGCGGCATCAGCTCCATGGCGAAGGACGTGACGCCGCGCCTGGCCAGACGGCGGGCGAGCTTCGGGAGATCCAGCGGCTCGAGAAATCCGATCAACACGGAGCCGCGGCGCAGGGCGTCGGCCTCGTGTCCGCCGCGCGGCCGCGCGCGGGGGGGCTGCACCTTGAGGACGATGTCGGCGCGCTCGAAGAGCGTCCTGGCGTCTCGCGCCAGCACCGCCCCCGCGGCCTGGTAGGCCTCGTTGGCGGCGCCCGCCTCGACCCCGGCGCCGGCCTGGATCAGCACCTCGAGGCCGATCGCGGTGAGGGCGCGAACGGCGTCGGGCACCAGGGCCACGCGCCGCTCGCCCGGCGCGATCTCCACGGGAACTCCGACGATCACCCGCCACACCTCCGGCTGGCCATGGGCCCGCGCACTATAGGGCAGACCCCGGCGGCCTATCCCTCTCACCCGGTGGAAGCGCGGCGCGAGCGCTGCTCTGCTCTTACGGAATCAGCTTCTCGACGGCGGCGGGCAGCTCCCCCGCGACGCGGACGATCGGGATGCCCGTCTGCACGTTCTGGTGCATCTCCTCGAGGGCCCGAGGCAGGTCCTCGAAGGAGTAGATCTCCCGGTGAACCGTCGGCTTGAACACGCGACCGTAGAGCTCCGTCGCCGCAGCACAACCTTCTACGGTCTCGCAGTGGATGTTGTCCAACGTGATCTGCCGCACCGAGAGACCGGCCGAGTCGTAGCTGATGCGCTTGTCGAGCTGCCAGCCGGCGCTCACGTTCACCCCCTGGCGGGCGAGGACCGCCACGCCGGCGGCGAAGACGGGCCCGCGCAGCATGTCGCACACGATGTGGGCGCCCTCCCCTTCGGTCACGCCCTTGACGTGCTTGTTGAAAGCCTTGACGTCGGCGCGATCCGCGAAGCGGTGGAACTGCTTCTGGTCGATGCCCTCGATCCCCAGGCTCTCCAGGTGCGCACGCCGCTCCGGGCTTCCGGAGCAGAACAGGGCGCGGTGGCCCTCGTGCCGGGCGAGCATGAGGAAGAGCTCGGAGACGCCGCCGCCGAAACCCAGCACGTTGAGCCGGGCCCGCTTCTCACGGGGCACCTTGAGGCGGAAGATGCCCAGTCCGCGCCGCCACAGGTGGTACGCGGTCGGCGCCCGCAGGGGCAGCGCGGCGATCTCCCAGAGGTTGAGGCCGCACTCGAGCGGGGCGGGAATGATCTGCCAGTCCTCCACTACCGCCTGCTCCCCGTACCAGCCGATCGAGTCGGGCTGGTCGTACGCCCAGATGCGCAGCGGGTAGCCGTAGCCGTCGGGCTCGCCGTTGCAGTGCGTGAGTGCGACGTCGCCGGGCTTGAAGCGCGTGACGTCGCTCCCGACCTCCAGCACCTCGCCCACCGCGCTGTTGCCGGGATAGATCTTCCCGCCGCGCACCTCGGCGATGTTCACCGTGTCGGCGAGGGCGGCGTGATCGACGTTGTGCTCGGCCGAGGCGGCCAGGATCCGCAGGCGAACGTCCCGCGGGCCGAGCGCGCGCAGCACGACCTCGTCGAGCTGGATGACGCGGGACACGTCGAACTTCTCGAGCTCTCCGCCGACCCGTTGAGTCTCGACGGCGATGGCCTCTGCGCTGATCGAGAACGCTCGCGGCATGGCTTCTCCACCGCGCGGCGCGCGGGTGGGCGCGCCGCCGCGACTGAATGCCCTCGCTCCGAGCGGCGGAGGGGGGCGTCGGGTCGAGACACGCTTTTACACGCACGGCCCGGCGGCTGCAATTCAGCCTTGCCGCTTTCGCCTTTCTTTCACTAGGCTCGCAGCTCCGACGCGCGGGGGCCCAGGCCGCCCCGCGCCAGGGGGGCCGGCAGGCGGGTGGCGCCCGGCGGAGATCCGCAGGAGCAGACGGACCGTGCTCAGGAGCTGGTGAGGCGCCTGGGAGGCCATCCGGCCACCGCCCTGGGGCTCGACCTGGACGACGAGACCGACCTGGGACGCTGGCTCGCGGCCGCCTGCCTGCTCGCGGCGCGCAGCGGCGAGCCCGTGGCGCTCGCCGCCTTCCGGGCGCTTCGCGCGGCCCACCTCACCGCGCCGGCCGAGCTCGCGCGGGCTTCTCCCGAGCAGATCGCGTCGGCGCTCGCGCAGGCGAGCTACCCGAAGCCCGAAGTCGCCGCCCGGAGGCTGTGGCGCGCCGCCGGCTCGCTGCTGGCGGGCTACCGGGGATCGCCGGCGGCCCTGGCGCGCCAGGCGGAATGCGCCGAGGAGCTCGCGGCGCGGGTTGCGGCGCTCGCGCCGGGGATCGGCGCCGCCACGGCCGCGGCCTTCCTGCGCCCGCTGCGCGACGCCTTCCCGGCGGCGCGCGAGATCCCCCTGTCGCCGGCCGCGCGAGCCGCGGCCCTTCACCTGGGACTGCTCCGCGCCGGCGAGGACGAGGAGGGAGAACCCGGCGCCCTGCGAGCCGCGTTGGGATCGGGCACCCCGCTCGCCGACGCGGAGGCCGCGCTGGAGCGCCTGGGTCGGCGCGCGTGCCTGCGCGAGCGGGCCGACCGCTGCCCGCTGGGAGACGCGTGCCCCGCCCGCGCGCGCCTCGCGCGGGAGCGCGCGGTCGGGCTGCCCGTCGACTAGGGGCAGCGGTCGTCGCGGCAGCCGCCGGCGGTCTCCGACGACGCCTCGAGCAGCCCGTCGGCTCCGCGCACGAGAACCGCCGCCCCCTTGCAGCCCTCGCGGAAGACGGTCACGCCCTTCAGCCCCCGCTGCCACGCCGAGGTGTAGATCGCGCGGACGTCCGCCGCCGTCGCGGCGGCCGGCAGATTCACCGTCTTCGAGACGGCGTTGTCGACGTGGCGCTGGAAGGCGGCCTGGATGGAGAGGTGGTCCTCGGCAGCGATGTCGGCCGCGGTGGGGAACAGCCGCCGGACCTCGGCCGGCACCGCCGACATTCCGCGCACGGACCCGGTGTGGCGGATCTCGGCGATCAGGTCCGCGCTGAAGGCGCCCGCCCGCCGCAGCGCGGCCTCGAAGCGCGGATTGGTCTCGGGAAGCCGCTGGCCGTCCAGCACGTGCCGCACGAAGGCGAGGGCGAAGTACGGCTCGATCCCACCCGAGCAGTCGGCCAGGATCGAGAGCGTTCCGGTCGGCGCGATGGAGCTGACGGTTGCGTTGCGCAAGCGCGTGCCGCGCTGCTCGGCCCGCGATCCCCGGTAGTTGGCGAAGACGCCGCGCTCGACGGCGAGGCCGGCGGACGCCCGCTCGGCCCGCGCGCGGATGCGCTCCATCACGCGCTCGGCGGTGGCGACGGCCTGCGGCGAGTCGTAGGCGACGCCCAGGTCCACCAGCAGGTCGGCGAAACCCATCACACCCAGGCCGATCTTGCGATTGGCGCGGGTGATCGCCGCGATCTCCGGGAACGGGTAGTGGCTGACCTCGACCACGTCGTCGAGGAAGCGCACGGCGAGGTCCACGGCGGCGTCGAGCCGCTCCCAGTCCAGCTCGCCGGCGCGGCTGAAGGCGTCCAGGCGGAGTGAGCCCAGGTTGCAGCTCTCGTTGGCGAGCAGCGGCAGCTCGCCGCAGGGATTCGTCGCCTCCAGCGGGCCCAGCTGGGGCGTCGGGTTCTCGCGCTCGACCGCATCGATGAAGATCACGCCCGGGTCGCCGCTCGCCCAGGCGTTGGCGGCAATCTCGTCGAGCAGCTCGCCGGCGGGGACGCTGCGAGACACCTTCGCGTCGCGCGGGTTGACCAGGTCTAACGCCTCTCCCGCCAGGGCGGCCCGCCAGAAGGCGTCGGTGGTGCTGACCGAGAGGTTGAAGTTGGTGATCAAGTCCGGCCTCGACTTGGCGCGCACGAATTCGAAGACGTCCGGGTGGTCGACGCTCAGCACCCCCATGTTCGCCCCGCGCCGCCGTCCGCCCTGCATGACCACTCCGGTGACGGCGTCGAAGACGCCGAGGAACGACACGGGACCGGAGGCGATCCCGTGGGTGCGCCGCACCGCGTCGCCGGCCGGGCGCAGCCGCGAGAACGAGAAGCCCGTGCCGCCGCCGGACTGGTGGATCACGGCCATGCGCTTGGCGGCCTCGAAGATGCTCTCGAGCGCGTCTTCCACGGGCAGCACGAAGCAGGCCGAGAGCTGTCCCAGCGGTGTGCCCGCGTTCATCAAGCTGGGACTGTTGGGCAGGAACTCGCGCCGGAACAGGGCTTCGAAGAAGGCGTCGGCCACGGCTTCGACCTCGCCGCCAAAGCCGGCTTCGGCCTGCGCTACCGCGCCGGCGACGCGGCGGCACAGGCCCTCGAAGTCCTCGAGCAGCCGTCCCGACTCGTCGCGGGCCAGGTAGCGGGCCTCGAGCACGCGCAGCGCGTTGCGTGAGAGCTCCGGCACGAACACAGGCTAGCGCGAACCCGGGCGACCGGACTAGGATTTCCGCTCGCTTCCAGGAGGGGGTGATGTCGTCCGAGCTGCGCCGGATCCGCAAGCTGACGGGGAACTTCCTCGAGGACTTCCGACCGGGACAGGTGTTCCGCCACAAGGGCGGCAAGACGGTCACCGAGGGCATCTTCGCCACCTTCACCGAGTTCTCGATGACGTCGAACCCGCTGGCCAAGAACGCGCGCTACGCGCGGGCCTACGGCTTCGACGGCCTCGTCTGCCCCCCGGGTCTGACCATGCTCGTGGCCTTCAGCCAGACCGTCGAGGACGTGTCGGAGAACGCCCGGGCGAACCTCGAGTACATCGACATGCGCTTCGGCGCGCCCGCGTACGTCGGAGACACCCTCGAGGTCGAGACCGTGGTGGTGGGTGTGCGGCCGTCTTCGAGCCGGCCCAATCTGGGCATCGTTCACGTGCAGTCGACGGCGCGCAAGAACATCGGCGCCAGCGACGAGTCGGTCGTGATAACCTGGCAGCGCAAGGTGCAGGTGTACAAGCGCGACGAAGCCGCCCAGATCCACACGGGAGAGGTGGTGCCCGACGCCGTCGAGTGTGAGCTCTGGCTACCGCCCTACGAGCGAGGCCGCGACTACAAGTCGATGGCTCACCTGACCAGCGCCGACAGCTACTTCGAGGACTTCGAGCCCGGAACGCTGATCGAGCACTCGCGCGGGCGCACGATGACCGACGAGCACATCCACCTGACGGCCATGCTCGACAACACCAGCCAGGTCCATTGCAACCAGTTCATGATCGACCGGGACCCGCAGCAGTACGTCGGCGGACGGCTGATCATCTTCGGGGGCATCCCCTTCGTGCTCTGCCTGGGTCTCTCGTCGCCCGACGTGGGCGACAACGCCCTCGGCGACATCGTCTACCCGACCGGACGCCACACGGCGCCGCTGTTCGCCGGCGACACCGTGTTCGCGGCGACCGAGATCCGCGGCACGCGCGAGTACCCGGGGCGCGCGGACCTGGGCATCCTCGACACGCGGCTGCTCGGCCACAAGTTCGAGCGCGCCGAGGGCGGCTCGAGCGACGACGCCCCGGCCGGTTGGAAGAAGACGCCCATCTTCGAGCTGGAGCGCCAGATCGCCGTCAGGCGCCGCAGTCACTACGGCGGCTGAGGCGAACCCTCCCGCGGAAACCAGCTGCGCCCGGTCCAATCCTCGGGCACGGGAGCGCCGAGCAGCGTCAACACCGTGGACGCGGTGTCCACGGTATGGACGGGCCCGCTGGGCGCGCCCCGGGGCACGCCGTCGCCCCAGGCGATCCAGGGAATCTGCACGTCTTCGGAGCGGTCGCTGCCGTGGGTGGTGCCGTGGCCGCCGTGGTCCGCCGTCACCAGCAGGCTGAGCGGACGCGCCAGCCGCGAAGCGGCCTCCGCGAGGAACGCGGCGAGCTGCGCGTCGATCGCGGCGATGCTCGCCCGCTGGCGCGGGCTGCCCCAGCCCCGCTCGTGTCCGGCCCGGTCCACCTCGGCCAGGTGGATCATGGCGAAATCGGGTGCGCGCTCGCGCAGGTAGGCGAGCGCGGCATCCAGCACCTCGCCGGCGCTCTCCCCGTACGCGTAGCGCTCGACGCCCGACTCCTGCTCGGCGTAGTGGGCGAACTTCCGCTTTCCCGCGAACAGACCGCAACGCAAACCCCGCTCCCGGCAGACCGTGAACAGGGTGGGCACCTGGATTCGACTCCACGGCTGGTAGCGGTTCCAGGTGACGCCGTGGGTCTTTGGCGGCACACCCGAGACCATGCTGGTGTGGGCGGGGAGGGTGCGACTCGGCACCACGGTGGTGGCCAGCGCCGCCGCGCTGCCCTCCCGGGCCAGTCGACGCAGGGTCGGTGCCGAGGCTCGCTCGAGCACGCGCGGTGCCAGGCCGTCGATCGAGATCAACAGCACCACCCGGGGCGCCGCGGCTCCCCGCGCGGCGACCTCGCGCTCGATGCGCGTCGGGGCCATCCAGTCGAAGGCGGGCAGCCAGCCGCTGCCGCCGATCCCGGCGAGGGCCGCGATCCCGGCGACGCCGCCCACGCCCAGCAGCGCGCGGCCGAACCACTTCACGCGGCGAGCGTAACCGAGCGCCGCACGGCAGCGGCGCGGCGCTTGCTCACGGCGGTGAAACGCATTAGCGTTCGCGGGTTTACGGGCCCTGGAGAGAGCGGCGATGCGCTTCTACGAGTACGAGGCCAAGGCGCTGTTCGCGCGCCACGGACTGCCGCTCGGCGCCAGCGGGCTGGCGCGCTCCGCCGCCGACGCCCGGCGCATCGCGGCCGAGATCGGCGGCCCCGTGGTGCTCAAGAGCCAGGTGCTCTCGGGCGGCCGCATGAAGGCGGGAGCGGTCCGCTTCGCCGACACGCCCGATGCAGCGGCCTCGCTCTTCGAGGTGATCCTGCCCATCGAGGTGGGCGGGCAGACGGCGCGGGCGGTGCTGGTCGAAGCCCGCTGTCCGGTGGCCCAGGAGTACTACGCCGGGGTCACCTGGGACGGGCGCCGCAAGCTCCCGGTGATCGTGTTCAGCGACATGGGCGGAATCGACGTGGAGGAGGTGGCCGAGAAGCACCCCGAGCACGTCTCGAAGACCCACGTCTCCACTCTCCTGCCCTTCACCCCGCGCCTCGCCAAGGAAGCGGTGGCCGCCACCGGCGTGACCGGCGGCGCGCTCAACCGCATCACCTCGGTGGTCGCGTCGCTGGTGGAGATCTTCCTGCGCTACGACCTCACGCTGGCGGAAATCAATCCGCTGGCCCGCCTCGAGGACGGGCGCTTCGTCGTGCTCGACGGCCACGTCGACCTGGAGGCCGAGGCGCGCGAGCGCCACCGCGCCCTGCTCGACGAGCTGGGGATCCTTCCGGAGGAGACGCGCCAGGCCCGGCCGCCCACCGAGTTCGAAGTTCGCGGCGCCCGGGTCGACGCGTCCGACCACCGCGGCGTCGCGGGCAACGTGGTGGAGTTCGACGGAAACCTCGGACTCGTGATCGGGGCCGGGGGCGGCTCGCTCACGCTCTTCGACGCGGTGCGCAAGCACGGCGGCAAGCCGGCCAACTACTGCGAGATCGGCGGCAATCCGAGCGTGAAGAAGACCTGCGAGCTGACCAAACTGGTGCTGAGCAAGCCCGGGGTCGAGAAGCTCGCGGTGATGATGAACGTCGTCTCCAACACCCGCGTCGACATCGTCGCCCGAGGCGTGATCAAGGGCTGCGTCGAGTCCGGCCGGGATCCCGCCGAAACCATCGCCATCTTCCGCATCCCCGGCTCCTGGGAGGAAGAGGGCTTCAAGATCCTCAAGAAACACGGCGTGGAGTTCTGCGATCGCAGCGTCTCCATGCACGAGGCCGCCGGACGCGCAGTGGCCAAGCTGAAGGACTGAGCGTGTCGATCTTGATCGATCGGGACACGACGTTCATCGTCCAGGGCATCACCGGCCGGGAGGCCGTGAGCCTCACCCGCGAGAACCTCGCCTACGGCGCGAAGATCGTGGGCGGGGTGACGCCGGGGCGAGCGGGCCGCGACGTCTACGGTGTGCCCGTCCACGACTGCGTCAGGGACATCACGTCGCAGGGTCCCGTTGACGGCTCCGTGGTCTGCGTGCCCCCGGCCTTCGTCCGGGACGCGGTCTTCGAAGCCATCGAGAACGACATCCGGCTGATCGTGGTGGTCACCGAGCGCATCCCGCGTCGCGAGGTGGCGCAGATGGTGGAGCTGGCGGCGCTGCGCGGTGCGCGCATCATCGGCCCCAACTGTCTCGGCATCATCTCTCCCGGCGAAGCCAAGATGGGCGGCATCGGGGGGCCGGCCGAGGACACGGGCAAGGCGTACACGAAGGGCCCGGTGGGCATCATGTCGCGCTCCGGCGGCATGACCACCGAGATCGCCAACACGCTGACCGCCGCGGGTCTCGGACAGTCCACGGCCGTGTCGATCGGCGGGGACGCGATCATCGGTTCGTCGTACGCCGAGCTCATGCCGTTGTTCGAAACCGACCCGCAGACGCGCGCGGTCGCCATCTATTCGGAGCCCGGCGGGAGGATGGAGGCCGAGCTGGCCGACTGGGTGACGGAGTGGAAGTCTGAGCTCCCGATCGTGGCGTTCATGGCCGGGCGCTTCATGGACGAGATGCCGGGCATGCGCTTCGGACACGCCGGCACCATCGTCGAGGGCAAGGCCGACACCGCGGCCGACAAGATCGAGCGCATGCGGCGGGCCGGCATCGCGGTGGCCGAGCGGATCGAGGAGATCCCGGCGCTCGTGGCCGAGCGGCTGGCGTAGGGAGGGGCGTGGCCGGAATGTTCATCGACGTGGTGGTCGAGGCGCAGACCGCTTCGAACCCGGAGTTGGCGGCCGTGCTGGTCGAGGTGTGCCCCGTCAACATCTTTCGCCAAGGCGAAGACGGCAGCCTGCAGATCGTCGAGGAGAACCTCGACGAGTGCGTGCTGTGCGATCTTTGCATCCAGGCGGCCCCGGATGGCAGCGTCCGGGTGATCAAGCTCTACGAGTAGGAGGCTCCATGCGAAACCCGCGCGCCTTCACCAAGCCGCTGGCGATCGGCGCTCCCACGCCGCCCAACGACATCCCCGTGCGGCCCTCGCGGATGATCCACTTCTTCGATCCGAGCAATCCGCGCATGGCGGCCAAGGTCCCGAGTCTGGTGGAGAAGGTCGACGTCCTGCTGGCGAACCTCGAGGACGCGATCGAGGCGGAGAAGAAGGTCGAGGCGCGCGAGGGGCTGGTCAAGATCGCGCGGGACACCGACTTCGGCGACACCCAGTTCTGGGTGCGCATCAACAGCCTGGACAGTCCCTGGGTGCTCGACGACCTGCTGCGCATCGTCCCCGAGGTGGGCGACCGGATCGACGTCGTCATGGTCCCCAAGGTGGAAGGCCCCTGGGACATCCACTACGTCGACCAGCTGCTCGCCCAGCTCGAGGCCAAGGCCGGCCTCAAGCGCTCGCTGCAGCTGCACGCGATCCTGGAGACCGCGCTGGGCGTGGCGAACGTCGAAGAGATCTGCGCGGCCAGCCCGCGCATGCAGGGCATCAGTCTGGGGCCGGCGGACCTGGCCGCATCGCGCCGCATGAAGACGACCCGCGTGGGGGGCGGTCACCCGGGCTACCTGGTCAGGACGGATCCCGACGAGCAGAACCCGGAGGCCCCGCGCCCCACGGCGCAGCAGGACCTCTGGCACTACACGATGGCGCGCATGGTCGACGCCTGCTGCGCGACGGGAACCCTGGCCTACTACGGGCCCTTCGGAGACATCGCGGACGCGGTCGCCTGCGAGGACCAGTTCCGCAACGCCTTCCTGATGGGCTGCGTGGGAGCCTGGTCGCTCCACCCCAGCCAGATCGAGATCGCGCGGCGCGTGTTCAGCCCGCCGGGCGACGAGGTCGCCTGGGCCCGCCGGGTGATCGAGGCGATGGGCGACGGGACCGGCACGATCATGCTGGAGGGCAAGATGCAGGACGACGCGACCGTCAAGCAGTGCCGTGTGATGGTCAGCTACGCCAAGCTGATCGCCAAGCGCGACCCCGAGTTCGCCAAGATCTACGGCTTCAGCCGCCAGGAACTCGAGTCCTAGCCCGAGAGCTCCAGCATCCGCTCGATCGGCGCGAGCGCCCGCAGCCGGGTCTGCTCCGGGACCGTCACCTCGGGAGCCAGGTCGCGCAGGCACAGGTAGAGCTTCTCCAGCGTGTTCAGTCGCATGAAGGGGCACTGGTTGCAGGCGCAGCTCTCGTCGATGCCCGGAGCCTGGATCAGGGTCTTGTCCGGTGCGCGCTGCTGGATCTGGTGGAACACGCCGTCCTCGGTGGCGATGATCAGGGTGCTGGCGGGCGATTCCACCGCTCTTTTGATGATGCCGGTGGTGGAGGCGATGAAGTCGGCCTGGTCCAGGACGGCCTCGTCGCACTCGGGGTGGGCGAGCACCTCGGCATCGGGGTGTCGGACCTTGAGCTGCACCAACCGCTTCGCGCTGAACTGCTCGTGCACCACGCAGGTGCCCGGCCACACGATCAGGTCGTCGCGGCCGATCTGCCGGGCCACCCAGCGCGCCAGGTGGCGGTCGGGCGCGAAGACCAGCGGCCGGCCGGCGAACTCCTGCGCCATCTTCGCGGCGTTGGACGACGTGCAGACCAGGTCGCTCATGGCCTTCACCTCGGCCGAGGTGTTGATGTAGGTGAGCACCGCCGCGCCGGGGTGTTCGTCGATGAACCCGCGAAAGTCGTCGGCGGGGCAGCCGTCGGCCAGGGAGCAGCCCGCCTCCAGGTCGGGCACCAGCACCGTGCGATCCGGGTTCAGGATCTTGGCGGTCTCGGCCATGAAGTGAACGCCGCAGAAGGCGATCACCTCGCGGTCGACCTGCTGGGCGGCGCGGGCCAGCGCCAGGGAGTCGCCCACGAAGTCGGCCAGGTCCTGGATCTCGGACTCCTGGTAGTAGTGCGCCAGGATCACGGCGTTGCGCTCTTCCACGAGCGCGAGGATCGCCTCTTCCAGGTTGTCGGGCAGATCGCGGGGCCCACCCGCGGGCCCTCGTGCGGCGGTGGCGGCCATACCCAAATCTACCGCCCGGCCGGACAAAAGGGTAGTCCGGGACCCGCGCGCCGGGGCGCGCGACGGCGCGGCCGGGGCGCTCGGGGCCTGCGCTATAGGTACCGCGATGCGACCTGCTCCGGTGGCGCGTCCGACCCGTCTGCCGGCGCGGGGGCGCCGCCCGAGGCGGCGGTGGCTGCGACTCGCGGCCGCGGCGGCCGGTGCGGCCCTCGCCGGCTGTAGCTCGGGCCCCGAACGCGTCAACCTGCTGCTCGTCACGGTAGATACCCTGCGCGCGGACCGTCTGGCGTGTTACGGCGGCCCGCCCGACGTCGGGACGGCCATCTGTGCCCTCGCCGACCGCGGCGTCCGCTTCGCGTGGGCGTTCTCGGCGGCGCCGTCCACGGCTCCAGCGGTCGCCTCCCTACTGACGTCGACCTATCCCAAGGACCACGGCGTCACCCAGTCCGCGCTCACCTTTCTCCACAACGACGCCATCACGCTGACCGAGATCCTGCGTGCGGCGGGCTACACGACCGCGGCCTTCGTCTCCAACCCGGTCCTCGATCGCCACCGCAACCTGGGCCAGGGCTTCCAGGTGTACGACCAGCGCATGACGCGGCGCGAGCGGAACCGCAAGCGCTACGAGGAACGCGAGGCGCAGACGACGACGGATGCGGCGCTCGCCTGGGCGCAGGTGGCCGCGCAGCCGCCGTGGTTCCTGTGGGTCCACTTCCAGGATCCGCACGGTCCGTACGAGCCGCCGGGGGCGCCGCCCGCGTACGACGACGCCGAGGAGCGACGCCTCTCCGTGTTGGGCAATCACTCGGGGCGCGGAGGCATCCCCGCCTACCAGGCGCTGCCCGGGCTCGCCACGCCGGGCGCGTACGAGCGGCGCTACCTGGCCGAGATCCGCTACCTCGACCCCCATCTGAAGCGGCTGGTCGACGGACTGGACGCCCTCGGCGAGCCGGTGGCCGTGCTGCTCACCTCCGACCACGGCGAGGCCTTCGGCGAGGACGACTACTACTTCGCCCACGGCCACTCGGTCGGGCTGGATCAGATCCGCGTTCCGCTGATCTGGCGCTCGGCCGGGCCGGCGCGCGCTCGCGTGGAGACCGCTCCGGTCAGCCTTCTGGACGTAGCCCCCACGCTGCTGCGCGTCGCCGGCCTCGACGTCCCGGAAGGCTTCGGCGGACAGCCCCTGCCCGTCCCCGAGCTG
>JAZFWH010000072.1:0-12173 GCA_036482635.1 Myxococcota bacterium
GGCGCAGTCTAGCGCAGGGAAGATCCGCTGGCGGCGGGGCCCGCGGCTCCCGGACTGCTCTCGGCGTCGCCCTCCCCCGGCTCGGACGCGTCGGGTGCCGGCTCGGCGGCTTCGACGTAGACCGCGCGCTCGAGGGCTTCCACCCGGCGCATCAGCTCGTCGTAGTGGTCGGCATCGACCTCGCCCTGGGGCGCGCTCGGCGCCGGGCCCTCGGTGCCGGTGACGTAGCGCGTGACCTTGTCGGCCAGACCTTCGAGCTTGGGGATGATCTCACCCACCGTCCCGGCCTGGATGAAGATGCGGCGCGCGCCACCGCCATCGGGGTCTTCCGCGCCGGCCACCGGGGCGCAGTGCAGATCGAGGCTCGCTCCCGCCCCGAATTGCGTGAACGAGCCGAACAGCACGAAATCCGCCCCCGCGCCGCGACCGGCCTTCAATGCCGCGGAGAGGCTCGCACTCGGCTTTCCATCGGCGGCGCGAACCACCGTGACGTCGCCGGAGCGCTCGAGGCGTGCCGACAGCATGTCGGCCAGACCCTGGCTCAGGTAGTCCGAGCCCGCCTCGGAGCTGTGTACCACCACCGGCACCACGGCGACGCGCACGGCGTCCGCAGCGGCCGGCGTGGGAAGCAGACCGAGGACAGCAAATCCGAGGGCGAAACAGCGAGCGCGCAAACGAGAGTCTCCTGGCGGATGGCGGGAGGCTGGCGGGAACGGGGCCGCGAGCCTCAATCATGTCTAACCGGCCCCGCGACGCCGGTCAAGCGAGCCGGGCCGACTCGGCGCGTCCCGGCGCCGAGCCCAGGGGCAGGCGCACGCAGAAGCTCGCACCCCCGTTCGCTCGGTTGCGCACCTCGATGGTGCCGTCGTGGTCGGTCACGATCCGGTGGCAGATCATCAGCCCCAGGCCGGTGCCCTGATCCGGTCCCTTGGTGGTGAAAAAGGGATCGAAGATACGCTCGAGCTGTTCCTCGGGAATCCCGGGCCCACCGTCCGAAATCTCGATGCAGACCCCCTCGCCGCGGCCCGGGTAGGTGTGCATCTGCACCGAGGCGCCGGAGGGAGTGGCCTGGATCGCGTTCAGGAGAAGGTTCAGGAAGACCTGGTGGACGTGGTCCCGCACGGCGAGGATCTTGGCGGTCTCCGGGTCCCGCCGCAGCTGCAGCGACACGTTCGCCTTCTGCGCCTCGCGCTGGAGCAACATGACCACCTCCTGCGCCAGCTCGCCCGGATCGAAGGTCTCGCGCGGAGCCGAGCTGCCGCTGGTGCGACCGAGCCCGCGCATCGTGTCCACCAGCCGGCGGATGCGGTCCACCTCGCGCGCGGCCAGCGCGTGGTAGTCGCCCCAGAACTCCGGATCGTCCTCCTGCCGCTTGCCGGGCGCCATGCTCAGGAAGGTGTGGATGGAGGTCAGCGGGTTGTTGATCTCGTGGGCCAGACCGGAGGCGAGGGTGCCGAGGCGCCCCAGGCGATCGGCTCGCATGACCTGCTCCCGAGAGCGGCGCAGATCGTCCACGAGCCGGGCGTTCGCGATGGCGATGACGGCCTGTTGCGCGAGGCCCGCCAGCAGCGTGCGATCGTCCGCACTGAACTTGCGCCCGCCGCGGCGATTGTCGATGCAGATGGCACCGACGGCCCCGCGTTTGCCCACCAACGGAATCACCAGGATCTCTTCGGCCGCGACCTCGGTCACCCAGCGGCGCACCGGCGCCTCCAGGCTCAGCGCCTCGCCCACCGACAGGACGAGCGGTTCGCCCTCGCGCAGGCGCGCCAGGAATTCGGGGGCGGCGCTGTGCGCGATCTTGAGCTCCCGCAGCCGCTCGCTCACCGGGCTCTCGGCGGGCGCCAGGCGCCCCCAGCTCAACGTCTGCCCCTTCGCATCGAAGAAGAGAATCCCGGCCGCATCGTAGGCGAGCTCCCCGATCACCGTCTCGAGCAGGAGATCCAGCAGGCGTTCGAGCTCCAGCTCCTGGTGGATCGATTTCGCGATGCGGTTGAGCAGGGTGAGTTCGCGCAGCCGCTGCGCGCGCTCGCGGTCGAGCGCGTACACCTCGATGCCGCGGCGCAGGGTGACCCTCATCTCGTCCGGCGTCCACGGCTTCGGGATGTAGCGGTAGATCGAGCTGCTGTTGACGGCGCTGCGCAGCGTGTCGGCATCGCCGTAGGCGGTGACCAGGATCCGCACGGTCTCGGGGCCGAGCTCGCGCACGCGGGAGAGGAATTCCACGCCCGTCATGGCGGGCATGCGTTGGTCCGAGAGCACCAACGCCACGGGCCGGCGGTTGAGGATGTCGAGCCCCTCCTCGCCGCTGGTCGCGGTGAGGATCTCGAGCTCGCCGGCGAAGCTGAGCTCGAAGATGCGCAGGCTCTCCGGCTCGTCGTCCACGTAAAGGACCGGGAACTCGCGATAGTCGAGCAGACGCTCGGGACTAGGCTGCACCGTTGCGCCCCCCCCCGAACGCTTTCGGTCGCGTTCTTGAGCAGGTTTAGAAAAACCTGGGTCGGGGCCCCGGCGTCGGCGGCGCGCGCGGTTGCGGCCCGAGGCCCCTCGGCAACCGTGGGGGGCATACACTGGATATCACTGGCGAAACGGCTCCGCCGACGATCGCGCCCTCGCCTGGGCGCGAAGCGAAGCGGAGCTTCAGCGGGCTGGCTAGCCCGTCGCCAGCGCCACCCGGCGGACCTTCACGCCCGCTTCTCGGAGCAGCGACAGCGAGACATCGCCCAGCGGGTAGTCCGCGTTGTAGGCGACCTCGGCGAGGCCGGCGTTGATGATCATCTTGGTGCAGATGAGGCACGGACACAACGTAGTGTAAATCGTCCCGCCGCGAACGGACACTCCGTGGAGCGCGGCCTGGGTGATCGCGTTCTCCTCGCCGTGGGAGCAGAGGCACTCGTCCAGCCGCGTGCCGCCCTCGGCGAAGGCGTTGCAACGCGGGCAGCCGCCCTCGTTGCAGTTGCGCACCCCGCGCGGCGTCCCGTTGTAGCCGGTGGAGATGATCCGGCGGTCGAGCGTGATCAGCGCGGCGACCTTGCGCTTGACGCAGTTGCTGCGCGACGCGACCACCCGCGCGATCGACATGAAGTACTCGTCCCAGCTCGGCCGCTCAAAAAAAAAGCTGCGCTCCAGCAGCCGCTGCAGGGCCTGGTGCAGCGCCTCCAGCGCCGCACCGTTCTCGACGCGGGAGTCGGCCAGCTCCCGGACGGCGAGCAGCTGCTGGGCCGCCGGGTCGTCGCTCTCGAGCTCGCGGCCTTCGAGCCGGCGCAGCTCGTCGAGTGTCGCCGGGTCGCCGCCGCGCCCGCGTGCGCGCAGCCGCTCCAGGCGCAGGCTCTCGTCGGCCTCCACCCAGATCAGGCGAAAGCGGTCGCTCCGCCCGCGTAGGACCTCCACCTCCGCCGGGTGCCGGATCGAGTCGATCACGTAGTTGCGGTCCGCCTCGAGCTTGGAGACCAGGCGCCGCGCCAGGGCGCCGGGCCCCTCGGCGGTGCGGATCGCGTTGCCGGCTTCGATCATCTGCTCCCGGGACTCCTCGAGCCCGCGCTCGCGCAGCTCGTCGCGGATGACGTCGGAGAGCGACAGCGCGTAGAAGCTGCGCGCCTCGAGGTAGCGGACGACCTCGCCCTTCCCCGCGCCGTTGAGTCCCGAGACGCCGAGGATCACGTGCTTCTCCTAGGCTCGCGGCGGGATGCACTCGAGCAGCATGCCCAGGCCTTTGATCGTGGGGCAGTCGATCTCGGTGTACGCGCCCGCCCCGTCCAGGATCACCGGGGCGAGGCCCGCCGCGCGTGCCCCCAGCGCGTCGACCGAATAGATATCACCCACGTAGGCGGCGCGCTCCGCCGCCACGCCGAGCCGCGCCAGGGCCCGCCGGAAGATCTCCGGGTCGGGCTTCTCCACGCCCTCGAGCTGCGAGTCGACCACCAGGTCGAGGTGGCGCGCGAGGCCGGCCTCCTCGAGAAGTCGTTCCACCCGGCCGTCCGCGTTGGAGACGACGGCCGTGCGCAGGCCCCGCGCCCGCAGCTCCGCCAGGGTCTCGGCGGCCTCCGCGGGGGGCACGCGCCACAGGTTGCGCGCCCGGTGCTCCCGCTCCAGGTCGTCGAGGATCGCCGCCCTCGCGGGCTCGGCCAGACCGGCCGCGACGAGCAGCTGCCCCAGGTAGCCCCGCAGGCGCACGGCGTCGCGCTCCAGCTCGCCTCCCGCCGCCGACCGGTCGACGGCGCGGCGCGACGCACCCTCCGCGCGGTATAGCGCCGACGCGTCGACCCGCGCCCCGCGGCGCTGCGCCGCGCGCGCGATGAACGGGTAGTCGAGGTGCAACAGGACGCCGCCCGCATCGAACAGGACCGCATCGAGACGGGCGGGCAGCGGAAGGGCGGACGCGGAGGCCAGCAAGGTCTTCGGGCCTATAGCACAGCGGCTCGGCGTCTGGCAGCCTGCGGCGCGTGCGCGTGCTCGTCACGGGAGCGAGTGGTTTCGTCGGCGGACACCTGGGGCCCCGCCTGCGCCGCGACGGAGTCGACGTCCACGCCACCGATCGCGAGTTCGACGTCTGCGACGCCGCGGCCGTCGAGGCGGGGGTGGCGCAGGTGCGACCCGACGCGATCGTCCACCTGGCGGCCCAGAGCTCGGTGGCCGCATCCTGGCGCGAGGAGAAGCTCACGTATCGCGTGAACTTCCTCGGAGCCCGCTCGGTCCTGGAGGCGGCCGCGCGGCGCGCCCCGCAGGCGCGGGTCGTGCTGGTCGGGTCGGGCGTTCAGTACGGGTCGGCGCCGCCCGGGGCTCCGCCTTTCACGGAAGCCGCGCCGCTCCGCCCGCGCTCGCCCTACGCCCGCAGCAAGGCCGCTGCCGATCTGCTGGGCGCAGCCTACGCAGAACGGGGCCTCGACGTCGTGCGCGTTCGCCCCTTCAACCACGCGGGTCCCGGCCAGTCCGACGCGTTCGTGCTGTCGGGCTTCGCGAGGCAGCTCGTCGCGATCGAGGCCGGGCGCAGCGCGCCACGGCTGCGCGTGGGGAACCTCGATTCGGTGCGCGACTTTCTCGACATCGCCGACGTGGTGGACGCCTACGCGCGGCTGCTCGACCGCGGCGCCGCCGCCGGAGCCTACAACGTGGCCAGTGGCGTGGGTGTGCGCATCGGCGATCTGCTCGAGGGGCTGCTCGCCCGGGTGCGCGTGCGCCCCGCGATCGAGGTCGATCCCGCCCGGGTGCGCCCGACCGATGTCGCGGTGGGCGACGCCACGCGGCTGCGCGCGGCGACCGGGTGGGCGCCGGGCGTGAGGCTGGAGGACACGCTGGAACGCGTGCTGCGCCACTGGCGCGAGCAACTCAACGCTGCGTGAGCAGGCTCACCCACGCGTCGCCGCTCGCGTCTTCGCGCTCGCGCACGTCCACGATCCGGAACCCGGCGCGCAGCAGGGGCGACTCGACCGCACGCCGCTCGCGGGCCAGCAGGCCCGAGAACACGGCGCGCCCGCTCGGCCGGGTACGGGCGGCGAGGACCTCGAGCCAGGGCAGCAGCTCGCTGCGCAGCAGGTTCGCGACGACGAGGTCGAACGCGCCCGCCCCCAGCGCCGCGGGCGTTCCCGTGAAGAGCCGCAGCCGCGAGGCCAGTCCGTTGGCGCGGGCGTTCGCGCGCGCCGCCGCCGTGGCGAGGGCGTCGGTGTCGAACGCGACGGCCTCGAGCGGCCCGCGCCGCAGCGCCGCCAGGGCCAGCACGCCGCTGCCCGTGCCCACGTCGAGCAGCCGGGCGCCGCGCTTCAGCCCGGGCGCCAGCAGATCGATCCACTCCAAGGCGAGCCGGGTCGAGGCGTGGCCCCCGGTACCGAAGGCCTGGCCGGGATCGATCACCAGCTCGCACTGGCCGACCGCGCGAGAATGCGAGACGAAGGAGGGACGGATGACCAGCTGCGGCGAGATCACGATCGCCTCGAGCCCCTCCTTCCACGCCTCGGACCAGTCGGCGTCGGGCACCCGCTCCGGGGCGCCGACCGAGCTGCCGGCTCCGGCGCACGCGGCCACGCGGCGGTGGACGGCGTCCGCGGCGGCCTCGGGGGCGTAGAGGAGCAACGCGATGCCCGCATCCCGCTCGCGCTCCTCGAGGCCGACGGCGCCCGCCGCGTACGCCTCCGCGGCCAGCCGCTCGGCCTCGCCGACGTCCGTCACGCGGACCTCGATGCGCACGAACGCGGTCCGCGCCGCGGCCCTGCTGGTGCTGTCCCTCGGCACGTCCGGCTGCTACCTCGCCCACCTCGCCGCCGGCCAGGCGCGCCTGCTGCGGGCGCGCCAGCCGATCGAGGCGCTGCTGGCCGATCCCTCCACGCCGCCCGAGCTCCGCGCGCGACTCGAGCTCACCGAGCGGGCGCGGGAGTTCGCCGCCGGGCTGGGCCTCGACGTCGGTGGGCAATATACGAGCTACGTGCCCTGGCCGGGCGACCGCGTCGTGACCAGCGTGGTCGCCACGCGCGCCGGCGAGCTGGAGCCCGCCGGCTTCAGCTACCCCTTCCTCGGCCGGCTGCCCTACAAGGGCTTCTTCGACCGGGAGCGAGCCGAGGCCGAAGCCGAGCGCCTGCGCGCGCGCGGGCTCGACGTGTGCGAGGTCGGAGTCCGCGCCTACTCGACGCTCGGCTGGTTCGACGATCCGGTGACCGGCCCCATGCTGCGCGGCGACGAGGGGGCGGTGGTCGAGGTGATCGTGCACGAACTGGTCCACGCCACGGTGTACGTGCCGGGCGACGCCGACTTCAACGAGGGCGTGGCGAGCTTCATCGGTGAGGAAGGCGCGGTGCAGTTCTACGCAGGGTCGGCCCACCCCGAGCGGGCCCGGCGCGAACGCCAGCGCGTCGATGAGAGCCGGCAGATCGAGCAGGCGATCCTGCAGCTGCGCGCGCAGGTCGCCGCGCTCTACGCGCGCGAGCCGGCAGGGCCGGGGCGGGACGCGGCGCGCCGCGACGTCGAGCGGCGCGCCAGGGAGCGGATCGCCGAGCTGCCGCTCGCGAGCTACGACGCCGCCGATCTGGTGGCCTCGCTTCAGCTCAACGACGCCTGCCTGGCGCTGGCCGGAACCTACTCCGCCGATCTCGACGCCTACGCGGCCCGGCTCGCCGAGCTCGACGGCGACCTGCGCGCGTTCGTGGCGCGGCTACGACACGCGGCCGAGGCGTCCGACCCGCGCGCCGCGCTGCTGGCGGACTAGCCGGGGCTGACTTCGAGGATCTTCCAACCCTCGCCGAGCTCGGACAGCACCTGCTGGCGCGCTTCCTGTTCCGACGCGGCGGAGACGATCAGCGACTGCGAGCGCGAGCCGGTCAGCTGGCTGGCGCGGACGCGAAAGCGCGCCGACTTGGGCTTGGGAGGCTCGGGCTTGGGGGGCGGCGCGGCGACGCGCTCGGGCGACCTGGCCGCGGGCTTCGGTCGGCCGGCGGGCGCCTTGCGCGGCTGCTTCGGCGAGGCGCTGGCGCCCTTCTTCTTGGACGCCCGGGGCTTCGCCGCCGTCTTGGACGACTTCGACGACTCGGCCCCACTTCCGGACGACTTCTCCCGCTGGACGCCGGCTAGCAGCGCGTAGAAGGCTTCGGGGGCGTTCTCGACCTCGAGCCCCAGCCCCCCCTGCGCGACGGTGAGGAGCTGGGGCGGAACGACCTTGACGCGGCGCACTCGGGCGTTGAGGCGGAGCGTCTCCTTCTGGTTGGGGACGCTCATCTCCACCATGACGGGCTCGTCGGCGGTCGGCTTCGCGTTGGTCTGGATGAACAGGCCCCGCGCCGAGACGTCGAGCACCACGCCGGAGTGGCGTCGGCCTCCGATCGTCACGGTGCAGACCATCCGCTTCCTGGTCCGATGGTATCTGCGGCGGTTCGCCAGAGTCCCGGCCCCCCGGGATCGTCTCGACCGCCCCCGGGAGGCACTTGAGCCGGTTCCGCCGGGCCCGGCTCAGGGGGCGCCGTAGAGCTTGTGGGTCTGGGGAATCAGGCGGACCTGCGGGAGCGTGCGCGCGATGCGCGCCACCAGCGCCAGCAGCCGCCCGGCGTCGGGCGCCTCGCGCACCGGCCCGAACGGGGTGACCGGCTGGACCACGACGGGAGTGCGGGGGGCGACGCGCGCGATGCGCTCGCTCATCGCGTCGATCTCCTCGTCCCGCGAAGCGCGGCTGATCACGACCTTGACCACCACCTGTGCGGCCCGCGAGGCAAGGCCCAGAAAGCGCTCGTGGACGTCGTGGAACGGCTCGACCGGTCCGCCGCGGGGGTCTTCCGCGCGGCGCACGTCGCTGGTCAGCTTCCAGTCCATCGACACCACGTCGACGCAGCCGATCACGCGCTCCAGTCCCGCGATGCAGGCGCCGTGGGTCTCCAGCAGGATGCGCGGACCGCGCTCGCGAAGCGCCCGGGCCAGCTGCGCGACGGCCTCCGGCTGGAGCAGGGGCTCGCCGCCCGTCAGGCTGACGAAGCGATGAGCGCTGACCTCGAGGGCGTCAGCCGCTGCCAGCGCGTCCCCCAGCTTCACCGGGTTCGGCAGGCTGCGGAACGAGCCGCTCCCGCGCCGCGTCTCGATCCGGCACTCGCGCGCGGGCAGCCAGGTGTGGGGCGAGTCGCACCAGCGGCAGCGCAGATCGCACTCGCCGAAGCGAACGAACAGCGTGGTCTCTCCGACGTGCGGCCCCTCGCCCTGGACGGACGAGAAGATCTCCACGAGGTTGGCATGGTCCACGGGCCCTAGCCCTCGAGGATGGAACGCCCCATCGCGATGTCCCCGATCAGCTCTTCGAGGCGCTCCGGGTGCTCGGCGAAGCGCTGGATACGTACCCGCGCCACGTGGTCCTCGTCGGAGAGTGCGTCGGCCCAGTCGTGCTTTGCCCCCAGGTGGTCGACCATCGCACCCAGGTCGAGCTCGCGGCGGCCGCGCACGTCGTCCGCGCCGAGCACGAACAGCTCCCCTCCCTCGTAGAACGCCAGCGAGAGCTCCGCCGCGTAGCGCCCGCGCGCGACGCGCGCGGCCAGGTGCAGGTCGAGCTCGGCGCTGACGGGCACCACCACCAGCACGTAACCCCCGAAGTGAACGAGCCTGAAGTCCAGCTTCGAGACGTACTCGACCTCGGGCGGCACGGGCGGCGACGGCACCGCGGCGGCCTCAAGCGCCAGGTCGCTCGGTCGTCCCACCAGCAGCGGCTCGACGTCCGCTCGCCGATCTCCGCTGCGGCCCGCGATCTCCTGCAGCCGTTGCCACCACAGCCGACCCCAGCGCTCGTAGTCATGCTGGCTGAAGCGCCCGGTCACCAGCTCGACGAGCTTGTCCGAGAAGCGACTGCGGCGCGTGCGCACACCGAGAACGGCAGGCAAGCTGCTCTCGGTGCCCGGGCAGACGTGGACGTTCTCGCTTCCGATCGCCTCGCGCAGTCCCTCCAGATCTTCCGGCGGCCACTCGTGATGGTCGTACCAGTCCAGGCGCTCGCGGTACAGGGCCGCCGCCTGGATCGTGTCGCGAGCCGGCGTGGCGGTGAAGCCGACCAGGTGGATCGGCGCCTCTTCGGCGCGGTCCGTGGCCACGCTGCGGAAGAAGGTCATGAGCTCCGCCTGGGGATAGATCCAGAAACCGGCGAGCAGGCGCACGTCCCGGGCCAGCAGGATCGCGGCCACCAGGGAGGCGCGATCGGCGTGGGCCA
This sequence comes from Myxococcota bacterium, assembly GCA_036482635.1. Taxonomy (GTDB): domain Bacteria; phylum Myxococcota_A; class UBA9160; order UBA9160; family SMWR01; genus JAZFWH01. The sequence goes on from JAZFWH010000072.1 coordinate 9,659, forward strand.
CGATCGCTGCGCGCCGCCGAGGCGGCCGCGGCGCCGCCTCCGGCTGGGGCTCGGGCGCCGCCTTCGCGATGCGGGCGCGGCGGCGACGCTCGCGTTCGCGGTGCAGGCGATCGCGTTCGGACTCCGCCTCGCCGGCGAATTCTTCTTCGTCGTCGTAGGCCGGCTCCGGCTGCGCTTCCGGCTCGGGCGCGTCGGTGGCCAGCGGCGCGAGGGTCTCGGAGAGATCGTCCAGCTCGTCCGCGTCGGTCGGCGCCGCACGGACGGGCTCCGCCTCGGTCTGGGCCCGGGGCCTGCCCCGCGGCATGCGGCGATGCGAGTTCCCGTGCCGGCTCTCCACGGCGGGGGCCTCGCCGCGCTCCTCCGGGGCACCGCGCGCGCCTTCCGGGGCACCGCGCGCGCCTTCCGGGGCACCGCGCGTGCGCCGCCCTCTGCGCCGTCCGCCCCGGCGCGAGCGCCGGCGCGTAGACTCCTCGCCTGCGGATGCCCTGGCCGGCTGGCGCTCGTCGTCCAGGTCGAACAGCGAGATCTCCTCGAAGCGCGGCTGCTTCCGCTGCGCCGGTTCCGCGGCCTGGGGCGCTCGTTGCGGCGCGCTGGGAGCCTCGCTCTCCGCCGCCCCGGCAGCCGCGCGCTGCGGCTCGGCCTGCACGCGCGGTGTTTCGGGCTCGCCGCGCGACTCGAGCACCGGGTCCCGACCGCGGCGCTGGCGGACGTCGTACAGAGCGCGCTCCAGCGAGAGCGCGGACAGGGCGTGGAGCGCCGAGTCGTCGAAGCGCGAACCCGCGAGCACCAGCCTCGGAACCCCCAGGCGCACGGGGGTGTCGGCGCGGGCGAAGAGCGCCGGAAGCGCGGGGCGCAGGGCGAGCAGCGCGTCGAGGATCGAGGCCAGGGCCGGTAGCGTCACCTGCTCGCGCGCAGCCGCGACGACGGATCGACCGTCCTCGCGCAGCCCCGCCAGATCGAGCACCTCCGGGTCGGAGCCGCCCAGCGGCCACGGCGCCCAGGTGCGCACTCCGCCGGCGGAGACCAGCGCGGGAAGCAGCGCCGCGCGCAGCCCCTCTTCGCCGGAGCGCGTGCGGCGGTCGGCGAGCCGCTTGCGCAGCTGGCCCTCGAGCCGGTCCATGCTGGTGGCCAAGGTGTCCGCTTCGAGGGTCACGGTAAAGCGATCCGCCAGGTAGGCGTCGAGCACGACGCCCGACTCGCTGGCGCGCAGCGCCGCGGCGCGCCGGGCGAGAAGCACGAGCTCGACACCGTCGGCGGCGCCCCGGACGGCGCCACCGTGCTTGGCAGCCAGGCCCTCCAGGGCGGCGAGGGCGCGCAGAAAGATTTCGCGGTCGGTGGAACTCACGACGTATGCGGCCGCTTGCTGCACCGGCAGGACGCCAGCCTCGAGGCTCTCGCCGAGCTCCACGGTGTTCTCGCCCTCGGCGAGCGCCGAGGCCGCCAGCGCCCGGAACCTGAAGGGTTCGGCCATCAGGAGTCCGAGGCGCCGCCGCGACGCGATCGACCACTGCGGCGCCACGGCCACGACCTCACCGTCGAAACCCTGCTCGCTCGCGCGGCGCCGCGCGTAGGCGACGGCGGCCAGCGCCGCGTCGCCACCGCTGCGCGGCGCGAAGGCGACGACCAGCGGCACCCCCGCCTCGCTCTCGCCCGCACCCAGCGCGGCGAAGCTGGCGGGGATGTCCTCGACCTGCACCGGCTCCAGCTCGCGCGCCGGCACCACGCCCAACTCCGCGATGCGCGCCAGCCAGCGCGCGGCGTCGATCGGCGCGTTGCGACTCTCGCCCGAGCCTCGGCTGCGTCTTCCCCTGCCGAACCGGCGTCTCATGGCCATCTCCTGGTGATTCTCCTCGAAGGTCTATGGCTTGACGAGCAGAGAGTCCTTCTCCTGCTCGCTTGTCTCTTCTTCGAGCTTCGACAACACGGGTCCGAGCCACACCTCGAACATCGCCCGCGCGACCGGGTTGTCCGTCGGCGCCCGCTCTCGAAAGGCCACGGCGGCCGCCAGGCAGGCGCGCGCGTCGCCGGCGACCCCCCTCTTCCAGAACGTGTACGCGCTCTCCTCGAAACGCTGCGCGGTGTGCAAGGCGAAGCGCTCTCCGAACAGCTCGACCAGCGCCTCGTCGGAGAGCTGCGCGACCTCACCGCGGCGGCGCGCACCGGGGACGATGATCCGGCCCTTTCCGGCCTCGCCCAGCCGCTGGGCAATCCGCTGCAGCGCTTCGCCCGCCGGCGGCCACGGCCCCAGCTCGCGCTCCCGCACGAGTTCCGCGGCACGGGTCGCGCCGTCCTCCGCGCCTTCAGCGCCGAGTTCCGCGCGCGCGAGCTCGCCGGGAGTCGCCGCCCCGTCTGCTTCGGGCACCGCCACGCGGGCGCGCCACTCGGCGAAGCCCCGGGGCAACGGCCGGTCGGCCGGCTGCTCCGACGCAATGCGCGCCACCAGCGCGCGCACCGCAGCCGGCGGGGCCTCGACCCCCGCGAAGCGCCGCCGCCGCGTGAAGTCGCGCAGGAACTT
>JAZFWH010000073.1:0-2330 GCA_036482635.1 Myxococcota bacterium
CTCGTCGGGCTCCGGCTCGAACAGCTCCCCGTCGATCGTGAAGCCGCAGTCCAGCCGAAGCTTCGCGCACTCGACGTTGCGGCTGACGTAGCCGTTCTTCGGCGTCACGTGCGGCTTCGGCCGGCCGCGCAGGATGCCCAAGGCCGCCGAGCGCATGCCCTTCGCCGATGCCGCGAGGCAGGTGAAGCGCACGGGGGCGGGCCCGGAGCCCCAGAAGGGGTTGATGTTCAGGAACTGGTGGTCGAGCGTGGTCGCGAGCGCCAGGCGGAACTCGCCCTCTCGCACGGGCTCGCCGTCGAGCACGATCTGGAGCTTGTCGGGGGCCAGCACCGAGTCGGTGCGCCTCAGCGCGAGTCGCAACACGAGCGCGCCGGTCATCAGTCCGGCGCCGAGTACCCCCTGGCTGCGGCCCGGAGGAAACAGCCGATGGGTCAGCGCGATGGCGCGCCGGATCAGCCCCGCTCCGAAGAACATCCCGTACTGGACGGCGTGTCCCTTGTCGAAGGCGACTCGCAGCACCGCGCGTTCGACGAAGCGCTCGGCCAGGCGGTCCGCCTTGGCCGCTTCCAGCAGTCCGGCCAGGCCCTTGAGCGGGTTTCTGTTGCCGCCGAGGTCCCGCGCGCTGGTGTTGGTGCGTCCGCCGCGCAGCGGCGCCACCAGGGGTACGGGCACGGTCGGGTCGCGGGCGAGCAGCTCGGTGAGCGTGTGCTGCAGGCTGCCGTCGCCGCCGTTCACGACCAGCAGGTCGACCTCCTCGCCGGCGAGCTCTGCGAGCGCCTCGGGCACCGCGGCGATGTCCTGGGTCTCGGCGTGCAGCACGTCGGGGTACTGCCGCAGCAGCGAAAGCACCTCGGAGACGAGTCGGCCGCTCCGCCCGGCGCGCAAGTTGTTGAGGACCGCGATTCGCACGAATGGCACTCCCGGCTTCGAGCGGAGGACCTCTACATCGAGGAGGGGGGCGGGTTGAGGAACGTCACGGTGGTCACACCAGAGCCGCGGAGCGTCAGGGCCGGCTGGCCGTTGGTGGCTGCGAACGTGACCTCGAAAGTCGACTCCGTCCACACCCGACGTGGACTCATCTTCAATGATAGCAGGAAGCGGAAGGGCTGGGGAAGGTCCTCCAAGGGATTGCGGTCCAACAGGGTCCGGCCCAGATGGAGCTCGCCCTCGAGATCGTCGCCGCGCAGGCGCAGCACGCTGGGCAGGGGATAGCGCTCGCCGGCGGGCGCCGCGCGCTCGTCGAGACTCATCTCGAAGCCGCGCTGGATGACTTCTCCGTCGCGCTCGAGGGCCAGCCAGCCCGAGCGCCGCCCGCTCGGCGCCGTCACGTCCGAGACGTAGAGCCGCGCGCCGTCTCCGAGGGAGAAGAACTCGATCCGGCGCAGCGCCAGGTCCGACTCGCTCTGCTCCATCCAGGTGTGGGTGATGCCGATCCTGCCGCGCACGCCGACGGTCTCGGCCATGCCCCGCACCCAGATCGTGCCCTCCACGGGAGTGGCCAGGTCGAGCAGGTCGACGCGGTAGTCGCCGAGCGCCGGATCGTCGCGCCACGTGGCCGGGCCGTCGGAGGCGAAGCGCAGGTAGATCTTCACGCCCTGTTTGTCGCTGTCGATTTCGAGGCGGCCCTCGGGCTGGTGCTGGTCGAGCAGGCTCGAGCCCACGTCGAGCGTCAGGCCGTCGGGGCTCAGCGTCCAGTCTCCCCAACGCCGGCCGTTGCGGAAGCGCGACGCGGTCCCGTCGGGATGCAGGAGGTGGCCGTACGCGATGGCGGTGCGATTGCCCGGCCCCTCGTTCGTGATCAGGAAGCGCGCGAACAGGCGGTGGCCCGACTCGAAGCGCGCCATCAGGTCCCAGTACTCCGAGGCGGACCCGCGCCCGGTGACTCGAGAGGCGCGGTCCCCCCGCTCCAGCGCACCCGCGGCGCCGAGCAGGGCGCAGCCTGCCAGCAGCGCCGCAGCCGTCTGTGCGGCGCGAGTTGCCTTGCCCCGGACTCCGCTCGGCTGCGCCTCGCTGCGCGGCGCTTGCGCCTTGCCCCGGACTCCGCTCGGCTGCGCCTCGCTGCGCGGCGCTTGCGCCTTGCCCCGGACCCTTCCGCTCATGCGGCGCTCCCACTGTGGGCTTCCCGGTTTGGACGGACGGGCGCACGGGAAGCTTCATCCCACGCTTCGACGGGCGTGCCCCGGCGGCGGCGCACGAAGGCCTGCAGCAGCCGGATGCCCTGAAACGCCAGCGAGACGACCGTCCACAGGGCCACCATCACCATCCCCAGGTCCGGGCGGCCGCCGAGCGTGCCGACGCTCAACAGGATCAGGTTGGGGTTGCGGCCCGCG
>JAZFWH010000074.1:0-14814 GCA_036482635.1 Myxococcota bacterium
CGGAACGCGCTGCGGCGATGGTGGCGGTGATCACGCGCGCCCCGCGGCCCTGCGAGCGTGAGCTAAGCTGCGCGCGGGCTGCGTATCCGGCGGCGCGCGGCGGCGAAACGGGGGGCTGAGAGGATGAAGCGCAGGCGGCGGGGCCGCAGGACGCTGGCCCAGCGGGCCGACAGGTACGAGCTCTACCAGAAGAGCGTCAACGCACCCGACGCGGACGTACACCTGATCAACCGCGTGTTCCGCAACCACTACGGTCGACCGCCGCGACGGCTGCGGGAAGACTTCTGCGGCACCGCCGCGGTGGCGTGCCACTGGGTGGCGATCCACAGCGAGAACCGGGCCTGGGGGATCGACCTGGATCCGGAGCCCCTGGCATGGGGGCGAAGGCACAACGTGGCCCGCCTGCGCGAAGACCAGGCGCGCCGCCTCGAGCTGATCGAGGGCGACGTCCTCGACGTGGGCGTCAGCAGAATGGACGTCACGGTCGCCTTCAACTTCTCCTACTTCCTGTTCAAGACGCGGCCCGAGCTGCTCGCCTACCTGAAGAAGGCGCGGTCGACGCTGGCCGACGAGGGACTGCTGTTCCTCGACGCCTACGGGGGCGCCGACGCCCAGCGGACCAGCGAGGAGCCGCGCAAGGTGGACGGCTTCACCTACGTCTGGGACCAGCACGCCTACGACCCGATCCACAACGCGGTGCTCAACTACATCCACTTCGAGTTCCGGGACGGGAGCCGGATGCAACGCGTCTTCCGCTACGACTGGAGGCTCTGGTCGCTGGCAGAGCTGCGCGAGCTGCTGATCGAGGCGGGCTTCTCGGACGTCGAGGTCTACTGGGAGGGCACGGACCTCGACACCGGGCGGGGCAACGACGTCTTCACCCGCCGCGAGCACGCGCCCGACGATCCGGCATGGGTCTCGTACCTGGTCGGGTTGCGCTGAGCGAGAGCCCGCGCTTCAGAGCTTGACCGGGGCGTCGAAGGTCCCGTGCATCCGCTCCATCCAGGTGGTCATCAGCGCGCGCCGGGGCAGTCCCAGGCTGCGCAGCTCGGCGGCCACGGGCCCGCTGCCCAGGCTGAGCTCGGCGCCCCCCAGCCGAACGCCGAAGCCCTCGGCACCCGAGCTGAAGGCGTTCCGGTGCGCCACACCTTCGATGAAAGTGAAGGTGGTCATGCTCCGGTCGGGGAGCGTGCGGTCCCCTCCGCGGGGAACGGTCAGGGTGAGGGCGTGCTCGCCACCGTAGACCAGCCGGCAGCGGACGCGCTGTGGCTCGTAATCGAAGTCGATCTGCTGAACCGTCTTCGGAAACCCCCAGATGGTGCGGCCCGCCTCGCAGGTGAAGCTCTGATCCACGGGCAGGTGGTGGATGTAGGTGCCGAGGCCGCCGCGAATCATGTCGACCACCGGGCCCAGGTAGGGTATGCCACCAGCGCCGCGCGGGCGCACGAAGAACGCGATGGACACCTCGTTGTAGTCGCCGAGGTCGTTGTCCTGGTAGTCGATGATCGCGATGCTGCACAGCGCGCGCCCCGGGAAGATCTCGGCCACATCGATCTCGCTTCCGGGCAGCAACCGCCGCGCCGCCTGCGCCGAGACCACGAACGTCGCGGAGCCCGAGCTCGCCCGGCGCACGACCACCGGCAACCGCACCTCGCGGCCCTGGATCTTGTACGAGGTCGGACTCGACGCAGCGGTCATGGGGGCTCCTCGGGGCTGTGCAGGTGCAGCGGACGCCCGCGGCAGCAAGTTCTATGGCGCGCTCGGGGCGAAAGTCAAGCGCCGGCTAGAATTGCGTCCATGCGCCCCTCCAAGCGACCTCACGTGCTGGGCATCGACGACGGCCCCTTCGAGAAGCGGGTGAGCGAGAGCGTCCCCCTCGTCGGCGTGACCATGGAGGGCGCCGACCTGGTGGAGGCGGTCGCGGTGACGACCTTTCCGGTGGACGGCGAGGGCGCCACGGATTTCCTGGCGGACTGGATCGGCGGCCTGCGGGTGCGACCCGCGCTCCAGGGGATCTTCTTCTCCGGCGTCACCCTCGCCGGTCTGGCGGTGGTGGACGTCGAGGCGCTGGCGGGTCGTCTCGGTGTGCCGGTGCTGATCGTCAACCGCCGCAACCCGGAGAACCACCGCCTGGCCGAGGCGCTGCGCGCCGCAGGGCTGGAGCACCGGCTCGCGATCGTCGAGCGCACCCCGGCCGCGTTCTCGGTGCAGCGGCGCCTCTTCGCCGCCCAGGCGGGCAGCGACCGGCAGACCGCCACCGAGCTAGTCTGCGCCACGCGTCGCAAATCGGAGCTTCCCGAGCCGCTGCGCCTGGCGCACCTGATCGCGCGCGCGATCGTGATGGGCGAATCGCGCGGGCGCCCCTGAGGTCGAGGCTGCGGTGGCGGTGCCCTGCCCCAGCTGCGGGCGCGAGTACGACGTGGCCCTCTTCTCGTTCGGGCGCACGATCCACTGCACGTGCGGGACGCGGGTGGGAGTGGAGCCGCGGGTCGAGCACCGCCCTGCCCAGGAGCCCCGCTTCATGGTGGACGCCATGCTCGGCCGCCTCGCGCGTTGGCTGCGAGTGCTGGGGTACGACAGCGCCTACCAGGCGGACATCGACGACGAGCACCTGGTCCGGAGGGCACTGGACGAAAACCGGGTGATCCTGACCCGCGACCGCGCCTTGGCGGAGGAGTGGCGCGTGCCGAGCATCCTGGTCCTGCGGACGGAGGCGCCGCTCGAGCAGCTCCGTCAGGTGGCCGGGCGTATGCGCCTCGACTGGCGCGGACGGCTCTTCCGGCGCTGCTCGGTTTGCAACGCGCCCCTGACGCCGGCCGCGCCCGAGCAGGTCGCCGGACGCGTACCCGCCCGCGTGCTCCGCGAGCTGCGCCGCTTCGTCGAGTGCCGCTCGTGCGGACGGGTCTACTGGGAGGGCTCCCACACCGCCCGCATGCGCTCTGTGCTGGAGGAGACGTTGGGCGAGTAGCGCGCGCGCCGGCCGGGTTCACTGCTCGGAGGCGGCGGGAGCCGCTTTCGGGCCGGCCTCGTTCTTCTTGCGCAGCTGCTCCAGCAGGTGATCGGGTCCGCCCCGGGCCAGTACTTCCTTGAACTGGTCGCGGTAGTTGGAGACCAGGCTGATGCCCTCGATCACCACGTCGATGACCCGCCATTCGCCTTCTCGGTTGCGCAGCCTGTAGTCGATGATCACGCCGTTGAACTCGCCGCCCAGGACGCGGGTCCGCACCGTCATATCGCCGCGCGGCTCCCGGCGCTCGTCGAAGATCTCGACCTCTTCCTGGTCGTAGCGATCGATGCGGGCGCCGTAGCTGTTGGCGAGATAGAGCTTGAATTGCTCGACGAATTCCCTCTTCTGCGGCGTCGAGAAGCGCTTCCAGCTGCGGGCGAGCACCAGCCGCGACATCGTGGTGAAATCGAAGCGGACGTAGGCGATCTCTTCGATCGCGTCGCGACGCTGCTCGCTGGAGAGGTCCTCCTGGCGCAGCACGGCGAGCACCTCGTCCAGGGTCTGCTGGATCACCGCGCGCGGCTCCGGATCGATTGCCGATCCGGTCGCAGCCGCCGGCCAGGCGACGACGAGGCCAAACGCGGCAAAGCTCGCTGCGAGCTTGCGCATCTCGCTACTCCTCCAGCGGTTCCCCGTCCTCATCGTTAGCCTCGTCAGGATAGTAAAAATCCTCGGCGTCGTCCGGGTTGTAGAGATCCTCGTCCTCCTCCTCGGGGAAGTAGAGCCCCTCTTCGTCCGAGCGCTTCTCCGCGCGCGCGTCGATGACCTGGTTCTCGCGGTACTGCGTAAAGGCGTTGCGCACGAACACGTAGTAGTCGAAGGCCGATTCGCGGTTGTCGCGGATCTCCTCGATCAACAGCGAGCGCCGATTGAGGACGTTCACGGCCGTGACGGGCAGGGTGATGAAGATCGCCGGCGAGAAGAGCGGGTAGATCTGGCCGACGAAGTCGCCGGCCAGGCCGACGAGGTCCCTGGGGTTCGAGGGTCCCAGGATAGGCAGGACGAGGTAGGGCCCCGGCGGGACGCCCCAGTAGCCGAGCGTCTGGCCGAAGTCCTCGTTCTGGGCGGGCAGGCCCACGTCCGCCGCGGGATCCCAAATCCCCGCAATGCCAACCGTGGTGTTCATGACGAAGCGCCCGACGCTCTTGGCCGCCCCCAGCGGCTTGAGCTGGAGCACGTTGTTGATGAAGGTGACGGGGAAGGACGCGTTGTCGAAGACGTTCCTGATCGAGACCTGGACGGGATGGGGCAGGACGAAGTCCCAGGCCACGGCAGCGGGCTCGATCGCGTAGCGGTCGAGTCCCTCGTTGAACCAGAAGATGCGCCGGTTCATGCCCTCGATGGGATCGCTGATCCCCGAGGTCGCCTCGGGCTCCGGCTCGGCCAGGTCCGCCTGCGCGGGCGGCTGCTCGCCGTCCGCGTCGCTGCCGGTGGCCTCCGCCTCGGGCTCAGCGGTCGAGGCCGCCGCGTCTGCGGACCCGGCGGCCTCGAAGGCCTCGGGTTGCGACGCTTCGCTCGCTTCGGCCTGCGAGCTTTCGGGGGCGATCGCCTGCGGGTCCGACGCCGCGGCCGCTCGCGCTGCGGGGTCCGCACTCGGCGCTCGAGCGACCGGGCCGGAGGCGCAGGCGCCGAGTGCAAACGCCGCGAGCCCGGCGGCCAGGCCGGCGAGCCACGGCGATGTCCTCCGCCTCATCACTCCTCCTCATCCCCGAGGTCGGCGTTGTGGATGAAGCGGCCGATCAGCCCCTCCAGGGAGAGAGCGCTCTCCGTGATCGCGATCTCGTCGCCGGACTGGAGCATCAGGTCCTCGCCCCCCGGCTCCAGGGAGACGAACTGATCACCCAGCAGCCCGGAGGTGCGGATCGCCGCGCTGGTCTCGACGTCCAGATCCAGGCTCGCGTCGAGATCCAGCGTCACCCGGGCGCGCAGGTCCGGGTCGAGTTGGATGGAGGTCACGCGACCCACCTTGACGCCGGCGATCACGACCGGTGCCCGCGTCCGGAGCCCGCCGATCTGGTCGAAGGAGGCGATGAGTCGCAATCCCCCCGGACCCTTGTAGGAGAGTCCGCCCACCTGGAGCGACAGGTACGCGATGGCGGCCAGTCCCACCAGGACGAACAGACCGACAGCGAGGTCGCGAACGGGAGACGCTTGCATCTCGTCACACCCCTCCCGGCGGGCCGTACGCCCGCCACAGTGCGGTAATCACGTAGTTGGCCATCAGCACCGAGACCGAGGCGACCACCACGGTACCCGTCGTGGCGGCGCTCACGCCGGCCGCGGTCGGCTCGGCGGTGTAGCCGCGGTAGGTGGCGATGAAGCCGGCGAGGGCGCCGAACACCAGTGCCTTGAGCAGACTCTGGGCGACGTCGTCGGCGAAGTCGATGCTCTGCTCGAGGCTGGTGAGGTAGCTCCCGCCGTCCAGGCCGAGCAGTTCGACCCCCACCAGGTAGCCACCCGCGATTCCGCAGACGATGAACAGCGCCGAGAGCATCGGCATGACCAGCACCATCGCGACCGCCTTGGGCGCGACGACGAAGTCGATCGGGTCGACCGACATCATGCGCAGCCCGTCGAGCTGCTCCGTCGTCACCATCGAGGCGATCTCCGCCGCCATCGCCGAGGCGGCCCGCCCCGTCGTGAGCAGCGCGGTCAGCACGGGGCCCAGCTCGAGCACCAGGATCAGCCCGACCATCGTACCGAGGGCGTCCTCCGCCCCGAACCTGACCAGCATGTAGTAGCCCTGCAGGGCGAGCACGGCGCCGACCACGCCGCCCGACGCACAGATGATCGCCAGCGAGCGCACACCGATGTCGAACACCTCCGCGACCAGCCGAGCGAAGCGGTAGGGACGCACGACCACCGCACGCCCGATCGCGGCCACGAAGCGCGCGAACGCGCCCAACTGGCCGAGGAGACCGACGACGCGCAGGCCGACCGCCTCGATCGGCTGCGACCTCACGCCGGCCCCCCCGGATTCGCCGAGCGGGCTTCGGCCTGACCGGCCCGAGCGTCGCCCTCAGCCTCGAGAAACTCGACGACGCGGGGGTCGCGGCTCTCGAGGATCTCGGCGGCGGCCCCGGACACGGCGTGCCCGTCCACCAGGAACACCAGCCGATCGGCCATGCGCAGCGACGACGCCAGGTGGTGCGACGTCACGATCAGGGTGAGCCCGAGCCGCCGGTTCACCTCCACCAGCAGGGCCTCGATGCGGCGCACGTTCACGGGATCGAGCCCCGAGAACGGCTCGTCGCACAGCACGATCTCGGGATCGCGCACGAGGGCGCGCGCCAGGGCGGCGCGGCGGCGCATGCCCCCGGAGAGCTGACGGGGAAGCAGCTGCGCGGTGTCCGGGAGCCCGACATCGACCAGGCGGCGCTCGACCGCCTCGGCGATCGCCCCCTCGGAGAGCTTGGCGTGCTCACGCAACGGCAGGGCGATGTTGTCGAAGATCGTCATCGAATCGAGCAGCGCTCCGCCCTGGAACAGCATGCCAATTCGCTGGCGCGCCGCGAAGAGCTCGCGCTCCGAGAGGCGCGCCACTTCCTGACCCGCGACGCACACCCGCCCGCGGTCCGGCCGCTGCAGTCCGCCGACCATGCGCAGCAGGGTGCTCTTGCCCGCGCCGCTCCCGCCGAGGACGACAGAGATGCGGCCGCTCGGGAACCCGCACGACAGGCCCCGGAAGACGCGCCGCCCGTCGAAGTCGAGGTGAACGTCGTCCAGCTCGACGCGGATCTGCTCGGTCCCGCCGCCGCTCATCGGCTCGTTCGGACGCGCCCCCCAGCGCGGCCTCCGCGCCGGTTCCGCGCGGGGCCCGGGCGCATGGTAGAACAGGTTGCCGTCGGCCGAAGGTTTTGGCCGCCGATGCCGCCCGGCGGGGTTGCAGGGGAGGGGGACGCGCCGATGCCGTCCGCGATCGCGCGCGAGCTTCGCTCGGCCGCCCGCCAGCTGTGCCGGGAGGTCGCGGGACTTCGCTTCGGACCCCCGGTGAGCCACGTCTACAACCCGCTCGCGTACGCCCGAAAGCCCCACGAGGCCTACATCCTGGCCTACGGGTCCACCCCCAAGCGGGTGCTCTTCCTGGGCATGAACCCCGGCCCCTTCGGCATGGCCCAGACCGGCGTCCCGTTCGGGGACGTGGAGAGCGTGCGAGACTGGCTCGGCATCGAAGCGGCCGTCGGGCGGCCCGGGCGGGAGCACCCCAAGCGGCGCGTGCTCGGCTTCGCCTGCCCGCGCGGTGAGGTGAGCGGCGCTCGGCTGTGGGGTGCCGTGGCCGCACACTTCGGCGAGCCCGGGCGCTTCTTCTCCGTCCATTACCTGGCGAACTACTGCCCCCTTTCGTTCCTCGAGACCGGCGGGCGCAACCGCACGCCCGACAAGCTGCCGGCCCGCGAGCGCGAGCCGCTCTTCGCGGCCTGTGATCGCCACCTGCGGCGGGTCGTCGCGGCGCTGCGGCCCGAATGGGTGGTGGGCATCGGGGTCTTCGCCGAGGCTCGCGCGATCGCGGCGCTCGGCGATCGAGAGGTCCGGGTGGGCCGGATCACCCACCCGAGTCCGGCCAATCCGCGGGCGCAGCGCGGCTGGGCCGGCCTGGCGCGGCGTGAGCTCCGCTCGCTGGGGGTGTGCGAAGGGGAGCGCCCCAGGGCCCGGCGCGCGACCCGCTGACGCGCGGCGGTGGGCGTGCGAAGGTAGTCGGTGGCCCGGCTCGACCGGACACTCGAGGGGGGGATGAGGATTCGCGCCAGCGCACTCGCCCTGGCATGGTTCGCGCTGACGGGGCCGCCCGCGACGGCCCAGGACGCGGACGCCTGGCGTCGCGCCGGACGCGAGGCCCTCGCCCGCGCGCAGACGCTCCAGCCCTCTTCGGGAAAGGCGAAGAACCTGATCCTCTTCATCGGCGACGGCATGGGGATCAGCACCGTCACGGCGGCGCGCATCCTGGAGGGACAGCTGCGCGGCAAGAGCGGAGAGGAGAACTGGCTGAGCTTCGAGCGACTGCCCTACACGGCCCTCGTCAAGACGTACAACACCGACCAGCAGGTGGCCGACTCGGCGGCATCCATGACCGCGATCGTGACCGGCGTGAAGACCCGCGCGGGGCTGGTCTCGCTCGGCCCGGCCGCGCTGCGGGGAGAGCACGCGGGCGCAGACAAGCACCGGCTGGAGACGATCCTGGAGCAGGCGGAAGACCGCGGGCTCTCCACCGGCGTCGTCACCACCTCCACGGTCACACACGCCACGCCGGCCGCCACCTACGCCCACGCACCGGAGCGCGGCTGGGAAGACGACGCGCGCCTCCCGGCCGCCGCGCGCGCGGCGGGCTTCCCGGACATCGCGCGCCAGCTGGTGGAGTTCGCCCACGGCGACGGCCTCGAGGTCGCGCTGGGCGGCGGGCGCAAGCACTTCCTGCCGGAGACCGCGGCGGACCCGGAGACGAAGCGTGAGACGGGCGCCCGCCAGGACGGAAGGAATCTCGTCGCCGAGTGGACGGCGCGCGGTGCGAAGTCGAGGTACGTATGGAACCGCGCCCAGCTCGTCGCGATCGACCCCGCCGAGACGGACCACCTGCTCGGGCTCTTCGAGCCCAGTCACATGCACTTCGAGGCGGATCGCGGCGGGGACGAAGCCGGCGAGCCGTCGCTGTCGGAGATGACGGCCGCGGCCATCGACATCCTCTCCCGCAACCCGCGCGGATTCGTGCTGGTCGCCGAGGCGGGTCGCATCGATCACGCCCACCACCTGGGCAACGCCTACCGTGCGCTCACCGACACAATCGAGCTCTCCCGGGCCGTCCAGACGGCGCTTGAGCGGACCGACCCCGCAGAGACGCTCGTCGTGGTGACGTCGGACCACGATCACGTCCTCTCGATGGCCGGCTACCCGACCCGGGGCAACGCCATTCTCGGCAAGGTGATGGAGAACGACCCGCGCGGCGGGCCCGTGCCCAAGCTCGCGCTAGACGCCTCGGGCCGGCCCTACACCACGCTCGGCTACCAGAACGGGCCCGGCCACGTGGGCGCCTCGGCCGAGCAGCCCGAAGGTCCGAAGCGCTTTCCGCATCGGGCCACCGAGTTCCGGGGCATCACGCGCGGTCGGCCGGACCTGACGGACGTGGACACTTCCGATCCCGACTACCTCCAGGAGTCGGCCGTGCCGCTGCGATCCGAGACCCACGGCGGCCAGGACGTACCCGTCTACGCCACCGGTCCCGGCGCGCACCTCTTCCACGGCGTGCAGGAGCAGAGCTACCTTTACTACGCCATGGCGGAGGCGCTCGGCTGGAATCGCAGCTCGGGATTCCTCGACTGGCTGTTCCGCTGACGCGAGCTCCGCGCGCTCAGCCCAGCGGCAGGCGCAGCGCCCCGCGGGCGCGCCAGAGGCCCCGGAAGCATGCGACAGCAGCGCAGAACTTGCTACACGATCCGGCGGAGCCATGAAGAACCTACGCACCTTCAGCCTGCTGGCCGTCCTGTTCTTCGTCGGCTGCGGCTCCTGGAAACGCTGCGCCTACGAGGACTTCGGCGGCCGCGACGACTGGCAGAACACGGAGCAGGTGATCGCCGCCCTGGAGATCCGGCCGGGGGACCGCGTCGCCGACCTGGGCGCGGGCGGCGGCTACTTCACCTTTCGCCTGGCCGACGCAGTCGGCCCGAAGGGCATGGTCTATGCCGTCGACGTGGACGACGACATGATCGAGTACTTGAACGAACGCGTGGCCGAGGAGGGTCACGCGAACGTCCGGGTAGTGCGCGGCGAGTTCGCCGATCCGCTGCTGCCCGACGGCCAGATCGACCTGCTCTTCACCTCCAACACCTACCACCACATCGAGGACCGCGTGGCCTATTTCAAGGGCGTCAGGCGCGATCTGCGCCCGGGCGGCCGGGTCGCGGTGCTCGAGCTGAACGACCGAGAGTGGTTCCCGCGCACCTTCGGCCACTACACGGCCGAAGACGTGATCGTGCAGGAGATGACGGAAGCGGGCTACCAATTGGACAAGAGTCTCGACCTGACGGAGCGGCAGAGCTTCACGATCTTCGTCAGCGAGTAGCGAAGCGAGGTCTGTCATGCTCGATTGTCTCATCGTCGGCGGGACGGTCATCGACGGCAGCGGAGCGCCGCGGCGAACGGCGGACGTGGGCATCCGCGACGGTCGCATCGCCGGGATCGGCAAGACCGACGAGCCCGCCCGGCGCACGCTCGACGCCGGCGGTCGCGTCGTGGCGCCTGGCTTCGTCGACATCCACACCCACTTCGACGCGCAGGCGTTCTGGGACCCGACCCTGAGCCCGGCGCCGCTCCACGGAGTAACCACCGTGGTCGGCGGAAACTGCGGCTTCAGCATCGCCCCCCTCACGCCCGACGCCGGCGGCTATCTGATGCGCATGCTGGCCCGCGTGGAGGGCATGCCGCTCGAGAGCCTCGAGGTGGGTCTGCCCTGGGACTGGACCTCCTTCGGTGAGTACCTCGGTCGCCTGGAGGGGCGGCTGGCGGTGAACGCGGGCTTCCTGGTCGGCCACTCGGCCCTGCGCCGGGTCGCGATGGGCGACGAGGCGGTGGGCCGCGTGGCCGCGCAACCGGAGATCGCCGCGATGGCGAAGCTGCTGGGCGAGTCGCTCGCGGCCGGAGGCCTCGGCTTCTCCTCGTCGGGCGCGCGCACCCACAACGACGGCGACGGCAATCCGGTCCCGTCGCGGTTCGCCAACCGCGAGGAGCTGCTCGCGCTGTGCGAGGTCGTGCGCCAGCACCCCGGCACGACCCTCGAGTTCCTTCCCACCGTGGGCGCGTTCGAGCCGGAGCACGTGGAGCTGATGGCGTCCATGTCCCGGACCGCGCGGCGTCCGCTCAACTGGAACGTGCTCGGGGTCACGGCCTTCGCGCCCGAGCTCCACGAGGGGCAGCTCGCCGCCTCCGACTTCGCCGCCGAGCACGGCGGCCGGGTGGTGGCCCTCACGCCGTCGCAGGTGATGAAGCTGCGGCTGAACTTCGTCAGCGGCTTCGTCCTCGACGCCCTGCCCGGCTGGGAGCACGTGCTGGGCCTGCCCCTGGACGAGCGCAAGAAGGCGCTGGCCGATCCGGCCGTGCGCGAGAAGCTCGCCAGGGCGGCCGCGTCGGAAGAAGCGGGGGTGCTGCGCGTGCTCGCCGTCTGGGAGAACGTCACGATCGACGAGACCTTCACGCCAGAGAACGAAGGCCTGGCGGGGCGGACCGTGGGAGAGCTCGCCGCGGAGCGGGGACAGCGCCCCTTCGACGCGATGCTCGACCTGGCGCTCTCCGAGGACCTGCGCACCTCCTTCTCCCCCCACATCCCCGGCGACGACGACGCGAGCTGGAAGCTGCGCGCGGAGGTCTGGCGGGATCCCCGCACGGTGATCGGCGCCTCGGATGCGGGTGCCCACCTCGACATGATCGACACGTTCACGTGCACGACCTCGCTGCTCGGGCCGGCGGTGCGCGAGAAGGGTCTGCTGTCACTGGAGGAGGCGATCCACCAGCTCACGGACGTGCCCGCTCGTCTGTACGGAATCCGCGAGCGCGGCCGCCTGTCCGAAGGCTGGTGCGCCGACCTGGTGATCTTCGATCCCGAGCGCATCGCGCCCGGGCCCGTGCATACGCGCTGGGACCTTCCCGCGGGCGCCGGGCGCCTCTACGCCGAGGCCGAGGGGATCGACCACGTGCTCGTCAACGGCGAGGAAATCGTGCGCGGCAAGACGACCACCGGGGCGCGGCCGGGAACCGTGCTGCGCTCGGGGCGCGACACCGAGACCGTCGAGCCCTAGCTGAGCCCAGAGGAGTTCGAATGCCGAGGATCGTCGACGCGGACGCCCACGTGGTCGAGGGCGCGACCTTCGCGCGCGAGGCCCTCTCCCGCTGGCCGGACAAGGTCCAGTACGAGAAGGGGAAGGACGGGATCGGCAGCTTTCGGCTGGAGGGCCGCCGCTACCCCGAGTACGAGGGGCCCGGCGCCGGCTGTCCGCCGCAACACGGCCTCAGCGACGCCGAGGGCATCGACCCGTACAGCGTGCAGGGCACGCTGGCCGATGCCGACCGCGAGGGTATCGACCAGATGGTGCTCTTCCCGAGCATGGGCCTGGCCGTGCCCAGTCTCACCGACCTCGGCTTCGCGGCGGAGTTCGCCGCCCTCTACAACGCGTTCATCGCCGACTGGTGCAAGCAGTCCGGGGGCCGGCTGTTCGGCGTCGCCGCCGTGCCGCTGGCCGACGTCGAGGCATCGATCGGGCTGATGACGGAGGCCAAGAAGGCCGGACTGGTCTGTACCCTCGTGCCGCCGGCACTGGCGGATCGCAACCTGGACCACCCGGACCTGGATCCCTTCTACGCGGCGGCTGCGGACCTCGACATGCCGATCGGCGTGCACGGGGCGCCCGGCATCCACCTGCCGAAGATCGGAGTGGACCGCTTCACCAACTACATCCAGGTGCACTGCATCAGCTTCCCGTTCGACCAGATGCTGGCGATGACCGCGATCGTGAGCGGCGGCGTGCTCGAGCGTCACCCGGACCTCCGCGTCGCCTTCCTCGAGTCGGGCGTCACCTGGGTTCCGTACTTCGTGGACCGCCTGCATGAGCACTTCGAGAAGCGGGGTTCGTGGATCGAGAACGGCTGGAAGCGCGCACCCAGGGAGTACCTCGAGCGCGGCCAGATCTACTTCAGCTGCGAGCCCGAGGAGACCGTCCTCCCGGCCGTGGTGGAGGCGCTGGGACCGGACTTCATCATGTACGCGAGCGACTATCCGCATTGGGACGGCGAGTTCCCGGAGAGCACGCGCGGGCTGCGCGAGCGCACGGACATCAGCGAGGAGACGCGGGCCAAGATCCTCGCGCAGAACGCCGAGCGCTTCTTCAAGATCGCCTAGGCAGAGGACCCGGGCTCAGGGCAGCGCGAACGCCATCAGCGCGTCGCCGGGCTCCGACCAGCCGTGCCCTCCGGCTGCGAGCACCAGGTACTGCTTGCCGTCGGGGCGCAGCCGGTAGGTGATCGGCGTCGCGTTGCCCGTGAACGGCAGGCGCTGCGACCAGACCTCCTCGCCCGTGCGCGCGTCGAAGGCGCGCAGGAACTTGTCGGTGGTGGCGGCGATGAAGACGAGACCGCCCGCCGTTGCGATCGGGCCGCCCAGGTTGGGCGCACCGAGGTCGAACCAGAGCGGAAACGGGGCCTGGTCGCGGGTGCTGCCGAGCGTCGCCCGCCACAGCACCGATCCCGACGAGAGGTCGACGGCGGTCAACGTGCCCCAGGGCGTCGGCGTGCAGGGAGCGCCCCAGGACGAGAGCAGCGGAGCGCGGCGCACGCCGTAGGGCGTCCCGGCCTGGGGGTAGAGCTCGTCCGGATAGCTGACGGCGTCGGGATCGAGGGCTTCGTACTCGTCGCGCGGGACGAGCGTCACCACGGCGGCCGCGTGGGTCTGGTTCACGAACAGCACGCCCCGCACCGGGTCGATCGACACGCCGCCCCAGTTTGCCCCGCCCACGGAACCCGGATACTGGACCGTGCCCTGCAACGAGGGCGGGGTGAAGATCCCCTCGTTCCGGTAGCGCCCCAGCTTCTCCCGGCAGTCGGCGCGGTCCCAGGGCGTAAAGCCGAAGGCCTCGTCGGGGGCGAGGGTCGCGGCGTGCAGCGGCGGCGGGTGGGTGGGAAAGGGCTGGGTCGGCGAGAGCACCTCGCCGGGAACGCCACCCTGGGGCACCGGGCGCTCCTCGACGGGATACAGCGGCACGCCGGACTCGCGGTGGAGCAGGAAGAGGTGGCCCATCTTGGTGGCCTGGGCGACGGCGGGCACGGGCGGGTCCGCCGTCGCGTCCGGGTAGTCGAAGAGCGTCGGCTGCGACGCCACGTCGTAGTCCCAGACGTCGTTGTGCACGGTCTGGAAGTGCCAGGCCACCTCTCCCGTCGAGGCCTTCAGCGCCACGGTCGAGCTCGAGTAGTAGTCGAGGCCGTCGCGGTTCCCGGCGAACAGGTCCGGGGCGGCGTTTCCGGTCGGCACGAAGACGAGGCCCCGCTCGGCATCGCCGGACATGATCGACCAGACGTTGGGGGTTCCGCGCCGGTAGCGGGGCCCCTCCCCCGCTCGGGCCGCTCGCGCGCTCCCGGGCGGCACCGGGTCCCACGCCCAGCGCAGCGCACCGCTGCGCGCGTCGAAGGCGCGGACCACGCCGCTCGGCGCGTCGCTGCGCAGGTTGTCCGCCACCAGCGCCCCGACGACTACGAGGTCGTCGATCACCAGCGGCGGCGATGTCACGTAGTACTCCCAGGGCGGCGCATCGCCGATGCCCTCGCGCAGCGCGACCCGGCCGGCGCGGCCGAAGTCGCGACACGGCTTGCCGGTCTCGGCGTCGATCGCGATGAGCTCCGAGTCGATCGTCCCCGTGAAAATGCGCCGGCGGCAGACCCGCCCGGCGGGAAGCGCCGAATCCTCCCAGTGGGAGACACCGCGGCAGGTCAGCGGGTAGGGGCCGGTGAGCGCAGTGAGCTGGAGCTCCGGATCGAAGCTCCAGCGCTCCTCCCCCGTCTCGGGATCCAGGGCGATCACCCGGTTGAATCCTGTGCAGAAATAGAGCGTGCCCTGGACGACGATCGGGGTGGCGTTGAAGGAGGTGCGCGTGATGCCCTGGGTGCCGTCGGAGACGTCGCCGTGGTGGTGGACCCAGGCGATCTCGAGGTCGCCGACGTTGTCGGGGGTGATCTGGTCGAGCGGCGAGTAGCGCAGGCCGCCCTTGTCGCCGCCGTACTCGGGCCACTCGGCGACCGGTCCGGCGCGGTCGACCCGGCGTTCCGCGCAGGCGAGCAGC
>JAZFWH010000075.1:0-33794 GCA_036482635.1 Myxococcota bacterium
TCCGTACGGAGCGCTCCCGAGTGACGCCTACTTCCGCTACCGGTCCGACACGGGCCGCTGGGAGCACGGATCCCACTGATCGCGACCGGCCCGCTGTCCCGAACTCACGGCGAGGCCTACAACGCCCCAGTCAAGCAGCGCGCCACGGCCCTCGCGTCCCCGGATCGGTCAGCTCTCCGTCAGGGAAACGCGGTAGCTGGTCGTTCGTGTCGAAGTAGGGCACGCGAGAAGCGCACCAGATGTGAGCCGTGGGTCGAACAGCCCTCGGCTCATCGAGGCTCAGGATGGAGAAGCAGACCAGGTCCGAGTCATCGTCCGGAGGCGAGGGGTGACGGCCGAAGACCGGGCAGCCGCAGGAAGGGCAAAAGTAGCGCACCCAGTGATCGCTCGAGGCGTAGCCCTTCGGCGTGCCCTCGGTGATGCGAAAGTCCCGCGCGGGCGTGTTGGCCCAGGCCACCGCCGGAGCACCGCTGAACCTCTGACAGATCGTGCAGTGACAGTAGCCCGCGTCGAAAACGTCGCGGGCCTCGAAGCGAACGTTTCGGCAGTAGCAACCGCCGCGGAGGGTCTCAGGCACCGGGGGCCTCCAACCGGCGGGAACGCGCCGGGCTAGAACACGGCTAAACGGTCGCGCAAAAGCGGAAGGCGCTGCGGCCGCGGTCGACGCGCACGTCGGAGAAGCCCGCCGCCTCGAGCCGACCCGCGAAGCGGTCGGGATCGACCAGGACCATGGTGTCGAAGAGGTGGATCATGCGGAACGGCAGGCTCGAGACGCTGTCGGATCCGGCGAAGCTGGCACCGGGTCGCAGCACGCGGCGCACCTCGGCGAGCAGTCGATCTTGAAGCGCCGGGGACGGGACGTGGTGGAGCATCGTGAACGACACGGCGCCCGAGAAGGTGCCGTCCTCGAAGGGCATCGCGGTGGCATCGCCCTCCACGACCGTCACGTTGCTGCCGCGCATGCGGCCCTCCAGCGCGCGCGCCAGACTGGGGTCGATCTCGATCGAGGTGAGGTGCGCCGTGCGCCGCCGCAGCCGGTCGGTGGTAAGGCCGGGGCCGGGGCCCACCTCGAGCAGCGCGTCGCCCAGCTCGACGCCCTCGAGAGCCCAGGGCATGAGCTCGCGCTCGAGCGCCTTGCCCCAGAGCTCGGAGCGGCAGAACCAGCGGTGGAAGCGGTTCACGCGCGAGACGCTAACACGGCCGCCGCGCCGGCACCGGTGTAGACATCCGGGCGGGAATCGTCGAAGCTGGCGCGCGTGGCGCAAGCACGAGCCGACGACGTCCATCCCCTGCTGGCGGCCGGCCGGCTGATGGTGGTGCCGGGCGTGTTCGACGCGCTCTCGGCGAAGATCGCAGAGCGCGCGGGATTCCGAGCCATGATGCTTACGGGATACGGACTCTCCGCGTCGCAGCTGGGCGAGCCGGACTTCGGCCTGCTCACCCATTCGGAGGTGGTCGACGCCGCGCGGCGGGTCGCGTCCGCCGTCGACGCCGCCGTGATCGTCGACGGCGACACGGGCTACGGCGGCCCCCTCAACGTGCAGCGCCTGGTGCGCGAGCTGGTGGCCGCCGGGGCGCGCGGCGTGGTGCTGGAGGACCAGCGCTGGCCGAAGCGCTGCGGACACATGCGCGGCAAGGAGGTGATCTCCGCCGAGGAGCACGCGGCGAAGATCCGCGCGGCGGTCGAGGCGCGGGGCGACGGGGTGTTCGTCGTGACGGCGCGTACCGACGCGATCGCAACCCACGGCCTGGACGAGGCCATCCGCCGCGCGCGGCTCTACAAGGAGGCGGGCGCGGACGTGCTCTTCGTGGAGGGACCGCGCGACGTCGAGGAGCTGCGCCGCATCGGCGCCGAGCTGCCGCCGCCGCTGGCGGTGAACCTCGTCGAAGGCGGCCGCACCCCACTCTGCTCCCTGGAAGACCTGGTCGAGCTGGGCTTCTTCAGCGTGGGCTTCGTGCTCTCGGGGCTGTACGCCGCCGCGCGCGCCCTCGACGAGACCTACCGCGAGCTGCGCCGGGCCGGAACCTCCAAGGGCCTCGGCGACCGCCTGATGTCGTTCGACGAGTTCAACGAGCTGATCGGCGTCGAAGATCGCTACGCCGACGACGAGCGCTACAAGGTCTGAAGCCGGGCGGGCTCAGCCCCGCGGCGCAGCGGGGATGCAGAGCAGCTGCGCTCCGCCGCTCGCCAACAGCCGCCCGTCCCGACTCCAGACGCGCCCGTGGGTGCCCATCAGACCGCCCTCTGCGACCTGGCACTCGTGATCCGCGAGCAGCCACTCACCGGTCGGGTCCGCGCGGTGGAACCAGGCCGTCACGTCGAGGTTCGGCGCCATGAACGCCGCCTCGGGGTGCGGCTGGCAGGCCGCGGGCCAGGAGAGCGTGTCGATCAGCAGCAGCGAGCGGCCCGCGTCCACGAAGGGATCGTCGAAGGTGGCCCGGGGCCGGAAGCGGTACCACTCGCGCCAGATCGGATCTCGGGAAATCGGCTCCTCGCTGAAGCGCTCGGGAAAGACCGGGCGCGCCTCCAGGTTATTCCAGAAGGGGTAGCGCGGGGAATCCGTGCGCAGCTCGTCGGCGCCCTTGAGCCCCTCTGGATCCGGCACGTCGGGCGGCCGCGACCGGTCGTGCTCGAGCCCCGGCCCCGCCTCGGCGGTGCGCACCAGCGCCTCGAAGATCGGGCGGCCCGCCTGGCGGATGCTCACGCGCAGCGACTCGGAGCGGCGCCCACGGCGCAGCGCCGTCACCTCGAGGTCCACCGGGGCGAAGCGCGCGACGGTCAGGAAGTGGCCGGCGAACGCGGCCGGGCGCGCGATGCGCGCCTCGCGCCCGGCGGCGCGCAGCGCGATGGCGGCCAGGTAGCCGCCGTTGGGTCCCCAGATCTCCCAGTCGCCGTGCAGCGTGGCGCCGTACCGCCCGTCGCCGCCCTCGACGCGGGTATCGACCTCGAAATCTCCCATCGGTTCTCTCCGGAGCGCGGTCGCGACACACTAGCCCAACTGCGGGTTTGACTCGCGTACGCCGCTCTTCGTACCCTCTGCGGGGAGGAAGGCGCCATGGACCTGAGCTTCAGCGAAGAACAGCAGCGCTTTCGCGCCGAGCTGCTGGAATGGCTCGCCGAGAACCTGGAGCGATCCTGGACCGAGGAACGGCGCGACCCCGCCAACGACGAGACGGCGCTCTTCGAGATCCGCCGCCGCTGGCAGGCGAAGCTGCACGCCGCCGGGTACCTCGGCATGAACTGGCCCGAGGCGTGGGGCGGCCGCGGCGCCACGGCGGTCGAAATGGGGATCTTCCGGGAGGAGACCTACCGCGCCGACGTGCCGCCGATTCCGAACCTGCTCGGGGTCGGGCTGCTCGGTCCCGCGCTGATCCACCACGGCAGCGAGGAGCAGCGCCGGCGCTTCCTCCCCAAGCTGCTCTCGGCCGAGGAGATCTGGTGCCAGGGCTTCAGCGAGCCCGGGGCGGGCAGCGACCTCGCCGGACTGCGCGCCCGCGCGGAGCCCGACGGCGCGGACTTCCGCATCACCGGCCAGAAGGTGTGGACCACGTTCGGTCCCTGGGCCGACTGGATCTTCGTGCTCGCCCGCACGGATCCCGACGACCGGCACGGCGGCATCAGCTTCTTCCTCGTGCCCCTCGACCAGGACGGCGTGGAGGTCCGGCCGCTCAAGCAGATCACGGGCGAGTCGGAGTTCGGCGAGGTCTTCTTCGACGGCGCCCTGGCCAAGGGCGAGCACATGGTGGGCAAGCTCGGCGAGGGCTGGCGCATCGCCATGACCATCCTGTCCTACGAACGGGGCGCCTCGGCCCTCGCCGAACCCGCCCAGAACGACCGCTACTTCGGAGACCTGGTGGAGGGCGTGCGCGAGAACGGCACGATCGACCAGCGCGACGTGCGCGAGAAGCTCGCGCGCCTGCTGGTGGAGAACGAGGTGATGCGCGCCAACGGCTACCGAACGCTGGCCACCCTGGCGTCGGGCCGCGCGCCGGGCGCGGAAGCATCGATCGAGAAGCTCCTCTGGTCGGAGTACGCCAAGCGACAGGCCGACGTGGCGCTCGAGCTGCTCGGCCCGCGCGCGCAGCTCACGATTCGCGCGCCCCACGCGCGGCCCGAGATGGACTGGGCCCGCGAGCTGCTGTGGTCGCGCGCCGGCACGATCTACTCGGGTTCGTCGGAGATCCAGCGAAACATCATCGCGAAGCGCGTGCTCGGCCTGCCGACGCGCTGAACGGGAGCGAGCCCATGCAGTTCGATCTCGACGAGGAACGCGCGCACCTCAAGCAGTCGACCCGCGAGCTGCTCGAGAAGGAGGCGCCGCTCGAGCAGACGCGCGCCACCATGGAGAACGCGCCGGAGGGCTATTCGAAGGCGCTCTACGCGCAGCTGGGCGAGCTCGGCTACCTGGGGCTCGCGGTCCCCGAGCCGCAGGGCGGAGCCGGGGTGGGCTACGTCGGGCTGGCAGCGGTGCTCGAGGAGATGGGCCGGGCTGCCTTCCCGGGGCCGTACCTCGATCTGGTGATGGCCGCGGAGGTGCTGCACCGCGCGGAGGGCGACCAGGCGCGCGCCTGGCTGCACGACCTGCTGGCCGGCGAACGCGTGGTCGTGCTGGCGCGCGCGGAATCGGTGCACCCTATCGGCGAATCCGAGGCGCCGGCGGCCCGCTTCGCCGGCGGCCGGGCCGTGGGGCGCAAGCACTTCGTGCCCTTCGGCGACAGCGCCGACGCCCTGCTGGTGACCACTGCCGACGGGCTGGCGCTGGTGCCGCGACCCGAGACGGGCTGGAACGCGCTGCCACTGGCCACGCTCGATCACGCCCAGCGCTTCGCCGAGATCGAGCTCGACACGCCCGGCAGCCTGCTCGCCGCGGCGGGAGCCACCGGTGAGCTGCTGGCGGCGGCGGACCGCACCGGCGCCCTCGGCGCCGCCGCGCTGCTGCTCGGGCTGATGGAGCGCGCACTGGAGGTCTCGGTCGACTACACCCGGGAGAGACGGGCCTTCGACGTGCCCATCGCCACCTTCCAGGCCCTCCAGCACCGCGAAGCGGACATGTTGCTGCGCACCGAGGGCACCCGCGCAGCGGTGTACCGCGCCGCCTGGGCAGCCGACCGGGGGACGGAAGACGTCGCCCTGCTCTGCGCCGTGGCGAAGGCCTACGCCGGTGATGCGGGCCGTTTCGTGTGCGGCGAGGCGATCCAGCTCCACGGCGGCGTGGGCTTCACCTGGGAGTACGACCCGCACATCTACTTCAAGCGGGTGAAGACCCTCGAGCAGTTCTACGGGTCGACGCGCTCGCAGCTCGAGGCAGCGCTGCGCGCGGCCGGCATCTAGTCCCCGGGCAGCACCCGCACCAGCCACAGGGCCAGCACGAGGGCGAGCGAGGCGGCGAGCAGCGGCTCGGTCTTCCGAACCGGGATGCGCGCGGGGCGCAGCACTCCCCACACCAGCGCCGCGGCCAGCAGCGGCGCCGCCGGGTGGGCGGCCAAGGCTTCCCCGATCCGCAGCTGGAAGAGCAGCAGCAGCGCGCGGGTCATCCCGCAGCCCGGGCAGGAAAACCCGGTCGCCGCGCGGATCCAGCAGGAAGGGAAGAAGCTTCCGAAGGCCAGCAGATCGACGCCGAACAGGGCGTAGGCCAGGCCCGAGCCGAGCAGCAGGGCGAGGAGCGCCGCCAGCGCCGCCCGCAGGACGACCTCTGGCCGCACCGGGCGGACGGCGAGCTCAGAGGACAATCTTGTTGATCTCGTGCTGGTGGATGCAGTCGGCGACGACACCCACCCCGAGAATGGCCGCCACGACGCTGATCACCGGAAGCCCTTCCGTCACCGGCAGCTCCCTCTCCTCCTGGATCTCGTTGATCGCGGCGCCCATCTGGTACTGGTAGTAGAAGTGGTACAGCCCGCAGGTGAGCAGACACAGCAACAGCCACAGCACCCAGCTGAACTCCCGGCGGCCGAGCATCTCGTTGCACGCCACCATCTGCCGGTAGTTCCAGTACAGGTTGAAGAGATAGAAGGTCACGATGGTCAGCAGCAGGTAGAGCGCGACGTTCGCGAAGTGTCGGCTCTCGTCGTCCGAGTTGCCCGCGCGGTAAGGCGTGGATCGATAGCCGCTGTCGCTCATGCACCCCCCGCGAACCGGACCGCGGCCGAGCTTACCACCCGCAGCGCGCCCGCGAGACCGGGTGTGAGCAAGCCCGCTCCGCCCGCCTGAGGCACACTCGCCGCGAAGGGCGGTGGGTCCATGGCTCGCTCGATTTCGAT
This sequence comes from Myxococcota bacterium, assembly GCA_036482635.1. Taxonomy (GTDB): domain Bacteria; phylum Myxococcota_A; class UBA9160; order UBA9160; family SMWR01; genus JAZFWH01. Next base: position 6,262 of record JAZFWH010000075.1, read on the forward strand.
TCGCCAGAGCCTGCTGCGCAGCCTCGCGCTGGTCATCCTGTTGCTGAGCGGGGCACTGCTCGCCGCCACCTTCCTCGCGGCGCGCCGGACCATCTCTCTCGTCTCGCGCTCGGTGATGACGCAGACCCTGGAAGCGACGGCGGTCCGCCTGGACGGGTTCTTCGAACCGGGGCGGCGCGTCCTGTTGACGCTGCAAGGCTGGGGCGAGGCGGGCCTGCTCGACGGCGAGCAGGCCGAGCTCGACCGCCTGTTGCTGCCCCTGCTCGCCCAGCACCCGCACATCTCGGCGCTGATGGTCGCCGACGCACGCGGACGCGAATACCGCCTGACCCAGGACGGCGCGGGCGGGTCGAGCCGCCAGGTGCGGCGGGACGAGTGGCCGGGCCGCGCGCGCTGGTTGGAATGGACCGGGGACGCGCCGGAGCCGGTCGAGACGTGGGCGGAGATCGACTACGACCCCCGCACACGGCCCTGGTACCGCGGCGCCGTCGCGCGGCGCGGCGCGTCGCCGACCGCCCCGGGTTCGGAGGCCCCCTTCCACTGGACCGAGCCCTACGTCTTCTTCACCGCGCAGGAGCCGGGCATCACGGCGTCGTTGAGCTTCGACTCCGGAGACGGCGTGGAGCGGGTGATCGGAGTCGACATCCTGCTGCGCGAGCTCTCGGAGTTCACGACCGGGCTGCACGTCGGCGAGCACGGCGTGGTGCTGGTCTTGACCCCGGACCGGGCCGTGATCGGCCTGCCCCGCGACGAGCGCTACACCAGCGCCGAGAACCGCAAGGCGGCGCTTCTGAAGCGGCCCGCGGAACTGGGCCTGCCGGTGATCGCCGATGCGGTCGAGGTGGTCGGGGCCGACCCCCGGCTCGGGGAGCCCTTCCGCTTCCCGAGCGGCGGCGAGCCGTGGTGGGGCGAGCTCCGCGACTTCGCACTCGCTCCCGACCATCCGCTCTGGATCGCGGTGGTCGTGCCCCAGGACGAGCTGCTCGGCCAGGTCGGGCAGTTCCGCGTGTGGATCGCCGTCGCCACCCTGGCCGTGCTGGCCGTGGCGCTCCTTCAGGCCCACACGGTGGCGCGCCGCTTCAGCGGGCCCATCGAGGCGCTCGTGCAGCAGAGCGATCGGATCGCGGTGGGCGACCTCGGCGCCGCCGAGCCCCTGGAATCGCGCACGACCGAGGTCCGGCGCCTGGCCGACGCGCAGGAGCGGATGCGCGTGGCGCTCCGCACGCTCCTCAAGCTGGAGCGCGATCTCCAGATCGCGCGGAGCATCCAGCAGCAGACCTTTCCAGAGCAGCTGCCCACGCTGCGGGGCTTCGAGATCGCCGCCTTCAGCCAGCCGGCCGAGGAGACGGGGGGCGACTCGTACGACGCGATCGGCTTGCGCGGGCGGAGGAGCGAAGGGCGGATCGTGATCACGATCCAGGAGGCCGAACGAGCCGTGCTGCTGATGGCGGACGCCACCGGCCACGGGATCGGACCCGCGCTCTCGGTCGCGCAGATCCGGGCCATGTTGCGCATGGCGGTGCGGAGCGGCGAGGAGCTTTCCGCCATCGCGCGCCACCTGAACGAGCAGCTCTGCGACGACCTGCCGCCGGGCCGCTTCATCACCGCCTGGCTCGGAGAGCTCGACGCCGCGGCTTGTCGCCTCACCAGCTTCAGCGCCGGGCAGGCGCCACTGCTGCGCTACGACGCCGAGCGCGACCACTACGACCTGCTGGACGCGGACGCGCCGCCCTTCGGCGTGGTGGCCGAGCTGGACGTCTCCCTCTCCGACCCCATCCTCATGAAGCCCGGCGACCTTTTCGCCGTCTTCTCCGACGGCATCCTGGAAGCGGCGGATCCGGCGGGCGAGCAGTTCGGGACCGATCGGGTGATCGAGCTGCTCCGCGCGCAGCGGCGCGAGTCGCCGGAGCGCATGCTCGCAGCCCTGCGCCAGGCCGTGGACGCGTTCACTCGGGGCACCGCGCCCGGTGACGACCGCACGGCGGTGCTGGTGAAGCGGAGCGAGGCCTGAGGTTCCAGTCGCGGGGCGCCGCGCCTGCCACCCTGGAGTAGAATGGTGCGGACGGCGCGGAATCGCGGCCGCGAGCACGGGAGGAGCCATGGGCGAGCCGGCAGTGCGCTACGAGCTGAAGGAGAAGGCAGCCGTCGTTCAATTCGACGACGGCAAGGCGAACGCTCTCTCCCACGCGCTGATCGGGGAGCTTCAGGGCGCACTGGATCGCGCCGAGAAGGACGCCCGCGCGGTGCTCCTGGTCGGGCGTCCGGGGCGCTTCTCGGCGGGCTTCGACCTGGCCACCATGCGCCAGGGCGGCGATGCCATGAGCTCGCTGGTGACGGCGGGCGCGGAGCTGGCGTTGCGGATCTACGAGTTCCCGTGCCCGGTCGTCGCCGCCTGCACGGGCCACGCGATCGCCATGGGCGCGATCCTGCTGCTCGCTTCGGACACCAGGATCGGCGCGGAAGGCGACTTCAAGATCGGCCTCAACGAGGTGGCGATCGGCATGGGCCTGCCCATCTTCGCGGTCGAGCTGGCCCGCGAGCGGCTCTCCAAGCGCCACCTGACGCGCGCCACCTCCGAAGCGGAGATCTACGCGCCGGCGGCGGCCGTGGACGCGGGCTTTCTCGACCGGGTCACCGCGCCCGACGCGCTCCTCGGCGAGGCCCTCGCCGAAGCGCAGCGCCTGGCCGAGCTGCCGACTGCGGCGCACCGCACGACCAAGCTGCGCGTGCGCGGAGACGCGGTGCGGCGCATCCGAGCAACACTCGACGAGGACATGAAGCAGCTCAGCGGGCCGCGCGCATAGGGATGCGCGCGGTCGTCGTCGGCGCCGGGCCCGCGGGCGCCGCGCTGGCCTACCTGCTCGCGCGGCGCGGGGCCGGTGTCACGCTGCTCGAGCGGCAGACGGACTTCGCCCGCGAATTCCGCGGCGAAGGCCTCATGCCGGGCGGCGTCGACGCGCTGCTCCAGATGGGTCTGGGCGCCCAGCTCGACGCCCTGCCGCAGTCCCGCGTGCGCCGCTTCGAGATCTTCCAGGACGCGCGCCTGCTGATCGCCCTTCAGCTCGGCCCGGGTTCGCGCCTCGGCGATGGCCCTCGCTTCGTCTCCCAGCCCGCACTTCTCGAGATGCTCGTGGCGGAAGCGAGTGCGCTGCCGGGCTTCCGCATCGAGCGCGGCTTCACCGTGCGCGACCTGGTGCGCCGCAACGGCCGCACCGCCGGCGTCCGCGGGGACGCCGGAAGCGGGCCCAGCGAGGTGCTCGGCGACTTCGTGATCGGAACCGACGGCCGCGCCTCGGCGGTCCGCAAGCACTCGGACCTCGACCGCGCGCGCGAGCCGCAGTCGTTCGACGTGCTCTGGTGCAAGCTTCCGTTGCCGGAGTTCGGCGAGCAGGGCGTCGGCCGCGTCTACCTCGGACGCGGTCACTTCTGCATCGTGTTCCCTGCCCCCGACGGCCGTCTCCAGATCGGCTGGGTGATCGACAAGGGCACCTTTGGTGACCTCCGACGGCGCGGCGTCGACGGTTGGCTCGGCCAGCTGGCGGAACACGTCTCGGCCGACTTCGCCGCCCACATCGCGGCGCGCGGCTCCGAGATCAGCCACCCCTTCCTGCTCGACGTGGTGTGCGATCACCTGGAGGAGTGGTGCTCACCGGGGCTGCTGCTGCTCGGCGACGCCTCCCACCCCATGTCGCCGGTCGGAGCCCAGGGCATCAACATCGCGCTGCGCGACGCGATCGTGGCGGCCAACCACCTGGGGCCGGTGCTCGCCGCGGGCGCCCTGCCCGACGAGGTCGACGCCGCCGCGCGGCGAGTTCGGGACGAGCGCCTGCCGGAGGTCAGGACGATCCAACGCCTACAGAAGATCCCGCCGCGGATTCTCTTCCAGCGCACGCGCGCGAGCCGCACCGCGGCGCGGGTCCTGGCGCCGCTGCTGGTGCGCAGCGGGATCGCTCCCCTGCTGTTCGGCTTCGCGTTCCGGCGCTTCGCGCGAGGCACCACTTCGGTGCGGCTCGATCCCGAAGCGTGACGGCGGGGGGGTCTGCCCGGATCAGGTCCCGCTGAGCGGGGCCACGACCGCCTCGGCGAAGGCCTCGAGCACGTCCGGGTCGCCCCCCTGGATCACGGTGTAGCTGATCCCGGTCTGCTCGCGGCGCTGCTCGAGCCGATCGCGAAGCTCAACCGCCGACCCGGTCAGGAACAGCGGGCAGTCGGCGACCTGCTCGACGCTCATGCCCGTGTTGCGGGAGAGCGCCTCGCGCAGGGGTTTCGGGTCGTCGGTCACGGCGACCACGAACGAAAGCGAGCTGAGCTCGATCCGGTCGGGATCGCGGCCGGCTGACGCGGCCGCGTCGCGCACCCAGGAGACCTTCTGGCGCACCCGCTCCGGGGCGAGGTCGCCCGGTGTCTCGGCGCTGACCCGCCCCTCGTGGAGGCGCGGATTGACGCCGACGATGTCCGCGTAGCGGCCGGCGAGCGTCAGCAGGCGCTTGCCGCCGCCGCCGATCAGCAGGCGCGGCACCTCCCCTTCCGGAAGCTCCACCGCCTGCTCGATCTCGGTCACGCGGTAGTGTTCACCGGCGAAGCTCGTCTTCGGCTGCGTCCACATGGAGCGAATGATCTGGACGGCCTCTTCGAGGCGCGCGATGCGCACGCCCGGCGCGTCGTAGGGCATTCCCGCCTCGCGGTAGTCGCTCTCCATCCACCCGGCGCCGATCCCGAACTCGCAGCGCCCGCCCGAGAGCAGGTGGATCGTCGCGGCCGCCTTGGCGAGCACCACCGGGTGGCGGTAGTCAACGCCGTAGACGAGGGTGCCGACGCGCAGCCTCTCGGTGACGGCCGCCGCCGCGGCGATGGTCGCGGTGGGCTCCCACTGGCTGCCGAAGTGGTCGGGACAGAACACCGACGCGTAGCCGAGCGCCTCGATGCGCCGCAGCCGCTCGCGCCAGCCGTCCGCGGGAAGCTTCGACAGCTGGACCCCGAAGCGAAACGGATTCGCCATGGCTCCTCACCCGGCCGCGCGTACGTCGCTCGGCGAACACAAGCTGCGTCCACCGCGCGCCGACGCGAGCTGGTCACTACGCGCCAGGCGGCGGCTCGTCGAAGTAGCTCCAGGGATACTCGGGCGCGAGGATGGGCTTGAATCCCGCCGGCGTGGGGAACGGCGCGGTCAGGAACTCGTACACGCCGACCAGCGCGCGCGGCACCATCTTGCCCACGCCGATGGCGAAGCCGAGCGTAAGGCCCTTGGTGGCCCCGTCCTCGCGGGTCATCTTCGTCATGTTGCCGGGGATCTCGAGCAACATGCAGCACATTCCGGAGAGCCCGCGGCCCAGCTTGCGAGCGGCGCTCTGCGCCGAGGCGACGCTGGGGATCAACAGGGCTGCGATCGCGACGAGCGCGACGGTGCGCAGAATCCTGGGGGTGCGGTTTCGCGAGCTCATGACGGGTACTCCTATCCTGCCCTCCCCGCCCGTGGGGTGGCCGCCCAGTCTGCCTCATTCCGGCCGTCGAGTCGAAGGCGAAGTGCGCGGCGCGCAGATCGCCCATCGGGGATGCCGCGTGGCCATCCGCGCGATGGGTGGGTTCAGAGCTCGAGGTCTTCGAACTGGATGGCGAGCCGGTAGGTCTTGAAGCTCACCGTATTGGCGACGGCGGCGGCGGCGTAGCCGAGATTCTCCGGCGGGCACCCCAGCACGACGAGGCCGCGGACCTTCTGCTTGCCCTTCGTCATGTGCTTGTCGACCCAGCCGATGCGCTGGAGAATGTCCGCCACGATCTGTTCGGTCGGCTTCCGCTCCCCGACCATCACGACCACGAGAGTCCCGCTCGCATCCCGCGCCAGCAGGTCGATCTTTCCCACTTCCGTCGGGTAGGCGATCCCGGCCGGCTTCCCCTTCGAGCTGGTGAAGATCGTGAGTCCCTCCTCCAGCAGGTCGGGCTGCGAGGCCAACAGCGCGCGCACCTCGGCCGGCTCCGGGAGCCCGGCCACGCCGTGGGGCCGGCGTGCGGGTTGGACACCCGAGTCTTCGCTCGGATCGTCCAGATCCAGCTCGTCCACGTCCACGTCCACGTCCACCTCGTCCGGGTCCGGGTCCGGGTCCGCTTCCGCGTAGCGCGCCTTCGCGAGCGGCGTCGCCGGCGCGGGCTTCTGCTTGCCGCCCATCTTCGGCAGTCGCGTGCTCTTGCCGCAGTTCGGGCAGTGGCTCTGCCCGGAGCCGAGGCGGGTTCCGCATACACCACAGACCATCGCCCTCCTATCGGCGCGCCGCGCTCCCGACTAGAGATCCCCGCTCCGCGATGGGCCCGAGGCGGGCCGGGAGCTGGCCCGCCCCGTCGCCCGCTACCCTGGCTCGGCGAGCGGGTGGGTGCGAGGACCGTCTGGCGGGCCCGATCCGGCGCTTCAACCGGCCTCGACCGGGTCCCTCACTGGCGTTGCGGGGCCGCCTGTGGCGGGCGACCTGTCGGCGATCGCCGGACTGGAGGCCGCTCCCTGACCCGGCGGGCTAGCGGGCCGACCACACGGGTCGGCCCCGCGCGCAGCGAGCTGCAGGCGAGCGGAGTCTCCGGCGAGCTAGCGGGCGACCAGCCGCAGCGGGAGCTCCGTGACCCCCTTGAATACCGGGCTCGGGTGCAGCGGCAGCTTCTCATCGCCCACCCGCTCGAAGTGGCGGGTGCGCTCCAGCAGGGTCGCGACGGCGACCCGGGCCTCGAGGCGCGCGAGGTTCGCACCGAGGCAATAGTGGGCCCCAAAGCCGAAGGCCAGGTGCGGATTCCGCTCGCGCGAGATGTCGAACACGTCCGGGCGTTCGAAGACCGACTCGTCGCGGTTCGCCGAGGCCAGCCAGCACAGCACGAAATCGTCGGCGGCGATCTCGACGCCGTCCAGCTCGAGGCGGTGCGTCGCGCGGCGCGGGTCGAACTGCACCGGCGACGAGAAGCGCAACACCTCTTCGATGGCGGAGGAGAGGAACTCGGGCCGATCGCGCAGGCGCTTGAGCTCGTCGGGGTGAGCCAGCAGCTCGAGCACCGCGTTTCCGATCAGCGTCGTGGTGGTCTCGTTGCCCGCCACCAGCAAAAGCACCAGCATCGAGAGCATCTCGCCGTGGTTGAGCTTCGAGCCCTCGTGCTCCGCCTGCACCAGGCCCGTGAGCAGATCCTCGCGCGGGTGGCTGCGACGCTCTTCCGCCAGCGGGACGAAGTAGCCGCGCATCTCGTCGAACACGCGCACCATCCGACGCCGGCGCTCGGGGTCGGTCCCAGCCAGGAAGACGACGCCCAGGCTCGAGACCGCCTCGTCCGACCAGCGCTTGAACTGCGCGCGGTCCTCGGCGGGCACGCCGATCATCTCGGCGATCACGGTGACCGGGAGCGGGTAGGTCAGCGCCTGGACCAGGTCGACCTCGCCGGCTTCCAGGGCCCCGTCGAGCAGAGTGTGGGCGATCTCGTGCATGCGCGGCTCGAGGCGCTGGATGATGCGCGGCGTGAAGGCCTTGTTGACCAGGCTGCGCAGCCGCGTGTGCTCCGGCGGATCCATGCCGATCATGCTCGGCGGAACGTCCGACTCCTCGTCCAATCCCCGGGCCGCCGCGAAGTCACTCGACCAGGTGTCGGCGTCGCTCAGCACCGCCTGGACGTCGGCGTAGCGGAACACCGAGTGGATCGGCAGGGGAAGTCCCTGGTGGGAGAAGACGGGGAACTCCCGGCGCCCGCGCTCGTAGATCGCGTAGGGGTCGCGGCGGGTGTCGGGATCCAGGGGATTGAAGGCAAAGGGCTCGGCCATGGCGACGTGAGCTTAGGGGCTCCGTCGGGGACGCGCCGCCGCGGGCGAACTCGGCGCAGCGGCCGCACACTCCCGCCCGCGAGATGGAGAGCTTCGAAGCCAGCCGCACGCGCCGTCAGGAACTGATCGAGCTACTCGCCCAGCGCGAGGCCTCCTTCGACGAGCTGCGCCGAGACCTGGGCGTCTCGGTTCGCCTGCTGGAGGACGACCTGCGTCACGTGGACCGCAGCCTTCACCGCGGCGAGCGCCGGCTCGCCGTGACGCCGCCCCGTTGCGAGGGCTGCGGGTTCGCCTTCAACCGCCGGCACCCGAAGCGCTTCCACACGCCGGGCCGCTGCCCGCGCTGTCGCAGCGAGCGCGTGCTGGCCGCGCGCCTGCGGGTCACGCCTCGGCGATGACCCGCCGGGCGACTTAGCGGTAGGCCGCCACCCCGCTGGCCCGCACCTCGATCTCCGCCCGGCGGTTGGCCCGGCGGCCGGCGGCCGTGGCGTTGCTCGCCAGCGGCAGGGCCGGCCCGTAGCCCTCGCTGTCGATGCGCGCAGAGGGGACTCCGCCGGCGATCAGGGCGCTCCGCACCGCCGCGGCCCGGCGGCGGGAGAGATCCAGGTTGTAGCTTTCGGCACCCGTCGCGTCGGCGAAGCCCTTGATGAAGACGGGTGACTCCGGGAGGCGGCGCAATACCTCGGCCAGCTGCTTCAGGCTCTCCTCCGCCTCCGAAGAGAGCTCCGCCGATTCGGACTCGAAGAGCAGATCGCCGGGGAAGCGAACGGTGAGGGCGCCCCGCCGACGCTCGACCTGGGCGCCGGGAATGCGCTTCAGGGCACCCTCCTCCTTGGCCAGGTAGGTCGCCTCGAAGCCGTACGGGCGCCCGGGCTCGGAGTCGAAGTACTCCCAGGGAAACTCGGGCTGGAGCATGGGCTCGAAGCCGGCCGGCGCCGGGAAGGGCGCCGAGAGCAGCTCGTAGGCGCCCACCAGGGTGCGAACCAGGGCCTTCCCCAAGCCGACGCCCAGACCCACGGTGAGGCCGAGGAGCGCGCCGTTGGTCTGGCCCTCCTGTGCAATGTTGCCCGGGACCTCGAGCGCAGCGAGCGTCAGGCCCGCCAGGCCGCGCTGGAACTTGCGCGCCGAAGTCTGCTCCGGCTCCGCCTGGGCAGCGCGGGGCACCAGCAGCCCCGGCACGGCCAGGCCGAGCAGCGCCGCCAAGGCGAGGGTGCGACCCAGACGAAACCTCAGGTCGAATGTAAGCGAGCGCATGGGTGAACTCCTGATCTGGGGGAAATGAGGTGAAATCCCAACGTATTATCCCCGCGGCGGGCGAGCTCTTCAAGGCTCTGGGACGTGCCGTGTGGACCCCGGCAGATTCTATCGGGGATCGGGCGGCTTGCATGCTCGCGTTGCCGCTTCGCTGCACGCGACCCGCGTGCCGAAGATCACACGCCGCGCTGGGGTTCTGCCGATGAGCAGTCGAATCCACCGAGAGGCGTCGCCGCGTGTCCCTCAAGCCGTTCGCCAGCGACCGCGACCCCATGCAGAACCAGCCGCTGCGCAAGGCCATCGCGCGGCTCGACGAGACTCCCGGGGCGGAGAACCGGGCGGCCGTGCACCGCCATCTCGCCGCCGGGCCGCTGCTCGTCGCGATCCGCGATCTTCCACGGGACGTCGGGCGTGACCCGGCGGCGCTCGACGGGGAACTGCCGATCCGTTTCGTCACGTCTCCGGGACCTCAGGGGACGGCCACACTCTGCGTCTTCTCCGATCTCGAGTCCGTGGCCGCGCGGGCCCCGGCGGCCGTCGCCCTCGCCATCGACCCCGCCACGTTGCTCAATTGGATCGCCGACGAGCGGCTGGAGGGGATCGTGCTCAATCCGCAGGGACCGTCGCTCCACGTCTCGCGCGAGCAGCTATTGCGGGTCCTCGGAAGGGGAGGGTCGAGTGGGCGGTCGCTCTCGATCAGCGACGAGTCCGAGAACGAGATCCGCGAGGCGCTGGCGCGGCTTGCGGAGAGCGATCGGGGGGGCGCAGCGCTGGAGATTTCGGAGCCGCGCACCGGAAAGTCCATGCGGTTCTCGGCGGAGGCCGACGGCTCGGTGCGGATGGACGTCGCCGGCGCCTCGCTCAGCGGCGACGAGTGGCAGCGCGCCAAGCTGATGTTCGACGAGCTGGCCGGGCACGCCGAGGAGCTGCCCGCCGTTGGCGAGGCGGCGCCCGAGCCGATCGACTTCGTGGCGATCTTCGCCGGCGACGTCGGGCGCGCCGCCAAGGCCGCCGTCAAGGTCTTTACCTGGGTCTTCGGGTTCCCGGCGAAGTTCGAGCTGCGGATCGAAGAGCGCTGAGTGCCGGGGCGCCGCGGAACCTGTGCTACCCGTCTGAGTCGGGCGGGGAAGGACGCGCCGCGGAACCGAGAAGCGGCGCTCGAACCCGCGAGCGGAGCGCGTGTCGCTGGATAGAACCGCCAAGTTCGCCATCGGTGCCATCGTCCGTCACCGGTTCTTTCCGTTTCGGGGCGTCGTCTACGACGTGGATGCGGTGTTCAGCAACACCGAGGAGTGGTACGCGGCCATCCCGACAGAGATACGGCCGAAGAAGGATCAGCCCTACTACCACGTCCTGGCCGAGAACGAGCAGGCCACCTACGAGGCCTACGTCTCCGAGCAGAATCTGCTGGTGGACGAGTCCGGCGCTCCCTGCCGCCACCCTCTGGTGAAAGAGTGGTTCGAGGGACCCCGTGAGGGCCACTACGAGCCGCGGGAGCGCACCACCAACTGATCCGGGAGAAGCTCCGCTGAGCGAGCGCGCGGCCGCTAACGAGGGCCGGACACGCACTCGAACGTGTACTCCGCGACGCAGCTCCTGAGCTTCTTCCCCTTCGCTCCGACGACGAGCTGGCAGTAGTCCTCAGACGCTCGCTCGCAGTCGCTGTGGCGGCCGCCGGGGGCGGCCGTCTGAGCGCCGATCGGGGCCTGCACCACGGTCTCGCAGCCGAGCGAGACGAGGCCCGCAACCAGCGCGAGCAGCGGGACGCCCCACCGCCCCCGGGCCAGCGGTCGCCGTGTAGAGGATCTCCCACGACTCGTCGTGCTGTGTCGTTCGAACTCTTGCATGCGTTGGGTCTCCTGCGCGGCCGAACCGGCCCGACCAAACCAATCCAAGGGCATAGCTAGAGCAAGGAACGTGCCAGTGCAGGGTGTGCGCGGTCCGCACCGATCGGGTGCCGCCGCATGAAGCCGATCGGCGACGCTGCCGCGAGCTTACTGCACTGCGCTGGCGAGAGGAAACGGCATACTGGGTGCAGAACGTGCACCGCGAACTGCTTCGATTCGACCGGGTCTGGGCCGCGGCGGCGTTGCTCGTCGCGCTGGGCACAGGCTGTGAGGCGCCGGATTCGCTCGCGGTCCCCGCACCGGATGCGCCGCCGCGCGCGTGGCACTCCTACGGCGGCGACGCGGGCGGCCAGCGCTTCGCCGATCTGGCCGACATCGACCGCGACAACGTCGGGCGCCTGGCGGTCGCCTGGACCTACCACACCGGCGACGTCTCCGACGGAAAGGGAGCGATCCCCGCGACGAGCGCCTTCGAGGCGACGCCCATCGTGGTCGACGGCGCGCTCTACTTCTGCACGCCCTTCAACCGCGTGATTGCCCTCGACCCGGAGACCGGCGAGGAGCGCTGGACCTACGATCCCGGCCTCGACCTCTCGGTGAACTGGGCGAACCAGCTCACCTGCCGCGGTGTGTCGACCTGGCTCGACCCGGAGCGCGAGGCGGCGCAGCCGTGCCGCCGGCGCATCTTCACGGCCACCAACGACGCGCGGCTGATCGCCCTCGACGCGGCCAGCGGAGCGACGTGTGCCGACTTCGGCGAGGGTGGGCAGGTGACCCTCCTGACGGACGTGGGCGACCTCGCGTGGCGCGGCGAGTACCAGGTGACCTCGCCGCCGGCGATCGTCGGCGACCTGGTCGTCGTGGGCTCGGCGATCTCCGACAACGCGCGCATCCACCCACCCAGCGGCGTGGTCCGCGCCTTCGACGCGCGCAGCGGCGCGCTGCGCTGGAGCTGGGACCTGGCACCTCCCGGCTTCGAGGCCAGCGCAGAGAACACCGCGCAGAGCGGCTACGCGCTGGGCACGCCCAACGTCTGGGCCCCGATGGCCGTGGACGCTGCGCGCGACCTGCTGTTCGTGCCCACCGGCAATCCCTCGCCCGATTACTTCCGCGGGAGTTCGCAGCTCGATTACTACGGCAGCTCGATCGTCGCGTTGCGCGCCTCGACGGGTGAGGTGGTCTGGCGCTTCCAGACGGTGCACCGCGACCTGTGGGACTTCGACGTGCCGGCGCAGCCCACCCTGCTCGACCTCGAGCGCGACGGCGAAACCCTGCCCGCCGTGGTCCAGGCCACCAAGATGGGCTTCCTGTTCGTGTTGAACCGGGAGACGGGCGAGCCCGTCTTCGAGGTCGTCGAGCGGCCGGTGCCCCAGACCGGCGTCCAGGGCGAGCAGCTCTCGCCCACGCAACCCTTCCCGCTCAAGCCCCCCCCGCTCGTCCCCACCGACCTGCGGCCCGAGCAGGCCTGGGGCCTGACGCCGTGGGACCGCGGCGCGTGTCGCCGCAAGCTCGAGGCGCTGCGCTGGGAGGGCATCTACACGCCGCCCTCTCCCGAGGGCACGCTGATGTATCCCGGCAACGCCGGCGGCGTGAACTGGGGCGGCGTCGCCGTGGACCCGGTGCACCAGATCCTGATCGCCAACGCCCAGGATTTCCCGTGGGCCGTGTGGTTGTTCCCCGCGGAGGACTACGAGCGGCAGCGCGCCGAGCATCCGGGGTCCGAGGTCTCTCCCCAGCGGGGCCTGCCCTACGGAATGCGGCGCGAGACGCTGATGTCGCCGCTGGGGCTGCCCTGCAACCCCCCGCCCTGGGGCACGCTCGCCGCGGTGGACCTCGCCGCGGGCGAGATCCGCTGGCAGGTCCCGCTCGGCTCGATCCGCGACATCTCGCCCATCCCCCTCCCCTTCGAGCTCGGGGTCCCCAACCTCGGCGGTCCGCTGGTGACTTCGGGAGGGCTCGTCTTCATCGCCGCCGCCTTCGACCGCTACCTGCGGGCCTTCGATCTGAGCACGGGTGAGACGCTCTGGAAGGCGCGCCTGCCCGCCACCGCCCAGGCCACGCCGATGACCTACCGGCTGCGCCAGGGCGGCCGGCAGTTCGTGGTGATCGCCGCCGGCGGTTACGGACGCGCGGGGATCGGCAACCTGGGCGACGCGCTGGTGGCCTTCGCGCTCGAGTGAAACTCAGGGCCGGTGCGGCCCAGGTGGCCCCGCGGCGCACAGCTCGTGGACCAGCGCGACCAGCTCTCCGCTCGACACCATACCGTGCAGTGAGTGGTCGTCGTCGACCTCGATGAGCCGCACCAGCTCGGGCGTGCCCGTGCGCGCGAGGCGACGGCTGGCCTCCGGATCGATCACTTCGTCGCGCAGGCCGTGCGCGAGCCAGATGCGGATGCCGCGCGGCAGCTCCACCTGCGGGTCGAAGGCGAGCACCGCCTGGGCCAGCAGCAGGGTCGGGCCCTGCCAGGCGTCTCGCCGCAGCAGATCGACCGCCACCGCGGCGCCGAACGACGAGCCCACCAGCACGTCCGGTTGGAAGTCCATCAGGGTCCGCGCGTGCAGCTCGACGCAGGCCGCGAAGTCACCCGTGTCCATGGCGGGTGTCAGCGCCTCGAAGTGCTCCGCGAACAGCCTGGCCTTGGCACCCTGGGGGCTTCCCTCGAGACCGTGGATGAACTGGACGCGCAGCGGTTTCACGGGTCGGCTGCGATGCGCGGACCGGGTTCGACCTAGCGCCCGAAAGAACCGCTGCCGACCGGGAAGGTGGCGCCCGTCCCACCCATGCCGCAGTAGCCGCCGGGGGTCTTGGCGAGGTACTGCTGGTGGTAGTCCTCGGCGAAGTAGAACTCCGGGGCCGACAGGACCTCGGTGGTGACGGCTCCGTGGCCCGACTCGCTGAGCACCTTCTGGTAGAGCTCGAGCGAGGCGAGCGCCGCCTCGCGCTGGACGTCGGAGTGGGTGTAGACCCCGGAGCGGTACTGGGTACCCACGTCGTTGCCCTGGCGCATCCCCTGGGTGGGGTCGTGGTTCTCCCAAAAGATCGCCAGCAGGTCCCGGTAGCTCGTCTGCTTCGGATCGAACACGACCCACACCACCTCATTGTGGCCCGTGCGACCCGAGCAAACCTCCTCGTAGGTCGGGTTCGGCGTGTAGCCACCCGCGTACCCGACCGCCGTGGTGTGAACCCCCTTCGCCTCCCAGAACTTCCGCTCCGCGCCCCAGAAACAGCCCATGCCGAACAGCGCCAGCTCGGCGCCTTCCGGGTACGGCGGCTCCATCGAGGTGCCGAGCGTGAAGTGCCGAGGATCGATGGCCATGCGCTCCGCCCGCCCGGGCAGGGCGCGCTCCGGCGAAGCCATGCGCTGCTTGTGCGAGAGCATCGTCATGCTGCGCTCCCCCTGCCCGCCAGGATAGCCGCTCGGCGCGAGCTAGGAGGCCGACTCGAGAGTCGGCCTCCGCGCAGCGAGGCGCAGCCGAGCGGAGGTTCAGCGGGCTAGGGCGCCAGCGCCGGCGCCGTCTCGCGGGGCGGGCTCGGACCGGAGACGCGCTCCAGGTGGTTGCGCCCGCTCGCGGTGCGAAAGCCGGCCGCGAAGCTCTCACCCAGCCAGCGCTGCGAGACCGTGTCGACGAACCACCACTCCCCCTGGGCGCGCTCGCGGTCGATGTCCAGCAGCCCGTAGCCCCGCCGGTGGAGGTCCACCCAGCGCACGTGCGGATGTCTCTCCAGGATCTCGCGGCGCCGTGCGCTGGCGCGCTCGGGACTGGCGATGCCCGGCGAAGTCACCCCGGGTGTGATCAGCTCGACGGCCAGCGAGCCGCGCCCATCGCGGGGGTCGTAGGACGCGGGGGTGAACGGATCGGGACTGATGTCGTTGGCCCATGAGCTGTGGATGTCGCCGGTGAGCACGATGGCGTTGTCGATCCGCTGGCTGGCGAGGTGCTCGAGCACCCGCTCTCGGCTGTTCGGATAGCCGTCCCACTGATCCGGGTTCCAGATGAAACCCTCCTTCGAGACCAGCTGGGCGAACATCACCTGCTGGCCGATCACGCGCCAGGCCACGTCGCTGCGGCTGGACTCCGTCAGCTCCGCCAGCAGCCAGGCTTCCTGCTCGCGGCCGAGGATCGAACGTCGCGGATCCGCGATGCTCTTGACGTCCTGCGTATTGGCCACCTGCCGGTCGCGGCCGTGGAGCCGCGTGTCCAGCATGATCAGGTCCGCCAGATCGCCGAAGCGAAAGCTCCGGTAGATCCGACCGCGCCGGTCGGCGTGCACCTCGCGGATCGGCATCCACTCCTGATAGGCGCGCACGGCGCTCGCCTTGCGCGTGGGCCAATCGCCCTCGCCGGCTTGCGGGTGGTGGTTCTCCGCGCCATCGAGCCACGCGTCGTTGGCACTCTCGTGATCGTCCCAGACCCCGATGAAGGGGTGCTGGCGGTGCAGCTCTTGAAGGTCCGGGTCGCGCTTGTACTGCGCGTGACGCGTGCGGTAGTCGTTCAGCGTAACGAGCTCGCGGTCGGGCTGCGGCGCGCGGCCGAGCTCCGTGCCGTCCCCGTACTCGCCGTTCTTGTACTCGTAGAGGTAGTCCCCGAGGTGCACCACGGCATCCAGATCGGCGCGGCGGGCGATCAGCCCGTAGGCATTGAAGTGGCCGAAGGCGATGTTGGAGCACGAGCAGAAGGCGATGCGCAGCCGGTCGGTGGCGCCGACCGGCGCGGTGCGCACGCGCCCCGTGGGCGAAGCGTGGCCCAGGGCGCGGAACCAGTAGTAGTAGGTCGTCCCCGGCTCGAGGCCCAGCGCGTCCACCTTGACGGTGTGGTCGCGGGAGGCGTGCGCCATCAGGCTGCCGCGGGCCACCTCGTCGCGCAGGGCCGGATCGCGCGCCAGGCGCCACTCGACCTCTACGTCCTCGTCACCTTCCGGCGTCACCCGCGTCCACAGGATCACGCGGTCGTCGAGCGGATCGCCGCTCGCCACCCCGTGCCGGAAGGGCCCGCCGGCCTCCGGGCCACCCCGCCAGGCCGAGCTGCGGCAGGCCGCGATCCAGGGAAGCGAGAGCCCGGCGGCCGCGCTCGCCTTGAGAAAGCCGCGTCGGTCGATCGCCACCGTGAATTACTCGAGCGGACCGGCGCGCGACGCGCGCCCGCCGACGTTGCCGGTCGCCCACTGGCTCACCCGGTCGGTCATGGCTCCCCCCGCGGCTCCGCCTACCAGGAGTGCAGCTCGGGGAGGACCTCCTTCGCGAACAGGCGCAGGCTCTTCTCGGCCTCCTCGAGGGGCATGCCCCCGAAGTTCACGACCAGGTTGAGCTCGAATTCGTCCAGCAGCTCGCGTCGGCGCCTCAGGTTCTCGAGGATCATCTCGGGAGTGCCCCAGGTCTGCACCGCGCAGTAGCCTTTCGCCGCGTTCTCGAGACCCACCTGTTTGAAGAGGTCGGACGCGCTGGCGTAGTGCTCGTAACCCTTCGCCGACTTGAAGTGATCGCCCATGATCTCGTAGTGGTCGATGATCGTGAGGAAGTAGTTGGGCATGTATTGCATCGCCAGAGCCTCGGCCCGGCCGGCGTCGGCGTGGCAGAACATCAGGTCGCCGGTGAGCGGCGGCGGCGCCTCGCCGCCGTGGTGCTCGGGATAGCTCTTCTTGAACTCGGCGTGGGCACCCTCTGCGAAGCTCTCCCAGGTCTGCTGCGAGAAGATCATCAGCCGCGCCCCCAGCTGCGCCGCCTGCTCGACCGAGTCCGGCGACATCCCGACGCAGTAGAAGCGATCCCGGAAGCCCGCCAGCGGGCGGGGGCGGACCTCCGTGCGCGCCTGCGGGTAGAACGGGCCGTCGCCCTCGATGAACCCCTTGTCGAGCGCCTCGATGATCATGCGCGACGCCTCGTCGAAGCGCTGGCGCGATTCGCCCATGTCGATGCCGAAGCCGCGGTACTCCACGCGCGCCAGACCGCGACCCAGCCCCAGGACCGCCCGACCGCCCGAGAGGTGGTCGAGGAGAGCGATCTTCTCGGCCACGCGCAAGGGATCGTTCCACGGCACGATCACGGCCCCCGTGGCGAGCTTGATCCGCTCGGTTCGGGAGGCCAGCCAGCTCAGGAACTGCAGGTTGTCCGGGCAGGTGGCGTAGTCGGTGAAGTGATGCTCGACGCACCAGAGCTTGTCGAAACCGAGGGGCTCGGCCAGCTCCGCGATGCGCATCTCGCCCTGCACCATGTCCTGGTCGCGGCCGCGACCCATGTAGTTCTGGAAGATGAGCAGGATTCCGACGTCCATGAATCGACCCCCGACCCGCCCGGGCGAAGGCGAGCGACTCGAAGCATACAGTCTCGCCGGAGGGAAAGGCAGCCTCCGAGACACCGTGCGACGGCGTTCCGCGCGCGCACTGGAAGCGAACGCCTCGCGTATACTGGCGCCGGAGGACTCGACGATGTCCAGAACCGCGCGTTGGACGGCCGACCAGCTGCCCGATCTCTCGGGCCGGACCGTCATCATCACCGGCGGCAACAGCGGCCTCGGCTTCGAGGCCGCGCGGGCGCTGGCGCCCAGGGGCGCCGAGCTGGTGCTCGCCTGCCGCGACCTGAGCAAGGCCAAGGCGGCGATCGCGGAGATCGAGGCCGAGGCGCCGGGCGCCGCGGTCGAGGCGATGCAGCTCGACCTGGCGAGCCTGGCCTCGATCCGGGCGTTCGCCGAGTCCTTCCTGGAAACACAGCGCCAGCTCCACGTGCTGTGCAACAACGCGGGGGTGATGGCGATCCCCTATCGGAAGACGGCCGACGGCTTCGAGATGCAGCTGGGTACGAACCACCTGGGCCACTTCGCGCTCACGGCACTGCTCCTGCCGCGCCTGCTCGACACCCCGGGCTCCCGCGTGGTCAACGTCTCGAGCAACGCGCACTATTTCGGAAAGATGCGCTTCGACGACCTCCACTGGGAACGCGGCTACAGCAAGTGGCGGGCCTACGGCCAGAGCAAGCTCGCGAACCTGCTCTTCACCTACGAGCTGCAGAGCCGGCTCGACGCGGCGGGCAGCGGCGTGCTCGCCGCGGCCTGCCACCCGGGCTACGCCGCGACCAACCTGCAGGGCGCCGGCGCGCGCATGGTGGGGTCGTCGTCGCAGGAACGCTTCTGGGAGCTCTCGAACCGCCTGCTGTCCCAGAGCGCTGCGATGGGGGCACTCCCCACCCTGTATGCGGCGGCCGCACCCCAGCTGCGGGGCGGCGACTACATCGGCCCGGACGGATGGTTCGCTCAGGCAGGCCACCCGACGCTGGCGCGCTCCAGCCCGCGCGCGCGCGACCCGGTGGCCGCCGCGAAGCTCTGGGACGTCTCGGAGTCGCTGACGGACACCCGCTTCGACGCCCTGCGGCGCTGAGGCGCGGGACGGACGCGCGGTATGGCTGCGCTGCGGGCGCGCGGCGAGGGGATGGGTCCATGGCGGAGATCCGGGTGCAGCGGCTCGGCGAGGGCGAGTTCGAGGTCAGCGTCTCCGAGGGAGGCGGGCGGACGGTCCACCGCGTCACGGTCAGTGAGAAGGAGCGGCAGCGTTACGGAGGCGACGCCTCCCCCGAAGCGCTGCTGGAGGAATCCTTCCGCTTCCTGCTGGAGCGCGAGCCCAAGGAGTCGATCCTGGGCCGCTTCGAGTTGTCGCTGATCGAGCACTACTTCCCCGAATACGGCGAAGAGGTCCGCGGGCGACTCGCCTGATCGCGCAGCGGCGCTCGCCCCGCTCGCTCGGCACGGATACGCTCTCCGCGTGCGCGTCGCCACTTGGAACGTGAACGGACTGCGGGCGCGGCTCGAGTTCGTGCTGCACTGGCTGCGCGAGCGCCGTCCCGACCTGGTGGGCCTTCAGGAGATCAAGCTCAGCGACGAGCAGTTCCCGCACGCCGAGTTCGAAGCCGCGGGCTACCGGGTGGTGACCCACGGCCAGAAGGCCTGGAACGGCGTGGCCATCGCCAGCCGCGAGCCCGCCGAGCTGGTCCAGCGCGGACTCCCGGGCCAGGAGGAGCTCGGCGCCCGCCTGCTCACCGCCCGGCTGGGCGACCTGACGTTCACCACCGCGTACGTGCCGAACGGGAAGTCGCTGGACCACGAAGACTTCGCGCGCAAGCTCGCCTGGCTCGATGCCCTCGCGGCGCACCTGGCCGCGTGTCACCCTCCCGAGGCGCGCGGCGTGTTGTGCGGCGACTTCAACGTCTGCCCGGCCCCGCTCGACAGCTGGAACGAGCCGCAGCTGCGGGGCTCGATCTTCCACACAGAGCACGAGCGGGCGCGCTTCCAACGCCTGCTCGATTGGGGGCTGGTCGACCTGTTCCGCGCGCGCTTTCCCGACACCCAGGCCTTCTCGTGGTGGGACTACCGGGGCGGCGCGTTCCACCGCAAGCAGGGCTTGCGCATCGACTTCCTGCTGGCCACGCGCAGCGTCGAGGCGCGTGTGCGCTCCGTCGAAATCGACCGCGAGTACCGCAAGAAGAAGCAGGGGCTCACGCCTTCGGACCACGCCCCGGTGCTCGCCGACCTCGACTGAGCCCGCCTAGCGCCGGACCGCGCCGGGCAGGACCGTCACCGCGTCGGGAAAGGCCAGACCGTCGAGCAGTATCTCGGGGGGACCCGGCCGACCCCGCGCGTCGAAGCGGATGCGGCGCACCTTCCCGTCGGGGCCCGGGCCGATGCGCGGGAAGTCCCACACCAGGTCCAGGTCCGCGTAGTAAAGGCTGCCCCCGGCATCCACTGCGATGCCCATCGGATTGCCCGTCGCGAAGGGAGGCAGCCAGCCAGGAGGGTCCAGGATCTTGCGCACCAGGCGCCCACTCGGGTCGTACTCCAGGATCTGGCCGGTGAAGACGCTGGCGGCGTAGAGGTTTCCGTTCTTCGCGAAAGCCAGGCCCGCGTACGTGTAGGGACCGCGCGCGAAGACCTCCCGCTTCACGCCTTCGGCCAGGGGCGAGCCCAGCGCGTCGACCGCGCCGCAGCCGCCGTCCGCGTCCGGCGAACGGGGGAAGGGAGGCGAAAAGCGGAGCACCACCAGGCGGCTCGCCGACGCCACGTAGACCCGACCCCGCTCGTCGATCGCGATGCCCGAGGCCGTGCCGATGTCGCTGGCGATCTTGCAGAAGCGAGCGCTTGCCGCGCCGGTGCCCGGATAGGCTCCCGGCGTACCCGGGAAGCGGTCGTACGGGGGGAACCACAGCAAGAGCTGGCCCGCGGCGGCGCCGAAGCCGGCGTTTCCGACCTCGGTGGTGAAGAGCCGTCCGTCGGCGCTGAAGGCACAGCCGTAGGGGTCGCCCAGCTCGGCGAAATACGTCGCGGTGAGCTTGCCCACCTGCTCGCCCCGCCCGGAGAAGACCCCCCAGCCGGGCGCTGTGTCCGGCTGGCCCGTGTCCTCGCCGATCACGAAGCGCCCGCTTCCATCCGGCAGGGGGCAGACCATGCCGTTCACGTCGCGGCCGCGCTGCCCGGGCGCCGCGCCTCCCGCTGCGCCCTGGCTGGCGCGCTCGATGAGGACCCCGGGCGCAGCCGAGGAGCTTTCGAGGTCGAGCCGGAGCAGGCGGTTGCCCTCGCTCACGTAGAGCCGCTCCCCGGCGGGGGCGGGCCCGCCGGCCGCCAGCGCCAACGCAGTCGCCAGCAGAACTCGCCGCCGAGCGGGGGCGGCGCGGCGTCGCCGGGCCACCCTCACGAGAGCTTGGCGATCACGTTCTCCGCGTAGCTCTGCAGCGCCGCGATCTTCTGCTCCAGGGTCTGCGTATCCTTCTCGTAGGCGTTGCGGAAGCCGACGATCACGTCGGTCACGCCCAGGTCCTCGAGCCGGCGGACCCCGTCGACGGTGTAGGCGTCCAGTGAGATCACGTGGATCTCGAAGGGCTCGCCTTCGCGGCCGCACTCCCGGCGCAGCTCCCGCAGTCGGCCGAGCAGCGCGCCGAGCGTCTCCGGGTCGCCCCCGGCGTGCATCCACCCGTCGCCGCTGCGCGCGGCGCGGCGCAGGGCGGGCTCGGTGTGACCCCCGATCAGGATGGGGATCGGCTGGGTGGGGACGGGGCAGATCTTGATGCTCTCCAGGTCGTAGCAATCGCCGTGGAACTCGTAGAAGCCGCCGGAGCGCCGGCCGGCTCCGCCCGCAGCGTGGCGCGGTGCGGTCAGGCCGCGCACGATCTCGATCATCTCGTCCATGCGCCGGCCGCGGCCCTTCCACTCCTGGCCGCAGACCCGGTAGTCCTCCGGCCATGGGCTGAGTCCGACGCCGAAGGCGAAGCGATTGCCGGTGAGCACCGCCACCGAGGCCACCGACTTGGCGACCAGCACCGGCTGGCGGATGGGGAGCTTCACCACGAAGGTCGCAAAGCGCAGGCGCTCGGTGACGGCCCCCAGCGCCGGTATCAGTGAGAAGGGCTCGATGAAGGGCTTGTCTTCGAGGAACTCTCGGCTGCCGTCGGGTGTGTACGGGTACACGCTGTCGGAGACCTCCGGGTAACAGACGCTGTCCGGCACGACGAAGGACGTCCATCCGCTCCGCTCGGCCTCGATCGCCAGCGGTGCGTAGTGCCCCGGATCGCACATGGATTCGGCGTAAGAGAAGCGCATGAGATTCCCCGTTGGCTAAGCTCTGCCCGCCAGCCTAACACGCTTCGAAAAGCGTCGGGGACCACAGTGCACTGGGCCGACAAGCTCGCGCAGAAGGTGGAAGGTGCGCAGATCATCAACGATTCCAAGACCCCGTCCGGGCGCGTGCACGTCGGCGCGCTGCGCGGCGTGCTGATCCACGACGCCATCTATCGCGCCCTTCGCGATCGCGGACTGCCCGCCCGCTACCTCTTCGGCGTCGACGACTACGATCCCCTCGACGAGCTGCCGCTGGGCCACGAAGCGTTCTACCGGGAGTGGCTCGGTGCGCCGCTGTGCAACGTCCCCGCTCCGCCCGGAAGCGAGGCCAGCGACGTCGCGGAACACTTCATCGGTGAGTTCTTCGAGATCTTCGACGAGCTGGGCGTGCGCGCCGAGCGCTATCGCATGCGCGACGTCTACCGCTCGGGCCGCTTCAACGAATCGATCGACGTCATCCTGCGCAACGCCGACGCGGTCCGGAAGGCCTACCTGGAGGTGAGCGGTTCGAGGCGGCCCGAGGACTGGTACCCCTTCCACGCCATCTGCGAGCGCTGCGGGCGCATCGACAGCACGACGGTCACGGCCTACGCAGACGGCCAGGTGACCTACACCTGCCGCGCGAAGACGGGCGACGGCAGCAGCTGCGATTTCACGGCTCGCACGAGCCCCTTCGACGGACGCGGGAAGCTCCCCTGGAAGCTCGAGTGGGTCGCCAAATGGCGCGTCTTCGGGGTGACGATCGAGGGGGCGGGCAAGGACCACACCACACGGGGCGGCTCGCGGGACGTGGCGGCGCGTTGCCTGCGGGAGATCTTCGGCGGTCCTCCGCCGCTCAACGTCCCCTACGAGTTCTTCCTGTTCGGGGGCGCGAAGATGAGTTCCTCCCGCGGAGTCGGAGCCACCGCGCGAAACGTCGCCGACGTGCTGCCCCCGGAGATCCTGCGCTTCCTGATGATCCGCACGGCGCCGAATCGACCGGTCGAGTTCGCCGCCGAGCGGGATCAGATCGTGAAGCTCTACAACGAGTTCGACCGCTACCACCAGCGCGCCCACGGCGAGCCGACGGTGCGCGAAGCGGAGAAGCGCGCGTACCAGCTGTCGTTGATCGAGCCGGAACTCGCGCAGGGCCACTACTACACCGCCAGCTTCCAGATCATCCTCACCCTGCTCAAGCTGCCCCATCTCGACGTCGCCACCGAGATGGAGAAGCGCAAGGGCAGCCCGCTCACGGACCACGAGCGGCGCGACCTCGAGTGCAGGCTCGCCTGTGCGCGGCAATGGGTGCAGAACTTCGGAGACGAGGAGGACCGGGCCTCGGTCCAGGAGCGGTTGCCCGCCAGCGCCCGGGAGTTGAGCGACCTTCAGCGCGGCTTCTTGCGCGTGCTCGCGCAACGGGTCGAGGGGGTGTCGGCCGACGGCTGGACGGAAGAACAGCTTCAGGCGCAGCTCTTCGACGCGGCGCGCCTGACGCCGATCCCGCCCAACGACGGCTTCAAGGCCGTCTACCGCGCGTTCCTGGACTGCGGCTCCGGGCCCCGCGGCGGGACGCTGTTCGCCTTCCTGGGCCGCCAGTTCGTGATCGATCGGCTGCGCGAGGTCCCCTTTTCGACGCGGCGCTTCTGGGAGGCCAGCGCCGTGGCGGAAGCGGATCTGCTCGACTGGGTCCGGGCGCAGCGCGAACGCATCCGCGACGCGGAGGCTTCACTCGAGCTGGACGCGGAGGCGGACGCGCCGCTCGGCGCGCTGGAGGTCGCGTTCACGTTCGTCGACGAGAGGCGCCACCTGCGACGCGTCCTGCTCGAACCGCCGCAGACCCAGACGGGCTCGCGCGCCCAGGTCAGACGCGCCTTCGAGGACCGGGCGCGCGAGTGCGCCGCGCGGTTGGCCGGCGAAGGCGGCCTGCCGATCCGCTTCCGCGCCGGCGCGAGCGCCCCTTAGAGAAGTGCATCCCATGCACTAGGCTCCGGCCCATGCTCGGTCGGATCGCGGTGCTCCTCGTGGTACTCGTCGCGGCCGCGGTGCTCGCCGCCGTCCTTTACGAGCCCGACCGCTCGACCGGTACGATCGCCGGCGCCGCGCGGCCGCCCGCGAGAGTCGCCGCCGCCGACGGGGCGCGCGCGGCCGCCCGAATCGCGCTGCGCGCGCGGGCTCTGCGAAGCGCCCCCGGCGGCGAAGAGCCGGTGGGACAGGCGCTCCGCAGCGAGGCTTCCAAGCAGATCCTGTTCGGCGATCTCCACGTCCACACCACCTTCTCGATCGACGCCTTCGTGTACTCACTTCCCGTGCTGGGCGGCGAGGGCGCGCGACCGCCCGCCGACGCCTGCGACTTCGCTCGCCACTGCGCCGCGCTCGATTTCTTCTCGATCAACGACCACGCGGAAGGGCTCGTCCCCCCGCGCTGGGCCGAGACGATCGAGAGCATCCGGCAGTGCAACGCCGTGGCGAACGACCCCGCCGATCCCGACCTGGTGGCGTACGTGGGCTACGAGTGGACACAGACCGGGCCGACGCCGGAGACCCACTTTGGCCACCGCAACGTGATCTTCCCGGGGCTGAGCGACGACGCGCTGCCCGCGCGCCCGATCACATCGCTGCCGGACGGGACGACCGATCGCGCCCGCGCCATGTGGCTGGTGGGCGCGCTCAGCCAGCTGGGGCCCTTCGGCCTCGGCCCGTACGCGGACCTGCTCTGGCTGCTCAAACGGATCGTCGACACACCCGACTGCCGGGCGGGCGTCGACAGCCGGGATCTGCCACCCGACTGCCGGGAGAACGCGGAGACGCCGGCCGCGCTGTTCGAGAAGCTCGCCCAGTGGGACCTGGATCATCTGGTCATCCCCCACGGTCTGGCCTGGGGCATCCACGCGCCCCCGGGCGCGCGGATCGACAATGCGCTGCGGGGCGCGAACCACGATCCGGGTTCCGAGCGCCTGATCGAGGTCTTCTCGGGCCACGGCAACGGCGAGGAGTTCCGCCCCTTCGCCGAGTTCGCCACGGGCGAGGACGGCGAGCGCATCTGCCCCGAGCCTTCGACCGGCTACCTCCCCTGCTGCTGGCGCGCCGGCGAGATCATGCGCGAGCGGTGCGGCGATCTCCCCGAGGACGAGTGCGAGGCGCGCGTGGCGGAGGCGCGGCAGCTGGCGCTCGAGGCCGGCAACCAGCCGCACCGCGTCTTCCCCGACGCGCGCGCCGAGGACTGGCTCGACTGCGACCAGTGCCGCGACTGTTTCAAGCCGGCCGCGACGCTGCGCCCCGGCGAAACGGCCCAGTACAGCCTGGCCGTCGCGAACTTCGAGGAGCTTCAGCGCGACGGCAGGCCGCGGCGCTTCCGCTGGGGCTTCATCGCCTCCACGGACAACCACGCGGCGCGACCGGGCACCGGCTACAAGCAGTACGCGCGCCGGGTCATGACGGACGCCAAGGGCTTCACCTCGGAGCTGACCGAGCGCCTCGCGCGCCCCTACGTGGTCGGGCGTCAGGAAGATCCCCAGCGCGCCCAGGCGGTGCCCGAGGAGCCGCGCGGCTTCCGGGGCCTGTTCGACAGCGAGCGCGTCTCGAGCTTCCTGTACCCCGGCGGCATCGTGGCCGCGCACGCGTCGGGCCGAGACCGCGGCGCAATCTGGGAGGCGCTCGAGCGCCGCGAGGTGTACGGGACCAGCGGTCCGCGCATCCTGCTCTGGCTCGATCTGCTGAACGCGCCGGGCGGTCCGGCTCCCATGGGGAGCGAGGTCGAGATGGAGGAGGCGCCGCTCTTCGAGGTGCGCGCCGCCGGGGACTGGGTCCAGAAGCCGGGTTGCCCCGACTGGAGCGTGCGCGGCCTGCCCCCCGAGCGCCTGACGGAGCTGTGCCTGGGGGAGTGCTACCACCCGGGCGACCGGCGCCACCCGATCGCCGCCATCGAGATCGTGCGCATCCACCCGCAGGCAGAGGCGGGCGAATCGGTCGGGACGCTGATCCAGGACCCGTGGCGGCGGTTCGAATGCGCGCCGGATCCGGCCGGCTGCACCGTCCGCTTCGCCGACCCCGAGTACCCCGCGTCGGGCCGCGACGCCGTCTACTACGCGCGGGTGCTTCAGGAGGCCACGCCCGCCATCAACGGCGCCAACCTGCGCACGGAGTTCGACAGCCGGGGCAACGCCGTCAGCACCTCTCCCTGCCACGGCAACTACCGAACGCCTCCCGAGCGGGACTGTCTGGCACCCGTCCAGGAGCGGGCCTGGTCCTCGCCCATCTACGTGGACCAGCCCCGGGGCCGCGCCCGCGGCCAGCCCCACGCCGTGGCCACGCTGGAACGCGCGCCGCGCTAGCGGCGCCCTTCAATCCCGCCTTTGGCGGGCGTCGCACACAGCCCGCCCCACGGGCTCGGCACGCCCGCCACGACCACCGGGCGCAGGCCGCCTCGTCGCCCGGGCCGGGCCGCCACCGGCCTTGCCCGGCGGTGCGCCCTCGGCGACCCTTGGGGGAGCCTGACCTGGCCACCCCCGGGCCGCGCCGGGCTCCCGCACTGGGGCACCGCAAAGGGGGGTACCGAGCATGATCGAGATGGATGACAACATGCGCCAGGAGCTCGAGCGCCTGCGCGCCGAGAACCAGGCCCTGAAGGCGCGGTCGGAGCGATCGATTCACCTCAAGGTAAGCCAGAAGAAGGGTGTCTCGCTCTACGGGATCCGCCGCTTCCCGATCACGTTCTACATGGAGGAGTGGGATCAGATCCTGGTTAGGGCGGACGAGATTCGGGAGTTCATCCGCAAGCACGAGCAGGAGCTCTCGAAGAAGGGGGGCTGACCTGGCCGGCCGGACCGGGCGGCGGGCTGGGGCGGAAGGCTACGGCGCGCTGGCCTTCTGTGGGGGATCGGCCGGGGTGTCGAGGGAGCCGGCCAGCTGCTGGGTCTCATCCAGCTCGCGCAGACGCTGGAGCGCCCGGTTGGCGAGCTGCCGCACCCGCTCGCGAGACAGGCCGATGCGCTTGCCGATCTCGGCGAGGTTCATCGGCTCCTCCTCCCCCAGCCCGAAGCGCAGCTCGATGATCTCGCGATCGCGCGGCGTGAGCGTCCAGAGCGCGCGCCCCAGCTGGTCTGCCAGCTCGCCGCGGTCGATGCCCTCCACCGGATCGGGGGACTGCTCGTCGGCCAGCACGTCCTCCAGGGCGCGCGAGTCCGTACCCGGAATCAGCGCCTCGGTCGACTGGATCGGCGCCATGGAGGTCACCAGGTGGTCCACCGCCGCCGGCGCCATTTCCATCTCCTCGGCGATCTCGGCGCGCGTCGGCTCACGCTGTAGCTGCCGCGTGAGCAGCTCCTCGGCGCGCCGGTAGCGGAGCTGGTAGTCGTAGAGGTGCGAGGGCACCCGCACCGTCCGCGAGTGGTACTGCACGGCGCGGATCATCGCCTGCTCGATCCACCAGACGGCGTAGGTCGAGAACTTGAAGCCGCGCCGGTGGTCGAACTTCTCGACCGCGCGGATCAGGCCGAGGTTGCCCTCCTGGATCAGATCCAGGTACGGCACGCCCAGGTTGCGGTAGCGCCGCGCGCAGCTCACGACCAGGCGCAGGTTGTGGGTCACGAAGCGCTGCTTGAATTCGTCGAGCGCCGCGAGCGCGCGCTGTGCGCGGCCGAGCTTCGCCCGGGCGGAGGACGCGCCGAGTTCGAGCCGCCGCCGCTCCGCTCGCTCGCGCTCGGAGCTCGCAGCCGTGGCCAACAGCTGGAACTCGCGGTAGATCGCGAGGACCCACGGCAGCGCGATGTCCGCGGCGAATAGCAGCTTCTCAACGCTGGCGTCGAGCGACGCGAGGCGGCGCCGGCCGGCGGCCGAGCGCCGCGCCGCGACCACGCCGCGCTCCGCAATCACCCCTTCGAGCTTGCGGAGCTTCGCGTCGATGTGCCGGCTCCAGTCGCGTCCGCTGCCGTCCCGGTAGCTCGCGCTCAGGGCCGCCGTCACCAGGCCGCGCTTCCGGCGCTCCTCCCAGCGTTCGAGGATGCGTTGCGTCGTCGCCGGAATGCCGTACATCGCGCGCCGGAACTCGCCCTGCTGGGCCTCGATCTTCACGGCCAGCTCGAC
>JAZFWH010000076.1:0-12193 GCA_036482635.1 Myxococcota bacterium
TCGAAGCGGATGCCGCCCCGCGAGAGGTTCCGGCTCACGCCGAGCAGGTCCCGGGTGTCCACGTGGGCGAAGGAAACGACCTGGTCGGTCGCGATTCGCGAGTATTTGCGACGCTCTTTGCCCATGCCGACGGAACCCGACCTCCGCGGTCCCGCAGGACCGCGTCCCCCCCTTCGGCCGGGGGCCGCTGGCGCTTGAGTCGGCTTCTCGGGGTCGGGTCAGCCGCGAGGGCGGAAGAGATCGAGCTGCCGGGAGGTCTCCGCAGCCGGGCCGAGGCCGGCCAGCTGGATGCCCAGCCCGCGTACCGGGCGCGAGCCGGCCTGGGTGCGCTCCAGAAGGTGGGCTGCGACGTCGTGGATCTCGCCGGCGGCCCCGATGGCGGCCGCGAGTGTCTGGCTCCGGGTCGTGGTCTGGTCCCCATAGCGAATCTTGAGGACCACCCTGCCCGCCGAGAGCCCCTGCCGCCGCAGCTCCGCCTCCAGGTGCCGGGCCAGATCCTGGAGGTGGTCGTCGAGCACGCCGAGGTCGATCGACTCGCCCCGCACGATCGCCTCGCGGCTGAGGCTCTGGGGATGGCGAACGCCCCGCACGGGATCGTCCTCGGCCCCCCGCGCGAGGGCCTGGATGCGCAGGCCGTGGGCCCCCAGCGCCGCCTCCAGCCGCGCCGCGTCGAGCGCCGCCACGTCGCCGATCGTGCGGGCTCCGAGCTCCGCCAGCGACGCCGCGGTCTTCTGGCCCACGCCTTCGAGCCGGGCCAGCGACAACGGGTGGAAGAAGGCCTCCTCCCCGCCGGCCGCGATGCGGCGCACCCCGCCCCCGCCGGCCTCCTCGGCGGCCAGGCGCGCCAGCAGCTTCCGCGAGGCGACGCCGACCCGCAGGGACAGGCCGAGCTCCTCGCGCACTCGCTCGGACAGGCGCTCCGCGACCCGCTCCGCTGGCTCGCCCTCGCCGCCCAGGTCGAAGTAGGCCGCCGCCAAGCCGAAGGGCTCGAGCCGCTCAAAGCCACGGCGCAGGCAGGCGAACAACCGCCGCGAGACCTCGCGGTAGCGCACCATGTTCGTCCGCAGACCGCGGGCCGTCGGGCACAGCTGCAGCGCCTCGAGCATCGGCATGTCGAGGGTCACGCCGGCGGCCCGCGCCTCGGGGGTGGTCGACTGCACCAGCCCGCGCTTGCGCGGATCTCCCCCGACGATCACCGGTCGGCCGGCGAGACTCGGGTCGTCCGCGCGCTCGATGGCGGCGTAGAAGAACGGCACCTCGGCAAACAGGATCGTGCGGGTCATCTCGCCGGGTCGGGCGCCCGCTCGAGCACCAGGCGCTCGGGGCTCGACTCCTCCACCCACAGCCGGCTGGTCGCGAGCACAGTGGGGCGCCCCTCCAACCAGCGTTCGAGGCCGTCCTCGAAGTGCGGGTGGTGGGGATGCTCGGACTGGCCGGGCGCCAGCGCCATGAGCGACTGGTGAAGAGAGCCGGTCTCGGCGGCGAAGCGGTAGGTCGAGGCCAGCCGCACGTCGAAGCTCCCCCCGGGGTCGTACCCGCCTGCGTTCACCGTACTCCCGCTGCCGCCGTAGGAGAAGGGTCCGATGGGTCCCAGGCCCCCGCCCTTGAGTCCGGTCGGACCGAAGGGCCCGAACTGGACGCGGTGCAGGCGACCCCAGTACCACTTGCTGCGATTGGGCCCCAGGCGAAACGACAGCCGCAGCCAGACCTCTCGCAGGCTGTCCTGGACGGCCGCGCGCACCCGCTCGGCGTCCGTCCAGCCGTCGGAGCCTCCGCCCTCCGCTGCCGAGCGCACCATGTCCAGGACGACCTGATCGGGATCCACCTGCGGCAGGGCCAGGTAGCGGTGCAACAGCTCGGAGCCCAGCTGCCGGCCCAACAGGTGCTGGGTGAGGACCTCCACGAAGACGTGGTAGGCCGCCGCGCCCGAGCTCCCCGCCGTGGCCCGCCCGTCCCACGCGCGCAGCAGGCCCGCCACCTCGTCCGCTTCGACCTCGGAGCCGGGGTCGGTGGCCTCGAGGTCGAGCGCCAACGCCACCAGCTCCGGGGCGCGCTCCGTGCCCACGTCGGTCTGAAGCCGCGCCGCCCCGCGCAGGTCGAGTGGGCCCTGTTGGACCGCTTGGCGCATCAGGTCGTCGATGCGCTTCGCGCGGGCTCCCGTGCGCCACAGCCACTCGACGGGCTCCCCGTCCTCCCGCCCGAAGCGATTGTCCGCCGCGATGGCCCAGCCCTTGCCTCCCTCGATCCGGGCGCTGGGAAGCTCTTCGAAGTCCAGCCGGCCGCGCCAGTCGTACCAGGGCGCGCGCCCGGGCACCGGGACCAGGCCGGTGGCGAGCGCGCGGCGCGGCAGCCATCCCGCCACCTGCATTCCCGCGGCGCCTGCGCGGTCGGCGTAGACCACCGCCAGCGGGGGCTCGTCGTGGCGCTCGAGCGCACTGAGCAGCTCCGCCGCCCCGCCGGCCCGCGCCACGCCCAGCAGGGAGGCGACGGCGCTCACGACGGGCGCCTCGGTCCCCACCCAGGAGAGCGCCAGCGGCTCGCGCGACTCCGACAGCAGCGGGCCGATCAGCGGACCGTGGCGGGTGGAGCGAACCAGAAGCTCCTCGTCCTCGGAGCCGCGCACGCGAATCACCTCGACCCGCTCGAGCAGCGGGCGCCAACGACGACCGTCGTGATAGAGGGTGGAATCGGTCGGGTGGAGCGTCTCGACGTAGAGGTCCGCCGTCACCGCCCGGGCGTTGGTGGCCACCCAGGCGACGTTGCGGTTGTGACCCGTCCAGAACACGGGCACGCCCGGCAGCGTGGCCCCCGCCACGTCGAGGTCGCCGCCGCTCAGGTGGGCGACGTAGAACAGCGGCGGCGCGGTGGGCTCGTGGTGGGCGTCACCCGCGACCAGCGGCATGCCGCTGCGGGTGTGAGACCCGCCGACGACCCACGCGCTGCTGCCCACGCTGCGTCCGCCCAGGCCCACCGCCCGGCGCAGAGGGTCGGAGTAGGCAGCGCGCCCCGGAGCGCGCTCAGCGCCGCCCCCGGTCTGTCTCGCGCCGGTCCCCGCGGTGAGCGGCAGCCGCCCGGGCGTGGGGACGACCTCGCCGCCAGAGCCACCGGGAAAGAAGCGCCGCGCCGCGACCCCCCCCAGCTTCTCGATCATCTCCGAGAGGACGAGGCTCACGTCCAGGGTGTTCGACAGGCCCCACGCATAGAGCTTCAGGACTGCGAGCGTGTCACCGGGCGTCCAGTCTTCGAGGGGCGCGTCGAGCTGCTTCAACGCCACCGGCATGGCTGCGCGCCCGGAGCGCACGCGCTCGATGCGGGCGTTCACCCCGCGCGCGTACGCGACCAGCAGGTCCCGCGTGGCCGGGTCCAGGCGCTCGAGCTGCGCGTCGGCCGCGCCCGGCAGGTTCAGTGTCCGCGCCCGTCGGTCCACGGCCAATCCCTCCTCGCCCACGAGCTCGGCGGTGCGCCCCCGGGCGCAGCGCAGCAGCCAGGTCATCTGGGCGAGCCGATCCTGGGCGTGGACGAAGCCCAGCGAGAAGAACGCGTCGCTCTCGCTGGCGGCGTTGATGTGGGGCACGCCGTGCGGGTCCCGAAAGATCTCCACGGAAGCTGTCACGCCGAGCACCGCGATGCGGCCGTCGGTCTGCGGGAAGGCGGCCCGGGCGGCCGCTCGCTCGCCAAGCCACTGGGCGAGCAGCGCGCCGGCCGGGATCGCCAGGGCCAGCAGTGCCACCACACCGATCCAGCGCCCGCGGCCCGCCACCTCCCACTGCGCCCACAGCCGCCTCACGCGCCGCGCCTCTCGAGCAGCACCACCGCCAGGGCGTGGGTGCGGCTGCGGCCCACGGCGAGATGCGGTGTGACGGCACCCAGGCGCGCCGCCAGCTCCGCCGCCCGGCCGCGCAGCTCGAGCGCCAGTCGACCGGGCCCGCCCCCGGCCACGGTCTCCACGTCGACCCAGCGGGCCCCCTGGGCCCAGCCGGTGCCGATCGCCTTGAGTGCCGCCTCCTTCGCCGCGAAGCGCACGGCGAACTGGGGGCCCGCGCGCCCCCGCGCCCGACAGGTGGCGATCTCACCCGCGGCGAAGACGCGGCGCTCGAAGCGCTCCCCGCGCCGCTCGAGCGCGCGTTCGATCCGCGCGATCTCGACCACGTCGATGCCCGTGCCGACGATCAAGGCCCCCCCCAAAGACCATCCACCCGAAGCTTAGCGGCAGGCCGCGCCCCGGGGCGGAGTGCTACGCCAGCCCGGGAAGGGCGTCGCGCAGCCGATGGCGACGCCCCAGCGGGGCCGGTACCTTGCTCGCCGTTTCATCTCGGGAGGAGGTCGAAGGTGGCGATCCGGCTGGGAATCAACGGTTTCGGGCGAATCGGGCGGCTGGTCTTCCGCGCGGCCAGGGGTACGGACCTCGAATTCGTCGGGATCAACGACCTGACCGACGCGAAGACCCTCGCCCACCTCCTGAAGTACGACTCGATCCACGGCCGCTTCCCGGCGGAGGTCGCGGCGGAGGGCGACGCGATCGTCGTCGACGGCGTGAAGATCCCGATCACGGCGGAACGCGACCCAGCCAAGCTGCCCTGGAAGGACGTGGGGGCCGGCATCGTGATCGAATCGACCGGCCACTTCGTGGACCGGAAGGGTGCGTCGAAGCATCTCGAAGCAGGCGCCCAGCGCGTCATCATCAGCGCGCCGGCGAAGGATCCCGACGCAACCATCGTGCTCGGCGTGAACGACGACACCTACGACCCCGCGAAGCACCAGATCGTTTCGAACGCATCCTGCACCACCAACTGCCTGGGGCCCGTGGCCAAGGTCCTCCACGACGAGTTCGGCATCGAGCGCGGTTGGATGACCACGATTCACGCGTACACAAACGACCAGGTCATCCTGGACTTTCCCCACAAGGACCTGCGCCGCGCCCGGGCCGGGGCGCTGTCGATGATCCCGACGACCACGGGCGCCGCCCAGGCCATCGGACTGGTGATGCCGGAGCTGGCGGGGAAGCTGGATGGCTACGCCATGCGCGTCCCGACCGCGGACGTCTCGGTCGTCGACCTGAGCATCCGGCTCGCCAAGGGAACCGACGCGAACGGCATCAACGCGGCCATGAAGCGCGCGGCCGACGGCCCGCTCAAGGGCATCCTCCAGTACAGCGACGAGCCGCTGGTCTCGGCCGACTTCATCGGCAACCCGCACTCCTCGATCCTCGACGCGCCCAGCACCAAGGTGATGGATGACACCTTCGCCAAGGTCCTCTCCTGGTACGACAACGAGTGGGGCTACGCGTCGCGGGTGGTCGACCTCGCGCTGCTGATGGGGCGCTGACCGGTTCGTGGCGATCCCGGGGCTCGACGAGCTTCTGGCCGGGGGGGTGCAGGGGCAGCGGATCTTCGTCCGCGCCGACCTGAACGTCCCCCTGACCGACGGCGCGGTGGCCGACGACACCCGCATCCGGGCCGCCGTCCCGACCCTGCGCCGCCTGCTCGACGCGGGCGCGCGGGTGATCGTGGCCTCCCACCTCGGACGGCCGAAGGGCCAGCGGCGCCCGGAGTTCTCGCTGCGACCCGTGGCGCAGCGACTGGCGGAGCTGCTGGGCCGCGGGGTCTCCTTCTGTCCGGACTCGGTGGGCGAGCGCGCCGCCGCGGCCGTCTCGGAACTCGGCGACGGCCAGATCGTGCTGCTCGAGAACCTGCGCTTCCAGGCCGGAGAGGAGCGCAACGACCCGGACTTCGCCCGCGCGCTGGCCGCGCTGGCGGACGCCTACGTCAACGACGCCTTCGGCAGCGCCCATCGCGCTCACGCCTCCACGGCAGGAATCGCCGCGCAGCTGCCGCGCAGCGTGGCCGGCGACCTGCTGTGTGCGGAGCTCGAGGAGCTGCGCGTCGTGCTCGAGCCCCGGCGCCCCCTGCTGGTCATCCTCGGCGGCGCGAAGGTGTCCGACAAGATCGCCGTACTGGACGCCCTGGCGCCCCACGCCGACGTGCTCGCCATCGGCGGCGCCATGGCGTACACGTTCCTGGCGGCGCGCGGCGAGCCGGTGGGCGCCTCCCTGCTCGAGCGCGACCGGATCCCCGACGCCGAGCGCGTGCTCGCGCTGGCGCGCGAGAAGGGCCGCCGCCTGCTGCTCCCCAGCGACCACGTGGTCGCCGAGCGCGTGGAGCCGGGGGCGCGGACGCGCGCGGTGGAGCGCATCCCCGACGGCTGGTGCGGCGTCGACATCGGCCCCGACACCGCCCAGCGCTACGCCGGGGAGGCGGCCCGCGCCCGCACGGTGTTCTGGAACGGTCCCATGGGCGTGTTCGAGATCAAGGAGTTTGCGAGCGGCACCGAGGCCGTCGCCGCGGGCCTGGCGCGCTCGTCCGCCACCAGCGTGGTCGGCGGGGGCGATTCCGTCGCGGCCATCAACCGCCTGGGCGTGGCCGACGCGATCGACCACCTCTCCACCGGCGGGGGAGCCGCACTCGAGTACATCCAAGGCCTGCCACTGCCCGGCGTGGTCGCGCTGGAGCGATGAGCGTGCGCCGCCCGATCCTCACCGCCAACTGGAAGATGCACAAGACCGCGGCCGAGGCCTTGGCGTTCGTGGAGCGTCTGCTGCCCCTGGTGCAGGACGCCGACTCGGTCGAGGTGGTGATCGCCCCACCCTTCACGGCCCTCGACCGCGTCGCTCAGTCGCTCGCCGGCTCGGCCGTCCAGCTCGCGGCCCAGAACGCCAACCCGGAAGAGCGGGGCGCGTTCACCGGCGAGGTCTCCGCCGAGATGCTCGCCGAGCTGGGCTGCCGCTACGCCATCGTGGGCCACAGCGAGCGCCGCAGCCTCTACGGCGAGACCGACGAACTCGTGGCGCGCAAGGCCGCGGCCCTGCTGGCCCGCGGCATCCGGCCCATCGTCTGCGTGGGCGAGAATCTCGAGCAGCGCGAGGGCGGCCGGACCTTCGACGTGCTGGACGGCCAGTTGGAGGGGAGCCTGGCGCGAGCCGAAGGCCGCGCGGACGACCTGGTGATCGCCTACGAGCCCGTCTGGGCGATCGGCACCGGGCGCGCCGCCACTCCGGAGCTCGCCCAGGAGGTGCACGGCTTCATCCGCGAGCGGCTGGTCGTGCAGTTCGGGGCAGCCGGCTCGGCCATGCGCATCCAGTACGGGGGGTCGGTCAAGCCGGAGAACGTGTACGCTCTGATGGCGCAGTCGGACATCGACGGCGCCCTGGTAGGCGGGGCAAGCCTCGAGGCCGAGGTTTTCGGCCGGATCGTCCACTTCGAGCGACAGGAGGAGGCGAGATGAGCGCCGTTCTCGCCGTGCTCCATGTCTTCTTCTGCATCTTCCTGGTCGCCGTCGTGCTGCTCCAGCGGGGCAAGGGCGCCGAGATCGGGGCGGTCTTCGGGTCGGGTGCGAGCTCGACGGTCTTCGGGGGCCGGGGCGCCGGGAACTTCCTGACCAAGCTCACCGCCGCTGCCGGGATCGGCTTCATGCTGACCAGCTTCTCCCTCTGGTATCTGGGGACCACCTCCAGCGAGGACCGCCTGTTCACGGACCCGATCGCGGAAGAGGCGCCCGTGGAAGCGCTCTTCGAGGAGATCCAGACCGTCCCGTTCGAGGCGACGCCGGAGACCGAGCAGGCGGCGCCCGCCGGCGAAGCGCCCTAGCGCGCGGGCCGATTGTCGCGGTCCGCCCGTTCGGTATGCTGGCCGGCGTTTCGCCAGCTGCGGCAGTGGCGGAATTGGTAGACGCACCAGCTTGAGGGGCTGGCGGGGGCAACCCCGTGGAGGTTCGAATCCTCTCTGCCGCACCATTTCTCCTCACCCTCTTCACCCATTGGGTGGAAGGCTCGCAAATGTCCGATCTCGAAGACATCGCTCGCGCGATCGTGGCGAAGGGCAAGGGCATCCTGGCGGCGGACGAGAGCAGCCCGACCATCGCCAAGCGCTTCAAGAGCATCGGCGTCGAGTCGACGGAGACCAACCGGCGCGACTGGCGCGAGCTGCTGTTCACCACCCAGGGCGTCGGGGAGTTCATCAGCGGCGTGATCCTGTTCGACGAGACCATCCGCCAGCAGGGGTCCGACGGGACGCCACTCCCCACGCTCCTGGAGAAACAGGGCATCATCCCCGGCATCAAGGTGGACACGGGGGCCAAGGCCCTGGCCGGCGCACCGGACGAGAAGGTGACCGAGGGGCTCGACGGACTGCGCGACCGCCTGGCCGAGTACCACGACCTCGGCGCGCGCTTCACCAAATGGCGCGCGGTGATCGCGATCGGCGACGGGTTGCCGAGCTCCTACTGCGTCGGCGTCAACGCCCACGCCCTCGCCCGCTACGCAGCGCTCTCCGTCGAGGCGGGCCTGGTGCCGATCGTCGAGCCCGAGGTCCTGATGGACGGCCCGCACGCGCTCGAGCGCTGCTTCGAAGTCACGGAGTACACCCTGAACCGCGTGTACGACGCGCTGTTCGAGCAGCGCGTGCCTCTGGAGAAGACCCTGCTCAAGCCCAACATGGTGCTCTCCGGCAGCGAGTGCCCGGTGCAGGCTGGCGTGCGCGAGGTCGCCGAGGCGACCGTGCGCTGCCTGCGCCGCACGGTGCCCGCCGCCGTGCCGGGCGTCGTGTTCCTGTCGGGCGGGCAGAGCGACGAGGCCGCGACGGCGCACCTGAACGAAATGAACAAGATCGGCGACGTCCCCTGGGAGCTCAGCTTCTCCTACGGGCGCGCCCTGCAAGCTCCGCCGCTCAAGGCGTGGAGCGGGAAGGCGAAGAACGTGACCGCGGCGCAGCGCGCCTTCCACCACCGCGCGCGCTGCAACGGCGCGGCGCGCTCGGGCAGCTACACGGACGAGATGGAGCGCGAGGCGGCCTAGCGCCCGCCTCCGCCGAGGACGCGGTAGGCGCCCCCAAAATACAGCAGCGGCTCACCCTCACCGGCGCGCAGGAACTCCACCCGACCCACGTAGATTACGTGGTCGCCGGCGTCGTGGGCAGCGACCACCCGGCAGTCGAGGGCCGCGAGCGCTCCCGGGATCAGCGGTGCGCCCGTCTCGGCCGTCTCGACCTCGAGGCCCTCGAAGCGGCGCTCCTCGTACTGCTTCGACGCGAAGCGCTGGGAGAGCGCGGCTTGTCCGCGCGCCAGCACGTTGACGGCGAAGACGCCTGCTTCGGCGATCACCGACTGGGTGTCCGACGCCTTGTCCGCGCACACGAGCACGAGCGGAGGCTCGAGCGAGACCGCGTTGAAGGCGGAGACGGTCATCCCGTGCACGCGACCGCCCGCGCGCGAGGTCACCACGGCGACCCCGCTGGCCCATTGGGACATCGCCACCCTGAACTCCTCCGGTGTCACGCCCACGCGGCCGATCCGAACCGGGCGCCGGCTGCGGCGGGCGACAGGGCTGTGCCGGTTCTCCCGCCGATCACTCGACGCCGTAGCGCTCTTCGAGCTCTTCGCCGGTCAGGAACACGTCGATCTTGCGGGCGAGGCGCTCCTGCTCGTTGGCTGCGTCGGGCACCCAGTAGACGTTCACCGCCTTTCCGGCCGGGATGTCCGTCAGCTCGCCCTTCCTTCCGTTGATGGAGACCGTGGTCCGCTTCAACACCGAACCCTCCGGCACGACCTTGAAGACCGCGGGCTTGCCCTTCTTGAGCGTCTTCGCGGCCGAGCCGCTGCCGGGCTTCACGATCTTCACGGTGACGGTCTTCGCGGTCGCATCGAACTCGATCCACTCGGCCTCCGTCTTGACGCTCTTGCTCTTGGGCTGTGCCTGGGCACTCGTCGCCAACGCCGCGACGGCCACGCCCGTGAAGGCCGCTGCGGCAATCGCACCGCTGATTCGCCGGGCTCCAATCCTCATGACGAACATCTCCTCCCTGCGCGGTCGCTCTGCAGCCAGTGTACTGGCAACACGTCGTTGGGCGCACGCGCAGTGACCGGCATTCAGGGCGCGTCGCTGCCCGGCCCGGGCTGGCGCACCGGTTCGACGAGCAGGAGCGCCAGGTCCATCACGTTCGTCCGCGTGGGACCGGTGCGGAACAGACCGCCCTCGGCGCTGAAGAAGCTGTAGGAGTCGTTGTCCTGCAGCGCGGCCCGGGCATCGACGCCGTGGCGCCGCGCACGCGACACCGTCCCCCCGTCGGCGTACGCCCCGGCCGCGTCGGTGGGCCCGTCGGTGCCGTCGGTGCCGGCGGCCAGCAGCGCCGCTCCGGCGCCGCCGTCGAGCCCCAGCGCCGCTGCCAGCGCGAGCTCCTGGCTGCGCCCGCCGCGCCCCCTCCCGCGCACCGTCACCGCCGTCTCGCCCCCGGCGACCACACACACGGGCTCGGCGCTGCGAAGGGCTCGCGCCAGCGACGCCAGCCGCCGGCCGACGACGCGCGCTTCGCCGCGCAGCGCGCCGGGCAACGCGAACACCCGCAAACCCCGCGCCACCGCTGCCGCGCACGCCGCCTCGAGAGCGCTGCGGTTCGACGCGAGCAGCGTGGTGCGCACGCGGGCCAGGGCTGGATCGCCGGGCTTGGGCGTCTCCTCGAGCTCACCTCGCGCGCCGGCCGCCAGGTGTGCGAGCACGGCCCGCGGAAGGTGCGGGCGCACGCCGCGGCGCTCGACGACCTCGAGGGCGTCCGCGTAGGTGGTCGGATCCGCCGCCAGCGGCCCCGAACCGAGCACGTCGAGTCGATCCTCCGGCACGTCGGAGATCGCCAGCACCTCGACGCGGGTGCAGGTGGCGCGGCGCGCCAGGCGGCCGCCCGCGACCTGGCTGAGGTGCTTGCGCACCGCGTTCAACTCTGCGATCTCCGCGCCGGACGCGAGCAGCGCGGCAGTGGTGGCGGCGAGGTCGTCGAGCTGGAGCCCCGCCGCGGGACAGGAGAGCAGACTCGACGCGCCGCCCGACAGCAGCACCACGAGCACGTCGTCGCGACGCGTGCCCTCCACCAGGGCGATTGCCTCTCGCGCCGCCCGCTCGCCGCGTGCGTCCGGGACGGGGTGGGAGGCAAAGCGCAGGTCGATGCGCTCGAGGGGCGCGCCGTGGTCATCCGGGGCGACGGCCAGTCCGGCAGCCAGCGCCGCGCCCGCCTCGGCCTCCAGCGCTTGGGCCATGGCCGCCGCCGCCTTGCCCGCGGCGAGCACGAACAGGCGCGAGGCCGGCCCGACGGGCTCGCCCGCGATGCAAAGGCGGCCCTCGTCGCGCTTCACCGCCCGCCGCAGCGCCGCGGCCGGCTCCACCGCTTCGAGCGCCGCGCGGAACAGACCCTCCAGGATCGCGCGCGCGCGGCGCGGCGCGGTCACGGCATCGCGGCGGGTCCGGCCGGCTGCTCGGGAGCCGCCGCGTCGAGCTCGGGTTCGAGGCGGATCTCGATGCGCCGGTTCCGCGCGCGGCCCTCGGGCGTCTCGTTCGACGCCACCGGGTGAAACTCGCCGTAGGACACCGCGGTCAGGCGCACCGCGTCCACGCCCTCCCCCTCCAGCAGCCGCACGACCTCCGCGGCGCGCGCCGCCGCGAGCTCCCAGTTGCTCGGGAAACGCGAACGCTGCGTCGAGCGAATCGGCACGTCGTCGGTGTGGCCCTGCACCTCGACGCGGTGGGGCAGCTTGGCGAGCCGCAGCGCCAGCTTGCGCAGCACCGCCGCGCCGGTGGGATTGAGCCTCGCGGAGCCCGACGCGAACAGGATGTCCTGGGGCATGTTCAGGCGCAGGCCCTCGCGCAGCTGCTCGATCTCGATCTGCCCGGAGGCCACCTCGGACTCGAGGTCGGCCACCAGCTCCTCGTAGGTGCTGTGCAGGCTCTCCAGGTCCTGGCTGCGCGACGCGAGCTCGGCCTCCCGGGACCGGAGGCTTGCCGCGAGCTGTTCCTCAGCGCGGCGCAACCGGCGGACGTCCTCGTCGAGCTGCGCCCGGGTGTGGCGCAGGTCCTCCATCTCGTCGATCAGCTTCAGCCGCTCGGCCCCGAGGCTCTCGTTGGAGGCCTCGAGCAACTCCACTCGCTCCTCGAGCCGCCGCTTTTCCAGTTGCAGCTGATCGCGCTCGGTGATCACCTCGCGGTGGGTTCCGCGGGTTACGCAGCCGGCGGCCGCCACGGCCAGCAGGAGGAGCAGAAGACAGCGGCCCGGCCGCGCGCCGGTTCGGGCCTCACCGCGGCGCCACTCAGCTCGGCGGCGAGAGCGTGCTCTGAAGGGCCTCATCGATCCCCCCCACGTAGTCGAGTTGCAGACCCTTG
>JAZFWH010000077.1:0-4990 GCA_036482635.1 Myxococcota bacterium
CGGGCGGGGAGCGTCAGCCGGGGGAGCTTCACGCCCGCCACCTCCTCCGTGGCGCGCTCCAGCCCCAGCCGGTCGTAGCACGCGTCGGCCCGCCACGGCTCCAGGCGGCAGACCATGTCCAGGGGCATCTCGTCGCGCACGGCTCCCGGGCCGAACAGATCGGGCACGTAGAGGATGCCGAGGCCGCGGATCTCCAGGTGGTGGCGGATGCGCTCGGCGGAGCGGCCGACCACCGCGCCGTCGCCCGTCGCTCGCAGCTCGACGACATCGTCGGCCACCAGGCGGTGGCCCCGGGAGACGAGTTCGAGGGCGCACTCGCTCTTGCCCATGCCGCTGCGGCCCAGGAGCAGCGTCCCCACGCCAAAGACATCGAGGAGCGCCCCGTGGACCGACATCGCCTAGAGCTTCGCGTCCTCCTCCTCGATCGAGCGGATCACGTCCCCGAGGGTCTCGGCGTCCGCGAGCTGCTGGCGAAAGGCCGGGTCGCGGAAGAACCGGGAGATGCGCGCGAGGGCCTTCAGATACTGACCCCCCGAGTGCTCGGGCACGACGAGGAGGAAGAAGTGGTGGGTGGCCTGGCCGTCGATCGACTCGAAGTCGACCCCTTCGGGGCTCCGCGCGAACGAGGCCACCAGCCGGTCGAGCCCCGCCATCTTTCCGTGGGGGATCGCCACACCCTCGCCGATTCCTGTGCTCTGGAGGGCCTCTCGCTCCAGCAGGACCTCGAGCAGGCGGTCGGCTTCGATCTGGGGCTCGACCTTGGCGAGGGCGGCCGCCATCTCGGCGAGCACCTCCCGCTTCGTCCGGACGCCCAGATTCAGGATCACGGCTTCCCTGACCAGGATTTCCATGATCTTCATCGCGTCCCCCGCACCGGCCGGCGGAAAGCTAGCCGACTTCGCGGCGCTTCGTCGATGAGAGAATGTTCATCGACTCGCGGTACTTGGTGACCGTGCGCCGCGCGATGTTGATGTTGGCCACTCGCAGCATCTCGGCGACTCGCTGGTCCGAGAGCGGGCGTCGGGAGTCCTCGTTGAGGATCAGCCGGCGGATCCGCTCCTTGACGCTCTCGCTGGCCACGGCGTCGCCCTGGACCCGATTGATGCTCGAGTTGAAGAAGTACTTCAGCTCGAAGATCCCCTGCGGCGTGTGGACGTACTTGCGGGTGGTGACCCGGCTGACCGTGGACTCATGCATCTCGATGTCGTCGGCCACGTCGCGCAAGTTGAGGGGTTTCAGGTAGTTGATGCCACGGTCGAGGAAATCCCTCTGGTTGCGGATGATGCTCTCCATCACCTTGTAGATCGTCCGCTGCCGCTGGTGGATCGATTTGATCAGCCACAGGGCCGAGCGCACCTTCTCGTGCACGTAGTCGCGCGTGTCCTTGGCCACCGTGCTCTTGCGCGTCAGCACGTCCCGGTACAGGCCGTTGATCCGCAGCCGGGGCAGGCCGTCGTCGTTCAGCACGATGTGGAAGTCGTCTCCGACCTTGTAGACGTAGATGTCGGGCACGATGTAGACCGGCTCTTCGCCCCCAAACGCCCGGCCGGGCCGCGGCTCGAGCGTCCCGATCAGCTTGGCGGCGGCCGCCACGTCCTCGATGGGAATCCCCAGGGTCCGCGCGACTCCGCGAAAGTCGCGCTTGATCAGTGCGTCGAGGTGCTCGTCGAGGATGCACAACACGATCGGGTCGTCGATCTTCAGGGCGCGGGCCTGGAGCGAGAGGCACTCACGCAGGTCCCGGGCGCCGACGCCCGTGGGATCCAAATCCTGCACCTTGACGAGCGTCCGCTCGACCACCTCCGCCCGAACGCCCGCCTGACGCGCCACCTCCTCCACGGTCGATTGCAGGTAGCCCCGCTCGTCGAGGTTGCCGACGATGAAGCGCGCCGCGACCTCTTCCTCCACGGGAAGCGACGAGACCTGTAGCTGCCAGGCCAGATGCTCGGCCAGGGTGGAGGGGCGGGTGAGCGTGGCTTCGACCGAGCGGCGGTCGTCGTTGCCGCCCCCCTCGCGGATGCCGGTCTGCGGATAGGCGTCCACGTAGCTCTGCCAGTCGATGTCATCGATCTTCTCGGCGTCGGTCGGCTCGCGGTCGTCGGCGGGCTCCGCGGTCTCGGAGACGGGTTCGGCGACCGGCTCCTCGGCGGCCTCGGGCTCCGCGCTGGCCTCGGCCCCCTCCCCTTCGCCCTCCGGGTCCTCCTCCAGGACCGGGTTCTCCTCGAGCTCCTTCTGGACGAGGCCCACGAGCTCGAGCCGGTTGAGCTGGAGCAGCTTGATGGCCTGCTGCAGCTGGGGCGTCATCACGAGCTGCTGGGTCAGGCGTAGCTGCTGCTTGAGCTCGAGCGGCATGGCTCCCTATCCAAGCTGGAAGTTCTCGCCCAGGTAGAACTCGCGGACCTTCGGATCGGCCGCGATCTCCTCAGGCGAGCCGTGACGGACGATGTCTCCGTCCTTGATGATGTACGCCCGATCGCAGATCGACAGGGTCTCCCGGACGTTGTGGTCGGTGATGATCACTCCGATCCCCCGACTCTTCAGCTGGTTGATGATCTTCTGAATATCGATGACGGCGATCGGGTCGATGCCCGAGAACGGTTCGTCCAGCAGCATGTACTTCGGGTCCAGCACCAGGGCGCGGGTGATCTCCACGCGGCGCCGCTCCCCGCCCGACAGGGTGTCTCCCCTCCGATTGGCCTTTTCGGCCAGACCGAGCTCGGCCAATAGCTCTCGGAGCCTCTCGCGCCGCACCGTGCGATTCGACTCGACGGTCTCCAGGATCGCGTTCACGTTGTCGGCGACAGAAAGCTTCCGAAAGATGGAGGGTTCCTGCGGAAGATACGTGATCCCGAGCCGCGCCCTCCGGTACATCGGCAGGTCGGTGATCTCGGTCTCCCCCAGGAACACTTTGCCCCCCGAGGGCCGGATTCCGCCCGCGACCATGTTGAACGTCGTGGTCTTGCCGGCGCCGTTGGGACCGAGCAGGCCGACCACCTGCGCCGGGTGAACCTCCAGGTCCACGGAGCGAACGACCTCGCGCTCGCCGTAGCGCTTCGTCAGCCCGACCCCGACCAGACCGCTCACGCGCCGCCTCCGCCGTTCTCGGCGTTCTCGGCGTTCTCGGCGTCGCTCTCCGGGCGGATCAGCACGGACGCCCCGCCCTTCACGTACACGCGGTCGGCCGCGATGTCGAACTCGATCACCTTGCCGCGCACGCGATCCTCACCCTCGCGGAGCTCCGCGTGGCCGCGGCACACCAATCGCTGCTCCGAGCGTTCGTAGGTGGCGTCGTCACAGCGGGCCTCGCGCCGGCCCTGCCGCACCACCACCCCGCCCTTGGCCACCAGGCGATCGGGCTTGCTGGCGTTGCGCGGATAGAAGGCCTCCAGCCGATCGGCCTTGATCGTCAGGTCGGCCTGTGTGACCACGACGCGCTTCGAGAACACCAGCCGGCGCGCCCCGTTGTCGCTAAACGCCTCGAGCTCTTCGGAGTGGATCTCCAGCGGCGCGTCGAGCTTCAAGGGCCGCAGGCCGAGCGCAGGCGCAACCCGCGCGCCCGTGGAGGCCGCGCGGCCCGGCGCGGGCGAGCCGTTCTTCGCCTCCGTCTCCGCGCTCAGCGAAGTGGCCGCGGCCGCCGCCGGCG
This sequence comes from Myxococcota bacterium, assembly GCA_036482635.1. Lineage (GTDB taxonomy): Bacteria > Myxococcota_A > UBA9160 > UBA9160 > SMWR01 > JAZFWH01. The sequence continues at coordinate 3,644 of JAZFWH010000077.1, forward strand.
GCGGCAGCCCGACCAGCTTGCGCGTCTCGACCACGATCTGCTCGGCCAGCCGATCGACCGCCCGCTCGAGCTGCGTGCGCAGTGCCTCGGCGACGAACGTCCGCTCCACCTTGCCGGAGGCCCCCGAGCGCAAGTGCACGTCCACGCTGAGCCGGTCGCCGATGCGCGTCGTCCGCCCCACCACCAGCGCCGCAACGCCGGCCTGCTCGGCCCAGGCCCGCGCCACGCTCGCCTCGGGCTCTGCGAGGGCGGCGACGCCGAGCTGCGCGGGTCCGACCACCTTGTGCACGCCCCGCGTCCCGATGCGGTCGGCGAGCAGGGTCGCGACGTCGGGCAGGCTCCTACCCGGCTGCGCCACCGCCTCGAACCGGGCGACGGCGATGGTCAGGACCGGATCGCTCGGGGCGGCGGGGGGGTCCGCCGCGACCGCGGTGGGCGGGGCCAGCCACAACGCCGAGACGAGCCACGCGGCAGCGCGCGCCCTGGCGGTCACGGCTCCTGCACCACGGTCACGTTGCCGAGCAGCTGGAAGGTCCGCTCGCGCACTTGGTAGCGGAAACCGTCGCCGCGAAACGTGCCTCTCTCTTCCACCATCAGGACGGGGGCGTCCGTGTAGAGCAGCGCCCGCTCGTGGTCGTAGCGGACCCACGGAGCGGAGTAGCGCTGTCCGTCGCTCGTCACCCCCTTGACATCCCCCTCAGCGAAGAAGTCATTCGTCTCCACGTTGAACTCCGCTCGCTCGCAGGTCATCGTGAAGCTGCGCTGCTTGTCGGCGTCGTCGGCGACCGCCCTCACCCCCTCCAGGTAGGCCATGCTTGTGTCGGGATAGAAGCGGGCGCGTTCCGAGTGCAACACGAGGTCGCTGTCGGATCCCCGGGTGCCCACGAAGGTCATTCCGGTGACGTTCATCACCGGCGACTCCGCCGCGGCGCCGGTCAGCGGAAGCGCGACGGCCAGGCCGAGCCACAAGCCCCTGTGCAGCAGCCGCGAGCGCTTCACGCGGCGCGTGCCGAGCCCCATGGGGCGGTTGTCGAGAGAACCGGGCGCGCGCATATGCAAGTACCATACCCGTGTGCCTCGCCGCGAACAACACACCCCACGAGAGCAACCAAACCGTGTCGGGGGGGATTGCCCCGCTTCAGCACTCGTGACCGAACAGTTCTTTCAGGCTTCCCCGGTGGACCAGCCAATGGGCGGGGCGAAAGATCAGCGTGTCGAGAAACACGCCCACCGGATGGACGATGTACGCCACGATGCGCAGCGGATGACCGCTCTCGCTCGAGTCGTGCGGATCGGCGGCGGCCGGTGCGGCCGTCCACAGCAGCGCCGCGGCGACGGCGATTGCGA
>JAZFWH010000078.1:0-2014 GCA_036482635.1 Myxococcota bacterium
CCACGTGGCCGGGGGTGTCGATCAGGTTCAGGACGTATTCCTCGCCGTCCCGGGCGCGGTAACGGAGCCGCGCGGTCTGGGCCTTGATGGTGATGCCCCGCTCGCGCTCGAGATCCATCTTGTCGAGAAACTGCTCGCGCCGCTCACGCCCGGTGAGGGTCTCGGTGGCCTCGAGCAGGCGGTCGGCGAGGGTGCTCTTGCCGTGGTCGATGTGCGCCACGATGCAGAAGTTCCGGATCCGCTCGAGGGGAGTCACGGTGTCGACGCTGCCTCCGCGGTGAGCGGTGATTCGGGCGATCGCAGGTAGGCGCAGACGGCGTCTCGCCAGTCCCGAAGTCGGACGCCGAGCGCCTCGGCCTTCGAGCAGTCGAGCACCGACCAGCTGGGACGCGGCGCCACCACGTCGAGATCCGCGGTTCGGATGCGATCGACGGCGATCTCCCCGAATCCGCTCTCGTCGAGGCAGGCGCGGGCCAGCTCCCACCAGGTAGCGACTCCGCCACCCGCCACATGGTACAGACCGCCCGCCCCCCGTTCGAGGAGGGCGCGCAGCGCCTCGGCGAGGTCCACCGCATAGGTGGGACGGCCCGTCTGGTCGTCGACCACGCGCAGCGGCCCCGACGCCTCGCCGCGCTGCCGTGCGGCGGCCTGGTCGAGGATCGCGGCAATGAAGTTGCGCCCGCGGCCGAAGACCCAGCTGGTGCGGACGATCAGGAAGGAGTCCGAGACGGCACGAACCCGCTCCTCCCCTTCCAGCTTGGTGCGGCCGTAGGACGAGCGGGGGGCGGGCAGATCCTCCTCCGTGTAGGGACGGTCCGCGTCGCCGCGAAAGACGTAGTCCGTCGACACGTGCACCAGCTGACTGCCGCGGCTGGCGCAAGCCTCGGCCAGCAGCCCCGGCGCGACCGCGTTGGCGCGCTGCGCCGCCTCGGGCTCGGTCTCGCAGCGGTCGACATGTGTGTAGGCGGCAGCGTTCACGACGATGTCGGGAGGCGCGTCGAGCCGATCGAAGAGGCGGCGCACGGCATCGCCGTCCGAGACGTCCACTTCGGGCAGGTCGACCGCCGCCGCGACCTCGCAGGCCGGGTCGGCCGCGAGCTGCTGGCCGAGCGCGTGGCCGAGCTGTCCCCGACAGCCCGTGATGACCCAGCGCGTCTTCATGGGGGCGGTGGCAGCGGACTCAAGAGGGGCGGCTCTCGTCGACCACCCAGGTCGGCAGCCGCTCCTCGGCCTTCAGGCGCGAGGCGGTGCGATCCGCCGCCTCGCGCGAGGCCAGGGGGCCCACGCGCACGCGCCAACGAGCGCTTCCGGCGCCCGCGCCCGCCGAGACGTAGACCGGATAGCCCTTGCCGCGCAGCGTCTCGGCCAGATCCTCCGCCGCGCGTCCCTCGGCGAAGGCCCCCACCTGCACCGAGAAGTGGCCTTCGGGTTCCGCGGGTGCGGGGGTGGACATTGCGGTAGGTCTTGATGAACTTCGCTCGCCTGCGGCAGGTCTTGGTGAACTTCGCTCGCCTGCGGCTCGCTGCGCGCCGGCTCCGCTGCGCTCCGCCGGCTTGCGGGTTGCACTTCGGGGGGCTGTGCCCTGTGGTGCGACGGTCGATGCGGACGGGCGGGGCGCGGGGGCGGCGACGTCGGGCGGGCGCTCGGCGCTGGAGGCCCAGCCCACCTCCTCGGTGCCGCCGGCCAGGTAGCTCACCAGCAGCCCCGGATCCTCCCAGGCCACACCCCCCAGCAGACCCAGCCCGAAGCCCGGGATCGCCAGCAGGCTCAGCCCGACCAGCGTCGCCAGCCAGCCCGCCCGCGAGCGCCGCGGCGCAGCTCGCCCGCGCTGCCCGCTCACATCTGCTCCGGTGCCGACACGCCGAGCAGGGCGAGGGCGTTCGCAATCACCGTGCGCACGGCGAGGGTGAGGCCGAGGCGCGCGCTCGTCAGCGAGGGATCGTCCGAGAGGACGCGGTGGCGGCTGCCGTCCTGGACGTAGGGGTTCCACAGTGCCGCCAGCTCGCGCGCGTAG
>JAZFWH010000079.1:0-4469 GCA_036482635.1 Myxococcota bacterium
ATTTGCGTCGGATCGACCACCGCGGCCATGGACGAGATCGAGAGGGCGTTCGACTTACACGCCGAGACCGGCTCCCTGCAGTCCGGCTTCGACCCCTTCCCCAGCTGGTCCTTCGACGGACTCGTACGAGCCCTGCGAGGCCTCACGGGTCTGGAGGGACCGGCCGCTGTCGTGTCCAACGCCTGTGCATCGAGCGGAAAGGCGTTTGCCAGCGCCAAGCGCTGGCTCGACGCGGGCGTCGTCGACGCCGTCCTCGTGGGCGGTGCGGACAGCCTCTGCCAGACCACGTTGCGGGGCTTTCGCGCCCTCGGCCTGCTGTCCGAGGAGCCCTCGCGTCCGTTCAGCCGTGAGCGACGGGGAATCAACATCGGAGAGGGCGCCGCATTCGCGCTCGTCGAGCGCGACGGCGGGGGCCCGCGTCTGCTCGGCGCCGGCGAGAGCGCGGACGCACACCACATGACCACACCGGATCCCGAGGGTCGCGGTGCCCAGCGGGCGATGGAGGCCGCGCTCGCGAACGCCCGAGTGTCGGCGTCGGACGTCGACTACGTGAACGCGCACGGAACGGGAACCCCGTTCAATGACGCCATGGAGGCGAGGGCGATCCGCGCAACCCTCGGTCCCCACGCGGATCCGATCGTCGTGTCGACCAAGGGCTACGTCGGCCACACACTCGGGGCAGCGGGCGCCATCGAAGCGGTCTTCGTCCTCGAGTCGCTGAAAAACGGCTGGACGCCGGCGAGCGCGGGCGCCGAGCCGCTCGATCCGGAGATCGGGCTGAACGTTCCCGCGGCGGTCTGTGAAGTCGACCTGCGCGTGGCGCTCAGCAATTCCTTCGCCTTCGGCGGGAGCAACGTGAGCGTCGTATTCGGAGCGCCGGAATGAGATCCGCCTACGTGCAGGGGCTTGGGCTCTGGACGCCGGGCTACGCGACGGCGACGGCCTGGTGCCGCGGCGACCCGGACCCTTCGGTCGAGGGCCCGGGCGTCGATCTCCTGTCCGGTCCGCTTCGACGGCGCGCGACCGCGCTCACCCGCATGGCCGTCGAGGTGTTCCGGCAGGCGACGACCGAGGCGGGCCACGACCCGGCGACGGTTCCCAGCGTGTGGGCGACGGCCCACGGTGAGCACTCGACCGCGATCCGGATCCTCGAGATGATGCGTCGCGGCGAGGGAAAGCTCTCGCCCACACATTTTCACAATTCCGTTCACAACACGGCCAGCGGCTACGCATCGATCGCGACGGGGAACTGCGCTCCCTCGACCACGCTCAGCGGCGGCGCCGAGCTGGTGGCTTCGACCTTCCTGGAGGGGATCTGCCGTCTCGAGGCCGGGGACAAAGACGTGGTGCTGGTGCTCGCCGACGAACCGCCGCGGCCCCCCTTCGACCAGGAGAGCGTAAGCGTGCCCCTCGCCCTGGCGTTTTCTCTCTCGAACCGTCGGGACGGGGCGTTGGGTGTACTCTCGGGATTCCGACGCGATGCCGTGGGCGCGGTGAAGCACCACGAACGCTTCGGCGGGCTCTTCGTCGGCGCCGCGCTTCCGCTGCTAGAGCGGATCGTGCTTGGCCGTCCGGGCACGGTGCCCCTCGAGCTGGAGGGCGAGGGCTCGGGACCCGTTCGCTGCGTGGATCTCGAGCTCGTCTGAGCCTCGGCGCAGGCGCTGCGTCGGCGTCGGCCTTGGGCCCGATCTCCTCGCTGACCGTGTACAGTCGGTCGACCACCAGGTCGCGCAATACGCTGCGCTCGCCCGAAGGCCAGTCGATCACGACCTCATCGGCCCGAGTGGCGTCGCCCAGACCGAAGTGCTGCCGCCGGCTGCTGCCCGAGAGGTAGCCGCTTCCCGCCGTCACGACCCGCGTCTGCCAGCGATCGCCGGACCGCAGACGGATGCGAGCGCCCACGGCGTCCCGGTTCGAGCGCGTTCCAGTGAGCTCAAAGCTGATCCAATGCCTCGGGCCGCGCTGGTTCTGGAGAAGCCCCGCCGGCTGGTGGAAATTGCGAAGCACGATGTCGAGGTGGCCGTCTCGGTCCGCGTCCAGAACCGCGAGGCCCCGTCCGTCCTCCACCCGGTCCGCGCCGTTGATCCAGCCGACCTCGGTGAACGTCTCGTCGCCGTTGTTCCGGAACAGAACGTTGTGCTCGCGGCCGTTCAGGCTATGGCTGCCGATGTTGAGAAGGAAGCCGTTGCTGGCGTTGAGGCGCCGACCGACGCCTTCCATCATCTCCAGTCAGAGGTCGTCCTCGACCGGACCAGTGATGAATCCGTTCACGGCGTACAAATCGAGGCGGCCGTCGTTATCGTAGTCCAAGAACTCCGCGGCCCAGCCCCACTGCCCGTCGCCCACCCCCGCGCTGTTGCTGATGTCCGTGAAGGTGCCATCGCCATTGTTTCGAAAGAGGGTGCTGCCGCCCAGGAGCCGATCGGTGATCTCGTCGGCCTCCTTCTGGACGGCGTTCGTGAAGAGACCGATCAATCGAAAATACCAGGGAATGGGAATCGGGAAGTCCGGATGAAAGAGCGCCCATCCGGAATTCGCGTGCATCCCCGAGACGAAGAGATCCAGGGCCCCGTCCCCGTCTATGTCCCCCCAGGCGACCCCCATGGCGGAGCCGCCGTCGCTGACACCGGACTCGGCCGTGCGGTCGCTGAACGTCCCGTCGCGTTCGTTTCGGTAGAGGCGGTTGTTCCCGAACTCGTTCGCCACGTAGAGATCGGGCCAGCCGTCGCCGTCGTAATCCCCCCAGGCCGCCGCCATATCCCATCCCGGGCTGTCGACGCCCGCCTGCTCGGAGACGTCGGCGAAGGTTCCGTCGCCGCGATTGCGCAGCAGCGTGCTGCGCACACCGTTGCGAGCGTCGTAGGGAGGCCGGGGAGACGTGTTCTCGTGGTCTCCCATCCTGGAGACGTAGACGTCGAGGAAGCCGTCTCGGTCGTAGTCTGCGACGACCGGCATGCTCCCCCAGCGGCCCGCCGGGACCCCTGCCTGCTGCGTGACATCGACGAAGCGGCCCGAGCCGTCGTTGCGGAAGAGACGGTCACCTCCGGATACGGCCGCGACGAAGAGATCCGACCAGCCGTCGTTGTCGTAGTCGAAGAAGACGACGCCCGCCGCCGCCGCCGGGTACGGCTGGGGCAGGCCCACGTCTGCCGTCGCGTCCTCGAAGGTTCCGTCGCAGCGGCTCCGATAGAAGATCAGGTCGGGACTTCCGGCGAGTACCAGATCCTCGCAGCCATCGCCGTTGGCGTCGCCGACGGCGACGCCCGAAGCCTGGCGCACCGGATTCTCCTCGGTGTTGCCGAAGAGCCGGAAAGGCGGCGACTCCTTGTTCGCGTGCACGCTGCGGATGCCGGCGACGTCGGTCGTCCAGGTGAAGCGGGGCTCTTCACGTGACACCAGCGTTCGTCCGGTGACTTTCTCCTCGGTGATCTCCCAGGACGGATCGAAGAAGCGGACGCGGAGCGTGGCGTACTGCTCGAGCTGGCGGCGGTCGCCTTTGGGGCCGGTTCCGCGCACGATCAGGTGCACCGTCGCGCGGTACCCGAGGGGCCCAGGATCTCGCCAGTCGACGCGGCCGATCCGCAGCTCGACGCGGTGAATGTCGGAGAAGAGATCGAGCAGGCGCCGATAGCGCTCGCGGATCGGCTCCTCGCCCCCCGTTCCCTCCCAACGCAGCGTCCGTTCGTCCGCCGACGAGGGAACCGTTTGCACCTCGTCCCAGATGAGCCCCGTTCCCGTCGGCGTCGCGTAGAGTTGCACCAACAGGTCGAGGTTCCGGTTCGCGAGCTGGGTGGGCCAGTGACTGTGGAGCGCCGAGTTGAGCGGATCGATGAGCCTCTCGCGCGTCTCCTCCCAGTCGTCGGCCAGGCCCGGAGCTCCGGCTACGAGCGCCGCGATCAGCAGCCACAACGCGGCCGCGCGACGCTTCCAGCTCGGTTGACTGCAAACCTTCATCTAACCTAGGATTCCACTCTCAGATGAAGCTGCCTTGTAACACAAAACCCGTTGTCGGACACTGACTTCGACGTCTGCGCGGCGCTCGAAGCGACGATCGAGCGCGCGCGCCACAGCCGCCTCTACTCCGAGCGATTACGCGGCGTGCGCGTTCGCACGCCGGAGCAGCTGCGCGAGATCCCGCTCACCACGCGGGCGGATCTCCAGCGGGCGGGGCTCGATGGGACACGCGCCGTGCCGCTGGACCGGGTCTGCCACTACGGCGAGACCTCGGGCACCAGCGGCGGCCCCAACTCGACCTGGCTCACCGCCGGAGACCTGTCGCGCAGCGCCCGCGCCATCGCGTCGCGACACCCCGACGTCTTCGCACCCGGTCGGATCCTGCTCAACCGGTTCCACTTCATGGCGGCGCCCGCCCACCTGATTCAGCTGATCGCCCAGCAGGGCGGGGGCGTGTCGATCCCCGCGGGAAACATCAACTGGGATGTGCCCTTTCCGCGCGCACTCGAACTGGC
>JAZFWH010000080.1:0-2625 GCA_036482635.1 Myxococcota bacterium
TCCGAGGGCCTGACCACGACCCACTCGAGGGACGGCTTCGTCACCGCTTCGACGCTGCGCAGCGCGGCCTCGAGCTCCGAGGCCTGGAAGCGCTTGCCCTGGCTGGTGAGCAGGTCCTTGAAGCGACCGCCCCAGAAGCCGCGGATCGCAGTCTCGCCGCAGGGACACGGCTCGCGGGTGATCGCGCACGCCTCCTCCAGGTCGTAGCGCAGCATGCCGTTGTCCCGGTCGAGGGTCGTGACCACCAGGTCGCCCCACTCCCCGTCCGGGACCTCCTGGCCCGTCTCCGGATCGACGGCCTGGACGATGGCCCAGTCGTCGTTCACGTGGCCGCCCGGTGACTCTCCGCAGGCGCCGCCCAGATAGGCGTAACACTCCAGGCCCGCCGTCATCAGGGGCATGCCCTTGCCCCCGCCCATGGACGGGATCTTGAGCCCCGCGTCCTTGGCCGGGTCGAGCCCGAGCTTGGCGCACACTTCGAAGTAGCGGCCGAGCGAGAACCCGACGAAGGGGATGTCGGGCTTGAACTTCATCCACGCCCGGATGCCCTGCTCGGCCAGCTCGTCGGTGTCGGGCGGCGGCACCCAGAGGTTCGTGCAGCCGAAGTACTCGTAGGCGCCGGAGAGCATGACGCCCCCGCCGTAGAGATAGGCGGGATGGGCGTGGGTGGCCAACATGCCCGGCCGGTACCCGCTGCGCCAGAACATGCGCGCGGCGGACTCGTACTCGACCCAGATGTCGCGGCGGGTCCACATCATCGTGGTCGGCGTCCCGGTGGTTCCCGTGGACTGGCCGACGCGCACGCACGCGCGCAGATCGGTGAAGCGGTAGTCGCCGATCGGGGGCGCGGCGGCCTCGGAATCGCGCAGCTCCTGCTTTCGGGTCAGCGGTACGTGCTGCAGGTCCTCGACGCCCTTGATGTCGTCGGGGCTCTTGACGCCGGCAGCCTCGAGCTTTCGCACGTAGTGGGGGACGGGCGTCTCGAAGCAGCGGCGCAGCAGGGTTCGCACGCGCTCGTCCTGGAGCTCCCGGCGACGCGCGGGCTCCTGGGCCTGCGCCTCGGGATCCCAGAACTTCTGAGCGGGATCGCGCGGCGCGGGCGACAGCGCTTCGGGTGCGGATGCGGGCATCGGGGGGTCCTCCGGCTGTGGGCGTGCGGGCGGGTCAGAGCCCGTACAGGCGCGCCGCGTTGCCGCCGACCATGAGCCTCGCTTCGTCGACCGGCACGTCGGCAAAGTGGGTTTCGAGCACCTTCTGCGAATTCGGCCAGGTCGAGTCGGGGTGCGGGTAGTCCGTCGCCCACATCAGGTTGTTCACACCGAGCCGATGGCGCTGGCTCACCCCGAAGGTGTCCTCTTCGAAGGTCACGTACACCTGGCGCTGGAAGTAGAAGCTCGCCAGCTCCGGCAGCATCTCGTAGTGATCCCAGCCGTGGCTGCGCTTCATGTTATCGAGCCGCTCCAGGAAGTACGGGATCCAGCCGAGGCCCGCTTCGACGAGCACCACCTTCAGCTTCGGGAAGCGCGCCAGGATGCCGGGCACGATCCAGCCGGCGAGCACCTCGGCCATGAAGATCGGCGGCAGCGACTGGAACACTCCCTTGGCGGGCGTGGGGTCGTAGGAGAGGATGTCGAGCAGCGCCTGGTTCGCCGAGACGTGCTGGCTGATCGGAATGCCCGTCTCCTGGATGCACGACCAGAGCGGCTCGTAGCGCTTGTCCGAGTAGTGGGGCAGGCCCATGTCGACCGGATAGAGGGGCAGCAGGATCGCCTTGGCCCCCAGCTTGGCCAGCCGCGTCACCTCCCGCACCGACTCGTCGATCTCGGCGATCGGCACGATGTAGACCGAGAGCAGCCGCTTCGGGTCGTGCGAGGCGAACTCGAGGGCGGCGTCGTTGTAGGCCTGGAAGCACGCGAGGCGCTTCTCGCTGGGCATGTCGTAGTAGGCCGACCCCACCATGACGTCGGTGTACAGCACCTCGGCGTCGACCCGGTCGGTGTCCATGTCGGCGAGCCGCTCGGTCGGGTCCCATTCGCCCTTGCGGCCGGCGGCCTGCCACGGCTGATCCGGGGAGGGCATTACGTTCTCGCCCGGCTTCTTCTTCATGCGCTTCGCCATCTCGACCATGAAGCGCTGGCGCGCCCCCTTGTAGTCGTCGTGGAAGCGAGACGCGAGCTGGTTCAGCACCGCCTCGTCCTTGATCAGTACGTGCGAGTCCGCGGAGATGATTCGCTCTCGCGCCATGGCGCCTCCTCCTGCGCGGGCGAGCCGGCGGCGCAGCGCCGGTCCGCAAAAAGGCTCGAACTCCCCGAAACGCCCGAAATCGCCAGCCTTCTGCGAATCTGACGGTATATCAGATGAGTCCCGGAAGGCAAGCGATTTCTGCCCTCAGCGCGGCAGGCGCAGCACGCGCTCCGCGATGATGTTGCGCTGGATCTCCGAGGTGCCGGCGTAGATCGTGGCCGCCCGCGACCAGAGCAGCTCGTGGTTCCAGTACCCGCCCTCGGGCGCGCGCGGATCGTCGCCTTCCAGCAGGACATAGGGGCCCAGGATCTCCGCCGCGAGCTCCTTGATGCGCTGGTCCAGCTCGCTCCAGCCCAGCTTGAGCACGGATCCCCCGGCCCC
>JAZFWH010000081.1:0-2262 GCA_036482635.1 Myxococcota bacterium
GTGCGCTGCGAGCTCTCGCGTGTCGCGCCCGGCGATCAGCACGCGCCCCGAGCTGGGCTCGATCAGCCGGTTCACCATCTTGAGGGTGGTGGTCTTGCCGGACCCGGAGGAGCCGAGCAGGACCAGCAGCTCGCCGCGCGCGACGTGGAGGGACAACTGCTCGACGGCGCGTGTGGCGCCGAAACGCTTGCTCAGGTCGATCAGCTCGATCACGGGCGAGGCCTCGCCATCGCGGCGGATCAGGGGCCCTCTTCGAGGAGCGCCTCGAGCGCAGGCCATTCGATGGCGCCCTGGGCGGCGAACGCGCGCAGCAGGAGGTCGCGATCGGGATCACCGCCCGTTTCGCGGAAGCTGCTCGTCGCTTGCTTCAACTCGGCCTCCGGCGGGGGCGACGGTGCATCGTTGATCAGGGTGCCGTCCTGGTGCTCGATCCCCGTGGTTTCGAGCCACTCGATCAGCAGGTCCTTGCGGCAGTCGAGGAAGTAGGCGGCCAGCACCTCTTCAGCCAGGTCGTTGGCCGACACGCGCGCCAGGCAGCGGCGGACCGCCTCGGCGCGCTTCTCGAACGGCTGGCGCTTCAAGTAGGCGGGGCGCGTCTTGAGCACTTCGCCCGCCGCCTGGACCGCCGCGGCGAAGATGGACGGCGTTTCCGCGGCCAGCGCCTTCATCACCTGCGCGGCCCGCTGCGGAGTCATGGCGGCGAAGACCTGGTACGAGCGCATCGCCCCCTTGTAGCACCCGCCCGCCGCCGCTGCCGTCTGCGCGCTACCTCTCGCACCTCCACCGCGAGCGTCAGCACGAGCGCGGCCGCCAGAGCCGAGTGCAGGCCGGTGAGCTCGACGGGGATCCGCAGCAGGACGTTGGAGATCCCGACGCCGACCTGCACGACGCCGAGGGCCAGCGCGAGGCCGCTCAGGCGCCTCAGCACCGGGTCGCGTCGGCAGGCGATCGCCGCGGCGGCCAGTGCGCCCAGCAGCGCGTAGCCGGTCAGGCGGTGCAGCTGGTGCAGACCCGCATTCCCGCTCCAGGAGGGGAACCACACACCATCCCGGCAGGCGGGCCATTCGGGACAGGCGAGCCCGGCGTAGCGCGAGGAGACGAGCCCGCCCAGCACCAGCTGCAGCACCAGCAGCGCGGCGGCCCACTCGACCGCCCTGCGCGCCGCTCTCGCCACCGGCGGCGCCGCGGCTCGGGCCATCGCCTGGTCGCGCAGGGCGCAGGCGCTCCACAGCACCGCCACGGCGAAGGCGTTGCCGACGAGCAGGTGGCTGGTCACGGTCCAGGCGGCGAGCAGCTCCCAGACCGTCAGTGCGCCCAGCAGGATCTGGAGCCCCAACAGCAGCGCGCCGACGGCCAATGGGGTCCGCGTCACGCGACGGGAGCGCGGCCGGCGCAGCGCGGCGGCGGCGAGCCCGGCGAAGGCGACGGCGATGGAGCCGGCGACCACCCGGTGGGTCCACTCGAAGCCGACCCTCAGGTCCATCTCCGGGACGAACTCGCCGAAGCAGAGCGGCCAGTCGGGGCAGGCCAGGCCCGCGTGGTTCGCGCGCACCAGCGCGCCCAGGACCAGCAGGCCGTAGGTCGCCGCCAGCAGCGCGCCGAACCCGCCGGCCAGCCGCAGCGCGTAGCGCCGCTGCTCGGCGTCGATCTCGTCGCGCGACGGAACCGCGTTCCCTAGCATACGCCCGCTGACAAGCCCGCTGTTCGGAGGGACGTCCCGGAGTCGGGACGGCGGACTGCGAAGCTACGAAGACGAAAACACCAACTGCGTCAGGGGCTACGTTAGGAGATGGATTCGGGCGCGACAAACGACGCGCTGGCCGTCGAGGTGCGCGGGCTCGTCAAGCGCTTTGGCGCCGTCGTCGCCCTGGACGGTCTCGACCTGACCGTCCCGCGCGGAGCTTTCTTCGGGCTGCTCGGGCCCAACGGCGCTGGGAAGACCACCACCGTGAACGTGCTGACCACGCTGGCGCGGCCCACGAGCGGATCGGCTCGGGTCCTGGGCCGCGATGTCGTCGCGGAGCGAGATGGCGTGCGTCGCGACGTGGGCCTGGTGTTCCAGGACTCTACGCTCGACCCGGACCTCACCGCCCGCGAGCACCTCGACCTGCAGGCGCGTCTCTACCACCTCGAAGGCCGCCGCCAGCGCGTGGGCGAGATGCTGGAGCTGGTGGGGCTGGAGGGCCACGCCGACCGGCCGAGCCGGCAGCTCTCGGGCGGAATGCGGCGCAGGCTGGAGATCGCGCGGGGTCTGACCCACCG
>JAZFWH010000082.1:0-2094 GCA_036482635.1 Myxococcota bacterium
CCCTGCTCGCCGTGCATGAACTGGGAGAGCTGCCACGAGATGTTGGCGTGTCGAAAGTGCGCCACCTCCTTCGCGTTGAGCTTCTTGTACGGGCCGTAGTCCTTGAGCGGATTGAACGCGGCGGGCAGGATCTCGCTCTCGGGATCCACGTCCGTGTCCCAGGCGAGCTGGGTCGTGCCGTTCCACTGCTCGCGCTTGGCCTTCTCGTAGAGATCGCGCAGGCCCTCCTTCACGCTGCCGTAGTTCCAGGCGTAATTGGTGTCGAAGGAGGTGAGAATGGTCTCGAGCTCGGCGTCGATCGATTGCTGGGCCGGTGCGGTCGCCATCGGGGAGAGTCCTCCGGGGTAAAGGGCGCGGCGGGTGGAGCGGTGCCGGGAGGAAGGGTAGGTGCGGAGCGCCAGGGCAGTCAATACAAATCTGACGTCGGATTCGGTTTTTTCTCGATTTTCTATCCATTTCGCTAGGATACTGGGATGAGCCGCCGCTCCGGAGCCGTGGCCCCGCGGGGAGAGCGAGGCACTCGCGTGCCCCAGCAGGCTCGCAGCCGGCGCACCCGCGAGCGCATCCTGACCGCGGCGACCGCCTGCTTCGAGGAGCTGGGCTACGACGAGACCACCACGGCGGCGATCGCGCGGCGCGCGGGCATCGCGGTGGGCTCGGTGTACGGCTACTTCGTGAACAAGCGCGCGATCCTGCTCGAGCTGCTTCACGGCACGGTGGAGCAGATGGCGGATGGGGTGGTGCAGGGGCTCGCGCCAGCGGCCTGGCAGGGCGCCGAGCCCCGCGAGTGCGTCCGCAAGCTGCTGAACCTGGTCTTCCACGCGCGCACCGTGCAGCCGGGCGTGCAGCGCATCCTGTGGGAGCGCTTCTTCAAGGACGCGGAGTTCCGGGCCGCCATGGAGGCGATCGAGAACCGGATCCGCGGCGCCATCGCCGAGCTGCTGACGGTGCTGCGGGACCAGGGCCGCACGCGCATCGAGGACGTCGCCACGGCGGCCTACGTGATCCACCTCTCGATGGAGTGGACCGCCTCGCGGCTGATGCTCGGCGACTCGCCCGTCGACATCGACGCCGCCGTGGAGACCGCCTCCGAGATGCTTTCGCGCTTCCTTTTCGACGACGAGCGGCTCTAGCGGGAACGGTCGCCGAGCGTGCCGGCCGGGTGCCGCGCGTTGTAGTCGGTGCGCGTGAAGCCCCGCTGCTTCTCGAGGGCGGCCGCGAGGCCGGCGAGCACGAGGATCTGGGCGGCCACGCTGGCGCGCGGCGCGAGGCCGAGCGGACCGCCCTCCCTCGCGACGCCCGCCTCGAGCACGGCGTCGGCCACGCGCGCCAGCCAGGACTCCGGGTTGCCGGTCACGGCGAGCACGTGGGCGCCCATGTTCAGCACCGTCTCCACCGCCGCGCGCATCTCGCTGGTTTCGCCGCTGTTGCTGACCGCGATGACCAGGTCGTGGGGCACCACCTGGCCGGCGCTGCCGTGCACCACCTCCGTGGCGTGGAGAAAGGTGGCGGGCGTTCCGGTCGAGGCGAGCAGGGCCGACGCGTAGTGGGCCACGTGCTCGGCCTTGCCGACACCCGTCACGTGGACCCGCCCGCCGCCGGCCTCCGAGCGCTGGATCAGCGCCAGGGCCGCCTCGAAGGCCTGCGGCTCGATGCGCGCGTGCAGCGCGGCGAGCTCCTCGACCGCCACGCCCAGCGCCTCGTGCGCGTGGGCCGCGGACTCCGCGAGGCTCGCGCACGCCACCGGGCCCAGCCGCAGCCCGGGTCCGCTGTAGAGCTCGAGCACCCGCGCGCGCGCCGCGTGCGGGTCGTCGGGGAACGCGCCGAGCTTCTCCACGCAGGCCGCGCCGCAGGCGTTGGCCAGGCGCGCGGCGTCCTCCCAGCCGAGGCCGTGGTGCAGGGCTACCAGCAGGCCGCCGAGGAAGGCGTCGCCCGCGCCGGTGGTGTCGACGGGCTTGACGGGGCGCGCGCGCACGAAGCCCTCGAAGCCTTCGGCGGCGATCGCGCAGCCGGCCTCGCCATCGGTCACCACGACCGCCGCGTTGCCGAAGCGGGTGCGCACGGCACGCGCCAGCGCCAGCGGATCGCTGCCCC
>JAZFWH010000083.1:0-3301 GCA_036482635.1 Myxococcota bacterium
GGAGCGGAGGACGCCCTGGAACGCCGGCTCGAGTGGGACACCCCGATGTACCGCCTCGCGGTCGCCCAGCTCGACCGCATCGCCGAGAAGATGGGGCTCGACGAGAACATCTGGGTGCGCCTGCGCACCCCGCAGCGGGCGCACGTCGTCTCCTTCCCCTTCCGCCGGGACGACTACGACACCGTCCGCACCGTCTTCGGCTACCGCGTCCAGCACCTGCTGACCATGGGGCCCACCAAGGGCGGCATCCGCTACGACGAGGACGTGGACCTCGGCGAGGTGACGGCGCTCGCCATGTGGATGTCGTGGAAGTGCGCCCTGATGGGCCTCCCCTTCGGCGGCGCCAAGGGCGGCGTGCGCATCGACCCCAACGAGCTCTCGCGCGCCGAGCTCCAGCGCATCACCCGCCGCTTCACGTCGGAGATCATCGACGTGATCGGACCCGACCGCGACATTCCCGCGCCGGACCTGGGGACCGACGAGCAGGTGATGTCCTGGATCATGGACACCTACTCCCAGCAGAAGGGCCACTCCGTTCCAGGTGTCGTCACCGGCAAGCCGATCGAGCTGGGGGGATCCCAGGGGCGCCGCGAGGCCACCGGACGCGGAGTGGTCACCTGCGCCGTCGAGGCCTGCCGGCACCTGGACCTCCCGATCGAGGGAGCGCGCGTGGTCATCCAGGGCTACGGGCAGGTGGGGGCAAACGCGGCCCGCCTGGCGGCCACACTCGGCGCCCGGATCGTCGCTGTCTCCGACCGCAAGACGGGCCTCTACAACCCGCGCGGCCTGGACCTGGAAAAGATCGACGCCTGGCTGCACGAGCACCGCTTCCTCGAAGGGTTCGGCGACGCCGACGCGGTCAGCAACGCCGAGCTGCTCGAGCTGCCCTGCGAGATCCTGATCCCGGCCGCGGTGCAGAACCAGATCACCGACGAGAACGCACCGTCGCTCGGCTGCCGTCTGCTGGTGGAGGGCGCCAACGGCCCGACCACCCTCGAGGCCGACGAGATCCTCACCGAGCGCGGGATCTTCGTCGTGCCGGACATCCTCGCCAACGCCGGCGGCGTGACGGTCTCCTACTTCGAGTGGATCCAGGGGTTGCAGCAGTTCTTGTGGACCGAGGAGGAGGTGAACAACCGCCTCATCACCCTGATGCAGCGCGCCTTCCACGACGTACTCGGGCTCGCGCAGGAGCAGCGCGTGGACATGCGCTCCGCTGCGCTGATGCGCGGGGTGCGGCGCATCACCGAGGCCAAGCGCCGTCGCGGCATCTTCCCCTGAGAAGGTTGTGCAAGCCCGAAGGGCGCGCAGCGAGGCGAAGCCGAGCGGAGTTCAGCGGGCTAGGTCGCTCGCTCGACGCCGAACTCGGCGGGCACCAGGGGCTCGAGCAGGGGCTCCAGCTCAACGCCGGGCTCGGCGGGCACCCGGCGCTCGGGCTCCGACTCGGCGGAGGGCTCGGGCCCGCGCGCCGCTTCGGGCTCGCGCGCCTCCTCGGCCGGGGGCGACGGCTCCGCCGCAGCCGCCTCCGCTTCTTTTCCTTGCAGCAGGGAGAGGCGCACACTCTTCGGTCGCAGGCCGACGGCGTGGATGCCCTCGGGCACGCTCACCTGGTCCGTCGAGACCTCGAAGGTACGCCGCCCCAGCTGGGCGAGCAGCGCGTCCACCCGCAGCTCGAGCCCTTCGGGGTCCCCGAAGTAGAGGTCCCGGCGCCGCCCGGAGAGGGTCACCAGCACCTCGCTCGGCTCGATGCTCTCCAGGGCGTAGCCGTACGGGAGGTTCTCGACCGCCACGGGCACACTCCGCTCCACCTCGATGACGCTCGAACCGGGAACGAACAGGGCCCACAGGCCCGCGGAGAGACCGGCGGCGACCAGGCCCTCGCGCCAGCGGGCGGTCAGCGCCCACCAGCGCGATCGCTCCGCCTCGGGGGGCGCGATGCTCTGGACGAAGCGGCGCAGTTCTCCCGTGAGCTCCTCGGCCCCGCCGAGCCTGCGCAGCAGCCCGTCCCTGGCGACCGAGATGCTCCCCCGCTCCTCCGAGACGACGATGCAGAGCGCGTCCGTGCGCTGGCAGAGCCCCAGCGCGGCCGCGTGGCGGGTGCCGGCGTCGCCGAGCTGGTGCGAATCACTCGAGAGCGGCAGGTGCACCGCGAAGCGCGTCGCACGGTCGCCCGCCACGACGACGGCGCCGTCGTGGCCGGGCGAGCTGGCGTCGAACAGGCTCAACAGGAGCGGCTCGCTGACCTCGCCGTCCAGGGCGACCCCGCCCTCGATGTGCCGGTCCAGCGGCTCGTGGCCGGGCAGGACGATCAGCGCTCCCGTCCGGGCTGCGGCCAGGCGGGTCGCAGCGCGGACGAGGTTGTCGACCACGTCGGGCGGCGCGACCGTCGGTTGCCGCCTCAGCCCCCACACGGCGATCTGCTCGAAGAGGCGGCGCAGGTCCTCCTGGAAGACCACCACCAGCACGACCGCGAAGACCGCGAAGAAGCCCTGTAGCAACCACGCCGTCAGCTGGAGCTCGAAGCTGCGCGCCAGGAGGTACACGGCGCCGACGATGACCAGGCCCAGCGAGGCCATCCGCGCCCGGGTCCGGCGCAGCCACACGACGCCCGCCCAGAGCAGCGCCGCCACGACTCCGATGTCGAGCAGGTCCGAGAAATGAAAATCGTAGATGGCCATGCGTCGCGATCACGTCTTTCTGTGTCGGACCCGAGGCCGCCACGGCCCGCGCCCGGGGGCGGTCCGGCGCCGCATCCGTGTTCCGCACATCGACCGGTTCGAGCGGCGGGTTTAGCCGCGCAACTGGCCGGAATTCCGATCTCGATCGGGTGGCCGACGGCTCAAGTCGAGGCCCACGCCGCCGCAACGTCTCTATCGCGGGTCACCGTCTTCCCGCCCAGCCTGCTGCACACCCCCAGAAGCTGGCCCCAGCGACCTGAGCGGTGGGCGCTCCGGGATGGCCGGACGCCGCCACCCGCTCTAAGCTGCTGGGACCCAGGCACGCGGTGGGGTCGATCCAGCCCGCGCCGCCGAGTCTGATTGGGTTCGTATCGAACGAGACCGATCGAGCTTCGCCCCGGATCTTCGTTAGGCGCGGGGGACACCGTTGAGCCGCTTTCTAGAGGCCATCCAAAGCCAGCAGCGCGCGCGGTCGATGCCCCGGCTCGAATGGGAGCGCGACCGAAGGCCCTTTCAGGTTCTCACCGTGACGAGCAACAAGGGCGGGGTCGGCAAGACGACCGTCGCCTCCAACCTCGCGGTCTACCTCCGCGCCCTGCGAGAGGAACTGCCAGTCCTCGTGA
>JAZFWH010000084.1:0-2127 GCA_036482635.1 Myxococcota bacterium
TCACCGTGCCGGCTTCGACGTGGGGCAGCAGGGCGTCCTGTTGCGCGCGGTTCAGCCGGTGCAGCTCGTCCAGGAAGAGCACCGTGCGCCAGCCGGCGCGGGCTTCGCGCCGCGCGCGCTCCACCACCGCGCGGATCTCCTTGACGCCCACCGTGACCGCCGAGAGGGGCTCGAAGCGCGTCTTCGGGCCGTTGGCCAGAAGCCTCGCCAGCGTGGTCTTTCCGCAGCCGGGCGGCCCCCACAGGATCAGTGAGGGCAGCTGCTCGGCTTCCGCGAGGCTTCGCAGTGCGGCCCCCGGCCGCAGCAGGTGTTCCTGACCGACCACGTCTTCGAGGCGGCGCGGGCGCATGCGATCGGCCAGCGGCGCGCGGCTGTCGGGCGGGCCGGGCGGCGGGGTGGGGAACAGCTCCGGCTCGTCGTCGGGGGGCATGCGCGAATGCTAGCAACGTGGGATATTCCGAACATGGCGATTCGTTCGGTGGGGATCTGTCTCAAGCCGGAGCAGCCTCAGCTGGCCGACCTCGTCCGCCGCCTGCAGAAGTGGCTGGTGGAGCGCGGACTCACGGTCGTGTCTGACCCCGAAGCCGCGCGCGCCGGAGGGGGCGCCGGGACGCCGCGCGAGGAGATCGCCGAGCGGGCGGACGTGATGGTCGTGCTCGGCGGCGACGGGACGTTCCTGGCCGTGGCGCGCGAGGTGGGGAGCCGCCCGGTGCCGATCCTGGGCGTCAACCTCGGCACGCTCGGCTTCCTGACCGAGATCGCCCAGGACGAGCTGTTCCCGACACTGGAAGACGCGATCTCGGGCGCCATGCGCGTCGAGCCGCGCATGCGCCTGGAGGTGACGGTCGACCGCGGCGGTGAGGAGCTCGGGCGCTACCTGGCGCTCAACGAAGCGGTGATCGCGAACACCGGGATGGCGAGGCTGGTGGATCTCGAGACCCGGGCCGACGGCGTCGAGGTCACCACCTACCACGCGGACGGGCTGATCGTGGCGACCCCCACCGGGTCCACGGCGTATTCGCTCTCCGCGGGCGGGCCGCTGCTGCACCCCACGCTGGAGGTCGTGGTGCTCACGCCGATCTGCCCGCACACGCTGACCGAGCGGCCCCTGGTCCTGCCCGAGACCTGCGAGATCTCGGTGCGGGTGCGTGACCGGCGCGGCTGCGACATCACGCTCAGCGTCGACGGCCAGGTGGGACGCGAGCTCCGCGAAGGAGACCGCGTCATGGTGCGCCGCTCCGAGTACCCGCTGCACCTGCTCGTGCACCCCGGTCGCAACCGCTTCCAGGTCCTGCGCACCAAGCTGGGGTGGGGGGCGCGGTGATCGAGACCCTCCGCATCCAGGGGGTCGCCATCGTCGAGCGCGCAGAGATCGAGTTCGGGTCCGGACTGAACGTGTTGACCGGCGAGACGGGGGCCGGCAAGTCGATCGTGCTGGGTGCGCTGGCGCTGCTGGCCGGGGGGCGCGCGTCGGTCGAGACCGTGCGCGAGGGCGATGACGAGGCGGTTGCGGAGGCGGTCTTCCGCAGCGACCGCCTGCCGGAGCTGGAGGCGGAGCTCGCGCGGCGCGGCTTCGCGATCGACGGGCACGAGCTGGTGGTGCGGCGCACGATCGCCCGCGGCGGGCGCAGCCGCGCCCAGCTCTGCGGGCAACTCGTGCCGGTGTCCACCTTGGCGGAGCTGTTTGCCGGCCGGATCGAGGTCTCCAGCCAGCACGACTCCCAGTCTCTGCTGCGGGCGGAGGTCCACGGCCGACTGCTCGACCGCCTCGGTGGACTGCTCGAGCGCCGGGTCGCGGTGGCGGAGGGCTTCGCGGCGCTGCGCGCATCGGACGAGGAGTTGTCCCGGCTGCGGGCCGCCGCGCAGGAGCGCGCCCGGCGCCAGGATTTCCTGTCCTACCAGGTTCGCGAGATCGACGAGGCGAAGCTCGAGCCGGAGGAGCCGGAGCGGCTGCACCGGGAGCGCTCGCGCCTGGCGCACGCGGAGCGCCTGCGCGAGGAGAGCGACGCGGCCCTGGGACGCCTGGCCGGCGACCCGTTGCGGGCCGAGGATCCCAACGCCGTCGACCTGGTGGCGGAAGCCGTGAGGCGCCTGGAGGGGCTCGCGGGCATCGACCCGGCCCTCGGC
>JAZFWH010000085.1:0-2239 GCA_036482635.1 Myxococcota bacterium
AGTAGCCGAGCTGCTCGGCGATCGGCCGCAGCCGATCGACTCGCTTCAACTCGTCCGCCTCCAGAAAGGCGCCCATGAACACGTTGCGCTGATCGTCCGTGGCCCGCGAGCCCGTCGGCCGCGCGCCGCCGGAATACTTGCCGCTCAGCACGCCCTGGCCGAGCGGGCTGAAGACGATCTGGCTCACGCCTTCCCGCTCGCAGACGGGCATGACCTCGCGCTCGATGCCGCGGCGCAGGATCGAGTACTGGGGCTGGCTCGAGATCGGGCGGTAGGCGTTGCGCGCGTCGGCGATGCGGCAGGCGTCCACGATGGGCGCCGCGCGCCACTCGGAGACGCCCCAGTAGAGCAGCTTGCCCTGGCGGATCAGGTCTTCGTAGGCGCAAACCGTCTCCTCGATCGGCGTGGTCGGATCGGGCCGGTGGCACTGGTGGAGGTCGAGGTAGTCGGTGCCCAGCCGGCGCAGCGAGGCCTCCACGCTTTCGACCACGTGCTTGCGCGAGAGCCCTTGGTCGTTGGGCCGGTCGGACATGGGGAAGAACGCCTTGCTCGCGATCACCACGTAGCGGCGCGGGAAGGCAGCGAGCGCGGCGCCGAGCACCTCCTCGGCCCGGCCGTTGGCGTACACGTCCGCCGTGTCGAAGAAGTTGATGCCCAGGTCGTAGGCGCGGTGGACGATCTCGCGAGTGGCCTCGGCGTCGACGCTGGAGCCCAGCGTGAGCCAGGAGCCCAGCGAGATCTCGCTGACCCGAAGGCCGCTGCGGCCGAGGTTGCGGTACTCCACGACGCGCGATTCTAACCCACCCACTGCATGGTGTGCGGTCCGGGCCGGGGTAGAATGCGCCTTCGCAGCGCAAAGACAGACAGACCGGGAGGCGAACCGTGGAGATCACCACCGAGCGAGTCGAAATTTCCCTGGAGGGCGGGGGCGCGATGGGCGGCTACCTGGCGCGACCCGCGGACGGAAGGACCGCGCCCGCCGTGGTCGTCTACATGGAGATCTTCGGCATCAACTCGCACATCCGCGAGGTGACGGACCGCGTGGCCCGCGAGGGCTACGTCGCCCTGGCGCCGGACTATTTCCACCGCAGCGGACCGGGCGTCGAGTACGGCTACGATGACGCGGGCTTCGCCAAGGGCATGGAGCTGCTCGGCGCGCTGAAGGCCGACGAGATGATCGCAGATGCCCGCGCGGCGCTGGCCTACCTGCGCGGCCGTTCCGACGTGCGCGGCGGAGTGGGCGCCATGGGCTTCTGCATCGGCGGGCACATGACCTACCTCACCGCCTGCGAGACGGACGTGAAGGCGGTGGCCAGCTTCTACGGGGGGGGCATCGCGGCGCCCCAGGGCCCGGGTGGCGCGCCTTCCACACTCGGCCGCACGGGCAAGATCTCTGCTGAGGTCCTGTGCCTGTTCGGCGAGAAGGATGCGTTCATCCCGGCCGAGCAGGTCGACGCGGTGCGCGGCGCCCTGGAGAAGGCAAAGGTCGGGCACGACGTCGTCGTCTATCCGGGCGCGGACCACGGCTTCTTCTGCGACCAGCGCGACGCTTTCCAGCGCGAGGCCGCCGACGACGCCTGGCGGCGCGTGAAGGAGCTCTTCGCGCGAGCGCTCTAGACCGCGCCCGTGTGGCGCGCCGTTTGACAGCGCACGCGCTTTCCCGATAGAGTCGCCCGCGACGGGTGCCCGCGGGACCCGACGCTGGTGTTCCGCGGGTGAAGAGGGAAGTGGGGTGCGAAGCCGTCCGACACGGGTCGGACGCGCCTTCAACTCCCCCGCGGACGCGCCGCCGTGATGGGCGTCGAAAGTCGAGGGTGTCCCGCCACCGCGCCACTGTCGGACCCGCAAGGGGTCGGATGGGAAGGCCGGCGGGACGCCTCAAGCCCTGAGCCGGAAGACCTGCCCGTCGCAACTGAACGAGCGTCCTCGCGCACGGGACCCCACGGGCTCGCTCCGCTCTCAGCTGGCACGCCCGACCCATCGGCCTGAGCCCCTTTTGCGCGCGGATGCCGCGTAGCGCCCGGCGCGCACCCGGGCGGGGAGGCAGGCCCGTGTTTCGTTCTCGATGCATCCGTGCCCTGGTGTGTGCCGCGCTGGTGTGCGCGAGCTCGTCGGCGAGGTCCGGCGAGGAGACCGTCTTGAGCCCGACGCGCCTGGAGACGCCGGTCGACCAGGTCGGCAGCTCGGTCACCGTGATCACCGCCGAGGAGATCGAGCGCAAGCAGTACCGCTTCGTGCT
>JAZFWH010000086.1:0-16600 GCA_036482635.1 Myxococcota bacterium
TACTCACCCGCCGCAGGGCGCCTAGATTCTCGGACGTGAAGACGTCGTCGGTCTCCATCGCGATGACGAAGACCTCGTCGTCGCCGAAGTCGAGCACCGCGGCTCGATAGGCGTCGATGGAGGGGTCGCCCACGGGGAGCAGGGGCTCGGTGGAGGGGTCGATGGCGAGCCTCAGGCCGAGCGGTTGGGGCCGCACGAGCACGAGCACCGCGGCGCAGCTGACGGCCAGGAGCAGCGCCAGGACCGCGCGGGGCCAGCGCACCACCAGGGACGGACGCAGTGCGGTGAGGCAGAGGGAGGCGGTGAACAGCGCGGCGGCCACCGAGCCGAAGAGAACGGGATCGACCGGTTCCAAGCCTTCCAGCATTCCCTCTCGCTGCCTCGGAGCGCGGCGCAGCGGCCGGTCCATTCTAGGTCCAAACCCCGTGGCCCGCCTTGAGCCCCCCCGCAGAAGGCGGCATACTCCGAGGCCGCACTGTGAGATCTCGAGACTTTTCGGGGCGTGGCGCAGTTTGGTAGCGCGCTTCGTTCGGGACGAAGAGGTCGCTGGTTCGAATCCAGTCGCCCCGACCAATCCCTCTCTCGTGCGGCCCGGCACGGCGCAACCGGGGGATGATGGCTGGACCCCGGCTTGGGCTGCGTAGTAGGGTGGGCAGCACGGCCGAGGTGGGCGATGTGGCTTCGCACGCTGCTGCTGCTGCTGCTCGCGGCCCCCCCGGGTTGCCGGGAGCAGCCCCTACCGGGCGCGGAGAACATCCGGGTCCGTGTCGGCATGGTGGCCCTCGACACCCGCAACCTTCCCGTGGTGGTCCTCGAAGAGGAAGAGGGACCTCGCTGGATGCCGATCTGGATCGGTACGGCGGAGGCGCGTTCGATCGCCTCCCAGATCGAGGATCGGCGCTCGCCGCGCCCCAACACGCACGATCTCGCCAGGAGAGTCATCCAGGGGCTGCACGCGGAGGTCGTGCGGGTCGTGGTTACCGACCTTCGCGGCGGCACCTACTACGCGCTGCTCTCGTTGCGGCTCGACGGAGAGACGATCGAGATCGATTCGCGGCCGAGCGATGCGATCGCCATCGCGTTGCGCGCGGGGGCGCCGATCTTCGTCCGCGAGGAGATTTTCGAGTCGGCGGGCAAGGATTTCGAAGTCGAGGAATCCGAACGGCCGATCGGCGGACGCGACGCGCAGCCGATCGGCACCTCACGCGCAACAGCTCCTGTGAGTCTTTGAACCCCGTCGGGAACCCGATCTGTGGGGGTCACAACGCACGCGAAGGGCGCGGCCGAGCCACCTTCCGGTTTCATGCCCGCTGGGCGCGTATCATGTGCGCGAGAGCTACCGGCTCCGTCGAATCGGAGGCTCGCGACCCCCCCGGGATTCGTTGACAAGGTCTATGGCTGGTGTCAGGATGCCTCCGGAGCCGGCACATTTACGGGCGACTGGCTTTCCGAATCCGCTCGCCGCAAGGGTGGAACGCGAACCATGGAACCGGCCGACAGACTCACCCGCGGAGTGCTGGCCCGCGAGCTGGTCGAGCTGTTCGACGAGCTGAGGATCGACCAGATCAACGAGCTGCTGGCGAAGAACGTCCCCCTCGAGACCCTAGAGTTCTTCACGTCCTACGCAGACACGTTCGGGGCCACCGAAGCCATCGACGGGGCCGCGCGCAAGCGGCTTCCCAACCTGCTGCTGCTTGGATACCTGCTGCGCCTCCTCGAGGAGCGGCTGCTCGGAGACCCGGAACCCTTCGACGCGTGACCGCGACCGCGCGAGCCCCTCGATGAAGGAAGTGCGTACCAAGGCGGCGCCCGCGCCGGTCGGTCCCTACTCGCAAGCCGTTCTCCACAACGGGCTGCTGTTCGTATCCGGCCAGATTCCCCTCGATCCCGAGACCAACCAGCTGGTGAAAGGGGACATCGAGGTCCAGACCAAACGGGTGCTGGAGAACCTGCGCGCCGTTCTCGAGGCTGGCGGGTCGTCCTTCGATCACATTCTTCGCACCAGCGTGTACCTGGTGGACCTCGATTCGTTTCCCCGGATGAACGAGGTCTACGCGCGCTGCTTCAGCCGTGAACCCCGCCCCGCGCGCGCGACCATTCAGGCCGCCGCCCTCCCGCTCGGAGCGCAGGTCGAGATCGACGCGATCGCCTACGTCGGCTGACCTCCACCCCGCGCGGTCGAATCCTCCTCAGGCGGTGCGAAGCGAACCGCAAGGACGCGAAGATTCACCGCGTTGATCAGCGCGTGCGCAATGGTGGGAGCCACCAGGTTGCCGGTCGCGGCGAACAGCCCACCGAGCAGGAAGCCGGCGGCGATCGAGAAGGCCGTCCACGGCAGGAACTCGCGCCTCGGCACGAAGTGGACGCAACCGAAGAGCAGGCTGGCGGCGACGAGTCCGATCCTGGGCTGCAACGCGCCGCGGAACAGCGCCTCTTCCGCCACTCCGCTCACGGCGGCGAGCAACACACAGTTCCGCAGCGAGGCCCGGCCGACCAGCGCGCCGAGGGCGCGCGCCAGGTCCGTTCCCCAACGCGTACGGAGGGTGAGCGCACGAGACAAGGCGACGACGATCGCTCCCGCCAGCACCCCGGCCCCCGCGTCGAGCAGGGGATCGACCCCCCGCCGCGCGGCCTCTTGTGACGCATAGAGCAGCGAGTCGCCCGCCAGCCAGGCCCAGAGCAGTGTCGCCGCGAACAGCACCCCATAGAACGGCAGGGCAACCCGCAAGAGGAGCGCGGAGCTGGCGCGGGACGTCGAGCCGGAGCCCGGGACCGCGCCTTGCGGCCCCGCAGTGCGCGCTTCCCGCTGGAGATCTTTCACTTTCCGGGCCTCGTTGACAGCGATCCCCAGGGGCGGGTAGGCTTCCCCGCAGGGCCGACGCCCGCGCCGGGGCGTCGGATTTCCGTTTCTGCGCGCGGTTTCTGCGCGAGTGTAGGCGCTCCAGTTTGACTGGCGGGCGGAGAAGCTGCCATGGCCGAGCGCGTCCCCATGACCCGCGACGGGCACGCGAAGCTCGAACGGGAGTTCAAACAGCTCAAGTCGGCTGAGCGGCCCAAGATCGTCAAGGAGATCGAGTTGGCGCGCGCGCATGGCGACATCTCCGAGAATGCGGAGTTCCACGCAGCCAAGGAACGCCAGGGCATGATCGAAACACGGATCCGTCTGCTGGAAGACAAGCTGGCGCGCGCCCAGGTGATCGAGTTGTCCGGAGAGAATCCCGATGCGGTTCGGTTCGGTGTGACCGTGGTGCTCGAGGACGCCGCGACCGGGGACTCGGTGACCTACACCATCGTCGGTGAGGACGAATCCGACGTCGCCAGTGGCCGCATCTCGGTGACGTCGCCGGTAGCACGCGCGCTGCTTGGCAAGCGCATCGGAGATAGCGTGTCAGTGAGGGTGCCCAAAGGCGTTCGGGAGTTCGAAGTGCTCGAGCTCCGCCCCGACTAGGCTGGTAGGACCCGGCTTGCGTTCCCTGCAGTTCAAGTTCAGCGCCCTGGTCGTCGCGATCCTGGTCGTGGCCTGCCTGAGCCTGGCGCTGATCGCCACGCAGCACGAGCGCAGAGCACTCGAGGCGGAGGTGGAGAAGCGCGGCCGCTCGCTGGCCAAGAGCCTGGCCGGCGCCGCGAAGGACCCCCTGCTGGGCGTGGAACAGGGCGACTTCGAAGGCGAGCTCACCCTGGAGCGGCTGATCGCCGAGGTCGGTGAGGGCGAGGGGGTGGTCGGGGTTCGGCTGCTGGGACGCGACGGCAGGATCTCCGCCTCCCTCGACCCGGCCGAGCGGCGTGCCGCGGGCTGGCGCTTCGCCGGCACGCCTGGGGCTCCCGGCGAGGCGCTTCGCGTCGCCCGGCGCGGCTCGCGGCTGCTGGTGGCTGCCCCCATCCTGTACAGCGGTGTGCTGGTGGGAGAGGCGCAGGTCGAACTCGATCTGCTGGTCCTCGTCCAGCCGGCGGTGCAGAGCAGCACCCGACAGCTGACCGGGGCGGCTGTCGCGGTAATCTGCCTCGGCGTGTTCGCCGGCGTCGTCTTCGTGGCGCTCCTCGTCGGCCCGCTGCGCCGGCTGCGCGAAGGAGTCGAGAAGATGAGCTCGGGGGACGTCACGGTCCGCGTTCCCCCGACCTCGCGCGACGAAGTCGGAGAGCTGACGCGGGCCTTCAACGAGATGGGCGACTCGCTGCTACAGAAGCAACGGATCCAGAGCGCCTTCGGCCGCTACGTCAACGACTACGTGTTGACTCAGCTCCTCGAGGGTCCAGAGAGCGGGCAGGCGGGAATCGAACGCGAAGTCACCATCTTGTTCGTGGACATCCGCCGTTTTACCCGGATCTCCGAAGGCATGAAGGCCCACGACATCGTCACCCTCCTGAACGAGATCTTCCAGCTCGCCTCCGACCGGATCCTCGGCCAAGAGGGTACGATCGACAAGTTCATCGGAGACTCGGTCATGGCCTATTTCGGCGCACCCATCGCCCAGCCCGACCACGCTCTGCGCGGCGTGTCCGCCGCCATCGAAATCGCCTGCGCCGTCGAAGAGCGAAACCGTTGCGCACGAGACTCTGGGACAGGCGGGAACTCCTACGTTCCGGTGGACGTCGGCATCGGCGTCCATACCGGCGTCGTGGTGGTGGGAAACATCGGCTCCGATCGGCGTACCGACTTCACGGCAGTGGGAGACGCGGTGAACGTCGCCCACCGGCTCGAGAAGCTCGCGCGACCCGGCGAGATCCTCGTGTCGGAGGCGGTACAGCGGCGCGTGCGCGGCGACCTGCGCCTCCGCTTCGAGGGCGAGCGCCAGCTGTCGGGCCGGGAGGAACCGGTGCACGTGTACTCCGTCGAGCTCGAACGGCCGAGCGCGCCCGAGCCAGCGGAAACCCCGCGGATCCATTCGTGAGGCTCGCTGCAGCAGGCGCACTACTCGGCTGCCCGCTGCTGCTGGCGTGCACCACCGCGCTGGCACGCGGCGAGCGATTCTACCGTGAAGGCGATCGCCTCGCTGCATTGGAGGCGTGGCGGGCCATCCCCGAGAAGAACTCCGAGCGCTCGGCGAGTCTTCAGCGGATCGCCGTGGTCGAAGAAGAATTCCAGCAACTCGTGGTCCGCCACAAAAAACGCGCCCTCTACTTCGAGGGCAAGGGCCGGATCGCGGAGTCGATCCTCGACTACCGACTGGCACTCAGGCTGCAACCGGGTGACGCAGAAACCCTCGAACACGTCCAGAAGCTTGCCCGTGTCATGGCGGCGAAGAAGGCACAGGGCAAGGCCGACTACCGGGAAGCCCTCTCCGCCGGCGACCTGGCGTCGGCGCGCCGAGAGCTCGATCAGCTCCGCGAGCTCGATCCTTTCGATCCGGAGATCGAGAGCGAGGTGCGGGGCTTCGACGACGCGCTGCGGACCGAGATGGATACGCAGCTGGCAGCCGGACAACGGGGCTTCGCGGCCGGCAACTACAGCGCGGCCCGCGAGGCCTTTCGCGCGGTGCTCGCTCTCGATCCGGACAACGAGTCGGCGCGGGGCTATCTATCGTACATCGCGACCATCCAGCGCGAGGCCCGGCGGTCGGGCAAGGCCCCCGCCGCCTTCGACGCCGGCGGCGCCTTTGCCTCGGACGCCGAGATCCGCGCAGAAGGCTTCTACCGGAACGCGCTCGCCGCCGAGCGCGCCAGCGATCTGTACGCGGCCATCCGCCACGACTTGCGCGCCTTGCGGGCCAACGCCGACCACGAGGAAGCCCGAGAACACCTGGCGGCCACGCGCAAGCGGCTGAGCGGCCAGGTCGATCCGCTGATCGAGGCCGGGCGCATTGCCTTCCGCGACGAAGACCTCCAGTCGGCGCTGGACCTCTGGCGGCGCGCGCTCCTGGTCGACCCCAGCAACGAGCGCGCCAAGGCGTACGTGGGTCGCGCCGAGCGCCAGCTCGAAAACCTGGAAAGACTGCGGTCGGATCCCGACGTGGCGACCCCACACGGATAGGCGTCGTGGGCAAGCACCGCCTCGGGGCACACTGGATCGGGATCGCTCTGCTGCTCCCGGCCTGCGCGAGCGACGACACAAGGCTGGCTCGCGTCTGGGACGCGCTCAAGCAAGATCAGGCTCGTCCCATGCCGGAGCTGCGCGAGGAGCCGCCGGCAAATCTCCCCTCTCCGGAGGGACTGCGGGCGGCAAGTGGCGAGCTGCGCACCGTGCCGCTCAAATGGGAGCCCCTGCTGTCGAGCGAGGTGGGCGGATACAGCGTGGAGCGCGCGCTCGCCCGGGACGGGCACTTCGAGCGCATCGCGATCGTGTCAGGCCCTACCGCCACGACCTACCTGGATCGCGGGAGCCGAGCGCCAGGCGCACCGGCGACAGCGGAGGCGGACCAACTGGGCGACGGGGTCACGTACTTCTACCAGGTGCGGGCCTACGACCCCTCCGGTCGGCTCGCTGTGATCGCATCGCCGGTGGTCGCCGCCACCACGGCTTCGCTTCCCGAACCACCCGAGGGACTCCGCGCCTACAGCAACCAGCCGCGGCAGGTGCCGCTGAGCTGGCGCGCGTCGCCCGATCCCCACGTCATCGCCTACGTGATCGAGCGCAGCCCGAGCTCACGCGGGCCCTTCGAGCCCCTGGCGACGGTCGAGGGGCGCCATCGGACGATCCACGTCGACTCTGCACTGGGCGACCTTCGCGTATTCTACTACCGGGTGTCGTGCCTCAACGCCGCCGACGGTCGCGGGCAGCCCTCCGAACCGGTACGCGCGGTCACCAAGCCCGAACCGCTCCCGCCCGTGGGGCTGGCAGTCGTCGAGCGCCGGCTCGGCGAGAACCGTCTCGCCTGGGAGCCCAACATCGAGAGCGATCTGGTCGAGTACAGAGTACTTCGCGTTGTAGACGACCAGCCCGCAGAGCTAGTCGCCTCCCTGCCCCCCGAGGAGACCCGCGCCCGGGACACGGCGGTCCTTGCCAGGCAGAGCGTGTCGTACTCCCTCGTGGCCGTGGATCGCGACGGACTCGAGAGCGCATCGTCCCAACCCGTTGACGTTTTGAGCGAGGGGTACGGGCTGGAGGCCGAAGCTGGACCCGACGAGGTTCGACTCAGCTGGAATCCGCGTGTCGACGAGGGATACCACGGAGCGCTGGTGCTGCGCGCCAGGTGGTTCGGTGAGCAGGAGCTCGGATTCGCCGAGGGAGGAAGCTTCGTCGACAGCGACGTGACGCCGGGCGCGCGGCACCGCTACACAGTCGTGCTCGAGCGCCCGGACGGTACCCGGGCGCCCCCCTCGTCTCCGCTGAACGTCTCCGTGCCCAGCGAATGAACCGGTGACGACACGCGCTACGACGCCTTGCGTTCGTTGATTTTCGAGGTCCAGCCCCTAGAATCCCTCGCCTGAGTGCGATCCCCGGTAGCTCAGTTGGTAGAGCAAGCGGCTGTTAACCGCTGGGTCGTAGGTTCGAGTCCTACCCGGGGAGCCACTCGCCTCGGCCGGGGAGCGGGCGGGCCGGCGCGGCGCTCAGCGCTCCGCGCTGCGGCCGGCTCGGCGCGCCCGATACCCCTCGAGGCGGGCCCGGGCGGCCTCCGCCAGCTCCTCCTTGCCCACCGCCGAGGCGAGCGCGATGGCGCTGCGGGCCGACTTCGCCGCCTTCCCGAAGCGCCCCACGTCGGCGTAGGCCTCGGCCAGGCCGACGTGGGCCTCCGCGAGGTCCGGGTCGAACCGCAGCGCCGCTTGGTAGTGGACGATGGCCTTCTCCGCCTCGCCGCGGCCGGCGTGCGCGAACCCCAGGTTGTAATGCGCCAGCCCGTAGCGCGGATTGATGCGCAACGCGCGGTTCAGATGAGGGATCGCCTCGTCCACCCTGCCCTGGTACATCAGCGCGTTCCCCAGACCGTTCAGTGCGGTGAAGTTCCGCGGATTCATGCTCACCGCCTCCGAGTAGTAGGCGATGGCTTCGTCCGTCTTCTTGAGCATGAGTGCGTTCATGCCCGCCTGGGTGAAGGTGTCTGAATTCCTGACGAACTCCAGCGCGCGGAGTGCCACGCGGTAGGCCTCCTCGTGCTTCCGGGCCCAGCCGAGCACGCGGGCGAGATTGGTGAGCGCTCGGCCGTGGGCTCTACGGTCGATACCCGCCTTCACAGAGCGAGTCACAGCCCCGATGGCCTGTTCGTTCCACGACGCCTGCGGCTCGACGATCCCCATCTTCACCAGCGCCGCGATCATCTGCAACGCCAACAGCCGGTGAACTTCGATCGTCGGATGCACGTGGTCTAGGAAGAGCTCCTCTCCCGCGATCGCGTGGGAAGAGCGATCGGCGACGAAAGACGCGAAATCGACGATCGGAACGTCCTCCTCGGCCGCCACCTCTTCGACGACGCCGACCATCTCGGTCAGCGCCCGCAGCGGGCAGACGTCCTCGTCGCGCGCGCGCTCGAATGCCTCTCGGGCTTCGGCGAAGCGGCCCAGATCGTAGAGCGCCTGAGCTCGCAGATAATGGAAGTCTGCTCGGCGCTCGTCGATCTCGGCGGCCTCCTCCAGCGCCGAGAGCGCTTCATCCGGCCTCGCTTCGGCCTGGTGCTGTCGGGCTAGCTCGAAGGCCACCCGCCAGCGGTGTCGCTCCGACGGGGCGATGCCCGCCGAGTGCTCACTCTTGAACGGCGTGCAGTGACGCAGGTTCGACGCGGGCACGACGAGGAGTACCTCCGCGCCGGCCGACTCGGCGGTGTGGATCGTCCGGCGCAGGTTGAACCGGTAGTGGCTGATGGTGCGCTGCTTCTGGACATCGTCTCTCGTGTAGGCCCAGAGGCCCACCGCGCCGTCGAGGGTGGCGTCTACTTCCCCCGGAAGGACTTGCTTCTCTGGCGAAGGCGCTGCCGGGCGGCGCAGGGCAGCCGCGGCCAGCCGCTTCATTCCGGTGTAGGTGCGGGTGTGGTTCAGGAGCCTCCGCAGCTCCAGCAGCAGCGGAGGCGAGTCCAGAATCGAGCCGTACGTGCGTCGTTCCAGAAACTCGTTGTGGGCCGAGTAGATGATGAAGAGATCCGGGGCATACCCGGCGAGTTCCTCCATCACCGCAGCGACGCGGTAGCTCGCATAGCTGATGCCCCCTGCGTTGATCACCTGCCAGGTCCGCGACGGATCGGCGACGGGCAGCAGGGCGCGAAGCCAGCCGCAAAACGACGTGCTATCTCGGTAGGGCCGGCCATAGGTGGTCGAGCCGCCCACGCAGAAGATCCGATAGGCCGCGGGAGACTTCTCCTTCGGGAATCGCTGGACGTTGAACATCCTGCGCTTGTTCCGAGCGGTGACCATCTCGACCTGGCCGCCCTCGCCTTCGACCTCGACGAAGAGCGGCACCCTCGAGGCGAACCCGACGAAGGGGTCGTCTTCGAGGAGTGCGGGCTGCACTCCCGCCAGGGCGAGGGCTACCTCGAGAATTGCGAAGAATGCACACGGGACGGCCACGGCGAGTGAGGCGTTCCTGGCGACAGCGAGGGCTCGGGCCCCGCGCGCTCGAGCACGCGGGGATTCGTGACTCGGCATGCGGGAACATGATACCCACAACGCGGTCGCCTCCGGATCGCAGGAGGGCGGACTGGGGGGGAGGCGGATACAATGCGCGCGGGGGGGGGCATCTCGATGGTCAGCGAGAGGGCTGTCGCCGAGCTGGGGCCGTTCGCGGCACTTCGCAGCCGGGCTGCGGCGTTGCTCGGCACGGCGCTCGCGCTACTTCCGTTGCTGGCGAACGCCGAGTCGGCCTGGGTCAGGGATGAGCTGCGCCTGAACGTGCGCACGGGTCCGGGCGTCGAGTATCGGATTCTGGGCGTGATCAAGACCGGCGACCAGGTCGAGGTGCTGGACGGCGTCGAAGAGTGGACGAAGGTCCGCTACGGCGAGGCTCGGGTGGCCTGGATCCCGGCCGGTTACCTGCAGCCCGAGCAACCCGCCCAGCTCGTGGTCAGCGCCAACGAGCAGGAGATCGCGCAGTTGCAAGCGCGGGTGGGTGCGCTGACGAACGAGGCGAAGGGGCTGCGAAGCGACAACCAGCGCCTTGCGGCGGCGCGCGAGGACCACGAACGGCTGGCTCGAGAGAGCCTCGAGCTGCGGGCCGCCGTTCGCTGGCCGGAATGGATCGCGGGCGCCTCGATCCTCGGCGTGGGCATGGCCCTCGGGGCAATCCTCCACCGCAGCGCCACACGCCGCCCGAACACCCGGATCCGCCTCTGAGCCCGGTTTGAACGTCGACCTGCTCTCGGGCGGAAGGCAGGCGCCGCGACGAGCTAACGCTGCCAGAAGCGCGGGTGAACCAGGGCGAAGAGTGCGAAGACCTCCAGCCGGCCCGCCAGCATGCAGACGCACAGGCCCAGCTTCACGGTCCCCGGGAAGTCGGCGAAGTCGGCGCCGGGCCCCAGCTCGCCCAGCGTCGGACCGGCGTTGCTGGCCGCGCTGAAGGCGGCGGAGATGGCGGTCATCAGATCGTACCCGGCGGCGGCGACCAGTGCGGCTCCCGCGGCGACCACCAGGAAGTAGGCCGTGAGGAACGTCCAGACGCCGGCGAGCACCTCGTCGGCCACCGGTCGGCCCGCGTACTTCACCCGGCGGATGGCGTGGGGATGGAGCAGGCGAGTGAGGGCAGTGGCGAGCGCGCGAAAGCCGAGTACCAGACGCAGGCTCTTGATGCCTCCGGAGGTCGAACGGGTCATGCCACCGAAGATCACCAGCAGCAGCAGCAGGAGCTGTGGAAGGGTACCCCAGGTCGAGAAGTCAGCGGTGCGATAGCCGGTCCCCGTCAGCAGCGAGACCGTCTGAAAGACCGCGCTGCGCCCTCGCCCCGGCTCTTCGAGACCGAGCAGCCAGACCATGGCGACGCTGGCCGACAGGGCGATCCCGACGAAGCAGCGCAGCTCGGGGTCGCGCATGACGTCCCGCCCATCCCTGGCCAGCAATCTGTAGTAGACGACGAAGCTCGTCGCACCGAGCAGCATGATGACGATCACGACCCATTCCACGGCGGCGGACCCGAAGGCGCCCACCGAATCCTGGCGCGTCGAGAAACCCCCCGTCGCCACGCCGGTGAAGGCGTGACAGAGCGCGTCGAACGCGCCCATTCCCGCCGCGAGCAACGCGGCGAACGCGGCCGCGCTCAGGCCGGCGTAGAGCGCGGCGAGGCGACGCGCGCTCCCGGTGAAGCGCAGACCTCCCGCTTCCGCAGCCGTCCCGCCGAGCTCGCTCGTGAAGATCTGCATCCCCCCGATGCCGAACAGCGGGAAGAGGAACACGGCAACCAGCACGATCCCCAGACCGCCGATCCACTGGGTCATGGCCCGCCACAAGAGCAGCGCGCGCGGCGCGTCCTCGAGCGAGCGCATCGCGCTCGAGGCGGTCGTCGTGAACCCGGCCACCGCTTCGAACAAGGCGTTGGACGGGCTCAGGAACCCGGTGGTCAGATAGGGGAGCGCGCCGAACGCGGAGGCCAGGAGCCACGCGCCGACGACCAGGACGAAGCCGTCGCGCTCGCGGAGGCGCCGATCCCCGGGCCGGCTGCCGTAGCTGAACGAAGCACCGAACACGGCCGCAGCGATGGCGCTGGCCGCGTACGGAAGCACCGGCTCGCCGAACAGCGCAGCCGCCAGGGCGGGGACAAGCTGCGCGACGCCGAGTGCGATCAGCAGCCGGCCGAGCAGCTGGACGTCGAGGAGAACGTTCATGCGCGGCTCACTCGGACAGGTAATCGGCGAGCTTGGGCGCGTTCTCCGTGGTGGTGATGAGCAGCACCCGGTCGCCGGGCTGCGCGCGGTCGGCGCCTCGCGGTAGCAGCAGCTGCTCCTTCCTGCGCAGTGCGGCCACCAGCACACCGCGAGGCAACTCGATCTCCGACAGGGGCCCTGAGGCCAGCTTGCCCCCCTTCTCGACCTCGGCCTCGACGATCTCGATGCGGTCCTCCAGGAGCTGGGCGACCGAGCGGACCCGGCGTCCACGGATGTGCTGCAGGGTGAGGCCGATCAGCAGCACCCGAGGGCTGATGATCGCGTCGATCCCGATCTGACCGACCAGGTCGACCAGCGCCGGATTGTCCACGAGCACGACCGCTCGTCCCGCACCGAGCCGCTTCGCCAGGAGCCCGGCCACCAGGTTCGTCTCGTGATCTGCCGTGACGGCCGCGAAGGTCGAGATCCGCTCGATGTCTTCTTCCTCGAGTAGCGCCTGGTCCGTGACCCGACCGTGGATCACGATGGTGTTTTCCAACTCCTCGGAGGCGTCCTGAGCGAGTTCCTTGTCCTCCTCGATCAGCACGACCTTGAACTCCATCTTCTCGAGGCGCCGGGCCAGAGCGAGACCGATGGGTGTGGCACCGGCGATCATCACGCCGCGGCGCTGGTCCCGCGGAACTCCGACGAGGGTGAGCACATCGTGGAGCTGCTCGCGATGGATCGCGAAGTAGACGAGATCCCCAGCCCCGATCTGCTCGTCGCCGTGGGGGATGATCCACTCGTCCAGGCGGTGGATCGCGACGGCCAGGGTCGGAGTCCCCGCGAAGAGCAGGTTCATGTCGGAAACGCGCAGGCCCACGAAATCGGAGTTCGGGGTGATGCGAAAGCCCGCCACCAGCAGGCGCCCTTCCATGAACGACACCACGTCCACGGCGCCGGGGACCTCGAGCAGGTCGGCGATGCGATCGACCGCGACCTCGTCGGGATTGATGCACATCCGGTCCGAGGGACGCTCCCGATTGATGAGCGAGAAGGCCTCCGCGTGCCCCGGATCCCGCAGCCGCACCACGATCCGCGCCACGTCGAAGAGCGACGAGGCCAGCAGACACACGATCATGTTGACCTCGTCCGAGTTCGTGGTGGCGATCACCAGGTCCGCCTTCTCGATGCCGGCCCGGCGCAGATCGGACGCCTTCGACCCACTGCCTTCGATGACCTGGACGTCCTGGGTCTCGGAAAGCTCGCGGACCGTGGAGGGGCTCGAATCGATCACGGAGACGTCGTGGCCGTCTCGCGAGAGCTTCTCCGCCAGCGTCGACCCGACCAGTCCGGCGCCCACGATGAGGATCTGCATCCGCTATCGCCCCCCGGTGCTGAATCGGGGGAGTTCCCCCCCCGTTCGGCCCGGCGGGAGGGTATCCCACAATCGGAGGCCGGCCCGCTCGCGCGCCGCTCACAGCAGA
This sequence comes from Myxococcota bacterium, assembly GCA_036482635.1. Taxonomy (GTDB): domain Bacteria; phylum Myxococcota_A; class UBA9160; order UBA9160; family SMWR01; genus JAZFWH01. Next base: position 13,139 of record JAZFWH010000086.1, read on the forward strand.
GGCGGGATCAGGAACATCGCCACGCTGCTGGCCAGGAAGCACGCGGCGGCCACCAGGAACGTGTATCCCACCACGTCGCCGAAACGCAGCCCGGTCACGGCGAGGATGGGGATCGCGAAGAACGGCTGGATCAGGTTCGTGGTGGAGTCCCCGTAGGCGTAGGAGAGCAGCACCGTGACGACCGAGACGTCGAGCTCGCGGCCGGCCGGCAGGAGATAGGGCGCCTCGATCAACCACTTCGATCCCGCCGACGGCACGAACAGGTTCATGACCGCCGAGTAGACGTAGACCACGAACGGATACGTGCGCTGGGTGGCGAATTCGGCGAACAGGGAGCCGATCCACTTGCCGAGACCGGTGTTCTGCATCAACCCGAAGATCCCCGCGTAGAACGGGAACTGCACGATGATGCCCCAGGCCGCGTCCACGCCTCGGCGGCAGGCGCGCAGGAAGGAGAGCGGGCGTCCGTGGAGCAGCAGTGCCGCCGACAGGAACACCGCGTTGTAGGCATCGATGGTCCAGCTGGTTCCGAAGCCGCGCGTTGCGATCGAGTGACCCAGCGGGTACGCCAGCAGGATCGCCGCCAGCCACACCCAACCTCGAAACGCGTCCACCCGGCCACCGGGAGTCGAGGCAGGCGGCGGAAGCTCGGGGGGCACGGGGAGGATGGCGTCCACCTGCTCGGCGGTCAGCCGGACCGGATCGCGGCGCGGGTGCAGCGCGGCGGCCGTGCCGAGCCCCACCGCGCCGATCACGAGCAAGTAGACGAGATTGAAGGGATTGAACAGGGTCTCGGTCACCGGGAAGAGCCGGCTGACCACGGGTGGGCCGACAGAGGGCTCCAGCAGCGGGTTGCCCGGCGTCGCCAGGATCAGGGGGGCGGATCCGGAGAATCCACCGTGCCAGACGGTCCCCAGCCCGATGTAGGAGGCGGCCACCAGCACGCGGACGTCCACGCGGGGATTCCGGCGGCACACGAACGGGACGAAGAGCGCGCAGGCCACCAGGCAGAGCGCCCAGTTCAGGTACGCCGTGGCCAGGGAGAAGCACCCCGCCAGCACGACCGCCTGCACGGGCCGCGCCGGGTCGGGAACCGCCGCCAACCGGTCGAGCAGGCGGAAGACGGTCCGGGACGCGACGCAGGCGTGGGCGGCGACCATGGCGATCGTGAACTGCATGGCCAGGGTCAGCAGCCCCCACACGCCGTCGCCCCAGGCCAGCACGCACTGCTCCAGGCCGGCGCCGGCGCCCCCCATCGCCAGGGCCAGGGCGATGCTGGTCAGGATCATGCAGATCACCCAGGAGTCGGGAACCCACCGCTCGGTGAAGCGCGAGAGTCCGGCACCGAGATCGCGCAGACGGTCGAGCGGCACCGCTTCCTCCTAGCCGAGCTGCGAGAGCTGGTCGACGAGGGTGAGCACGCTGAAGTACCCGAAGAACAGCAGCGAGCCCAGCAGGGCCGCGAAGCGCAGCGGGTGCATGCGCAGGGGACCGCTGAAGCTCCGCGCATTGAGCCAGAGGAGCAGCCCCGAGTACAGGAACATCACGAAGCCGTTGAGCGAAGCGGAGAGGATGAGCAGCACCAGCGGGCGGTCGAACCCCGCCAGCAACACCAGCCCGCCGAAGGCGATCAGCGACCACACGACTGCGAAGTAGAGGCGCGAGAGGCTCGCCCGGCGGCCGAAGTGGACGCGGGCCGCCACCTTGAGCAGGTCCGCGGTGACGCGCCCGACCGCGTCGAGCAGCGCCAGCTCGGTGGAGAAGAGCACCGCCACCCCGGTGGCCAGAAACAGGCCGCGGCCCAGACCGCCGAAACGATCCTCGATGGCGCCGGCCTCGTTGCGAATGAAGTCCAGGCCCTGCCCCAGCTCGGCGCCCGGCTCGAGCAGGGTCGCGGCGAGCAGGCTGAACAGGGCCAGCGACAGTAGCGTCAGCAGGTAGAACGAGAAGAAGTGCTCCAGGTTGGCGCGCCGCCACCACACGCGCCAGCGCGCGAGGTTGGCCTCGGTGCCGTCGAACACCATGCCCACCTCGCTGTCGGATTCCTCCCGGCCGGTGAAGGGGCTGGTGATGCGGCCGATCCAGCCGCCCATGCCGTAGCCCTTGTCCTTGATGTAGTTCGACTGGGCGAGGTTGACGGAGCCACCGGCGCCTGCGAAGGCCAGTGCGCCCAGCAGCATGGGGAGGTGGATGTCCTGCGGAATCGAGCCGAAGCGGAAGGCCCCCCGGAACAGCTCGAGCACGGTGTCGCCGCGGACGAGCAGCGCGGAGAGCACCACGAGCGCCGCGAAGATGGCGCCCACCAGCGCGAACTGCAGCGCCTCGACGGTTCGGTACACGACCGGACCGACCGAGAGGATCAGACCGCACAGCACCAGACCGCCGAACGCGGTGGCGTTCACCGGAACGTCTACCTCCCAGGAAAGCAGCGTCGCGGCACCGGTCGCCCAGCCGGGCCAGATCCAGGGCACCGTCGCGCACACGAAGAAGATCGGACCGAACAGGCGAGAGAGACGGATGAAGCCCACCACCGCGCTCTCACCCGTGGCAAGCGTGTAGCGCTCGATCTCCATGTTGAGGAAGAACTGGATCGTCACGCCCACCCAACAGGCCCAGAACAGCGCGAAACCCCATTCGGCGGTGATCCGCGGCCAGAGCACGAATTCCCCGCTGCCGATGGAAAGGCCCGCCAGGATCACACTCGGGCCGATCATGCGCCGCAGCGGCGGGGGCTCGGGCAGGTCGTTGCGGGACGGCGGCGGCAGGACGCCAGCGGGAATCCGCGTGAGCCTCATCGCCCCCGGCTCCTCCCGTGGGCGGCGCATCGACTGCGCCACCGTTCGCAGCGAGCGGCCAATCCTACCGGCCGCCCGGCGGCGCCGCGACCGGCGGGTCAGGCATCTGCGCTGATGTCTTCGAGTTCGCGGCGTCCGGTCTCCGGCAGGAACAGCACGACGAGTCCCGCCGCGAGCGGCCCGAGGATCACCCACTCGACCATGGGGACGACGCTCTCACCGCTCGGCGTGCCCCAGGAAACCAGAAAGAGACCGGAGGCGGCGCCGAGGGTTTCGACAAACGACAGCCAGCCCGCCGAGGTGCCACGGAAGGAGGTCGGAAACAGCTCCGTCGAAAGTGCGCGGGCGATCGTGTTGCCACCGGTCAAGGTGAAGACCAGCGGAACCCAGACGAAAGGAAGGCTCCAACCGGGTCCGCGGTAGAAGGCCAGCGCGAGCAGGGGAAAGCTGCCGAACAGCAGGAAGCCCACCAGGCGACGCCCCCGGCGGTCAGCAATGCGACCGGCGTAGGGATGACCGATGACGCCCACCGTGCCCGCGACCAGGAGCAGCGCGGTGTATTGACCGGGGGCCCAGCCGTGCTCGGCTTGCACGAAATAGGCCGAGAAGTTGTAGGCGGCGGCGTGGCCGGCGGACCCCAGGGCGCCGATCAGCCCGATGCCGACGG
>JAZFWH010000087.1:0-7279 GCA_036482635.1 Myxococcota bacterium
ACCGCGGATCCGCTCGCGTTCGGCGACACCACACCCTCCGCGGGGGCGACAGCCCCGACCGACGAACCCTCGGCGGCGGAGCAGACCATCGCCATGGCCGAACGCACCATCGCGAACCTGCACGATGCGCCGGGGGCCGCGGACAGCACCACGCTCACCAGCCCGGGCCTCCCGGACGACGACGCGACGGCGACCCCGGACCCGGGCTCGAGTGCAGACGACCTCTCCCTGGGGCCGGACAGTTCGGCCGGCACCGTCGACGACCTGCTCGACTTCGGCTTCGCGAAGCCCGGCACCGGGGCCGCGTCCGGTGACGACCTGCTGCTGGGAATCGGCGTCGACGACCTGGCCCAGGCCACAGTGGTGGATCCGAGCGGCGTTTCGAACTTCGACGTGTCGGCGTCCGACCTCGCCGGCCCGCTCGAGGCCGGATCGGCGCCGTCAGCCCCAGCCGCCGAGCCCGCCGACGCGGGGCAGACGGTGTTGGAGCCGCCGGCGCCCCCGCCCGCTGCGGCCGGCGCGCCGCCCGAGCTGAGCGCGGAAGCCACCCTGAAGGAGATCGCGCCGCGCCTGCGAAAGCAGCTCCACGAGACGCTGGAGAAGATCGCCTGGGAGTCCTTCGGCGACGTGACCGACAAGATCGTCCGCCAGGCCCTGGAGCGTGTGGAGGCGATTGCCTGGGAGGTCATCCCTCACATGGCCGAGACCCTGATCCGCGAGGAGATCCGGCGCATGAAGCGAGACGTCGACGAATCCTGAGGCGTGCCCGGCGCGCCGGCGCAGCTCCCGCGCGGGGGGCAGCGCCTCGGCTCATCCGCTCTCCCGCTCCGCTACCCTAGTCCCGCGACAGCCCCGGCCGTGCGAGCTCGAGCACCGGTTGCGCGCCGGTGGCTCGCGGCGCCGGCCGCCCGAAGCTCGACGGCTCGAGGAAGACACATGAGCAGCCCCCCGGCGCTGCCCCCCGCGCGGACCTGGCAGACCCTGGTCGAGCTCGCCCTGCGCGAGGACCTGGGCTCGGGCGACGCCACGACCCCCCTGGTGATCGAAGAGGATCGCGCGGGCGCTGCGCGCATCGAGGCCCGCCAGGGCCTGGTGGTCTGCGGCCTCGCCGTCGTCGAGGCGGTCTTCCGCGAAGTCGACCCCCGCATCGCGTTCCACTCCCATGCCCGGGAGGGCGCCCGGGTCGAAGCGGGCCGCTGCCTGGCGGTGGTGGCCGGTCCGCTGCGCGCCATCCTGGCCGGCGAACGGACGGCGCTCAACTTCCTCGCCCGCCTGTGCGGCGTCGCCACCTGGACGCGGCGCTTCGTCGACGCCGTGGACGGCGCGGGGGTGGGGATCGTCGACACGCGCAAGACCGTCCCCGGCTGGCGGGCGCTCGACAAGTACGCCACGTCGGTCGGCGGCGCGTTGAACCACCGCGCGGGCCTGTTCGACGGCATCCTGCTCAAGGACAACCACGTCGCCCTGGCCGGCGGTGTCGCGGCCGCCTTCAAGGCGGCGCGGGCCGCCGCACCCGCGGGCCTGCGCATCCAGCTGGAAGTGGAGTCCGAGGTCGAAGCCCGTGCGGCCGTCGAGGCCGGGGCCGATTTCCTGCTGATCGACAACTGCGCGCCCGCCGAGATCCGCCGCATCGTCGAGCAGCTGGCCGGCCGGGCGCTGTTGGAGGTGAGCGGCGGCATCACCCTGGAGAACGTGCGCGCGATCGCGGAGACGGGTGTCCAGCGCGTCTCGATCGGCGCCCTCACCCACTCCGCGCCCGCGGCCGACGTGGCGCTCGAGATCGAGCGCGAGGGCCCTGCCACCGGGGCTGCAGGGCAGTGAGCGACGGGCCGGCGCGCGTCCTCGAGGCCCTGCGCCGCGCCGGCGGCCAGTCCTGCTCTGGTGAAACCCTCTCGGCCCAGCACGGCGTCAGCCGCGCGCTGGTCTGGAAGCACGTCGAGGCGCTGCGCGCGCGCGGCTACGGCGTCGCGGCGGCGCCCGGCGACGGCTATCGCCTGACCGCGATCCCCGACCGGCTGTACCCGGCGGAGGTCCAGCTGGGGCTGCGCACGCGCTGGCTGGCGCGAGAGCTGCTCTACTTCGACTCCACGGACTCGACCAACCGCGTCGCGCTCGACCTGGCGCGCGAGGGCGCGGCGCACGGCACGGTGGTGCTGGCGGAGAGCCAGAGCGCCGGGCGCGGCCGGCTGGGTCGCTCCTTCTACTCGCCGCCCTACCAGAACCTCTACACGTCGATCGTGCTGCGCCCCGAGATCTCCACGGCCGAGGCCCCCACCTGGACCCTGGCGTCGGCCGTGGCCGTCGCGGAGGCGATCGCCGCGAGCGTCGAAGACCCGGAGCAGGTGGAGGTCAAGTGGCCGAACGACGTGCTGCTGGGGGGCCGCAAGACCTGCGGGATCCTGATGGAGCTCGGCGCGGAGGCGACCCGGGTCGCGTTTCTGGTGCTGGGGATCGGAGTGAACCTGAACGTCGACCGGCGGGACTTCCCCGCGGAGTTCCGGGGGCTGGCCACCAGTCTCGCCAGCCACACCGGCCACGCCATCGATCGCGTCCGCTTCGCCCAGCGGTTGTACAATGAGCTGGAGGGGATCCTCGACACCTGCGCGGCACGCGGCTTCGACGCCATCCGACCGCGCTTCGAGGCCCGCTTCCGCATGGCGGGGCGCCGGGTGCGCGTCGCCGAGCTCGACGGAACCGAGCGCCAGGGCGTCGCGCTCGGGATCGACTCCGACGGCGCGCTGCGCGTGCGCGCGCCCGACGGAGACGAGTTCCGCGTGGTGGCCGGAGACGTCACGATCGCCAAGGAGGGAGCGTGACCACCCTGCTCGTGATCGACATCGGCAACACCAACGTGGCGCTCGGCATCTTCGATTACACGGAAGGACGCCAGGCCGAGCTCGCCGAGCACTGGCGGATCGCGACCCACCGCGAGCAGACCTCCGACGAGGTCGCCCTGACGATCCGGGCCCTGTTCGAGCACGCGGAGCGCGCGTGCGCCGAGGTGACCCACGTGATCGTCTCGAGCGTGGTCCCTCCCCTCCTCCCGATCTGGGAACGGGTCTCCACGAAGCTCTTCGATCGCCCGCCGCTGGTGGTCGGCCCGGGCACCCGCACCGGGATGCCGGTGCGCTACGAGAACCCGCGCGAGGTGGGCGCCGACCGCATCGTCAACGCCGTGGCGGCCTACGATTTGTTCGGCGGCCCGGTCATCGCCGTCGACTTCGGAACGGCGACGACGTTCGATTGCGTCTCGACCGAGGGTGAGTACGTGGGGGGCGTGATCTTCCCAGGCATCCACATCTCGATGGAGGCGCTGTTCGAACGGACCTCGATGTTGCACCGGGTCGAGGTGGCGCGCCCGAAGTCGGTGATCGGCAAGACCACGACCGCCGCCCTGCAATCCGGACTGCTCTACGGCTACGCCGGCGTCGTCGACTCGATGGTCGAGAGGATCCGCGGCGAACTCGGCCCCGGCGCGAGGGTGGTCGCGACAGGTGGGCTGGCCCACCGCGTCGCGAACGAGAGCTCCGCCATCGAACGGGTCGAGCCGTTTCTCACCCTCGAGGGCCTGCGACTCATCTTCGAAAGGAACCGACCGAGCCGGGAGGCGCCGCGAAAGGAGCGAACCCGATGAAGAACGTGAAGGTCAGCGACACCCACAACTTCGCCCTGGTGGGGCACGCGGGTGACGGGAAGACGTCTCTCGGCGAGGCCATCCTCCACGCGGCGGGTGTCACGCCTACACTCGGCAAGGTCAGCGACGGCTCGTCCCAGCTGAACTACCTGCCCGAGGAGAAGGAGCGGCAGACGACGATCAGCTCGTCGATCTACAGCTTCGACTGGACCGGCAAGCACCTCACCCTGGTCGACACCCCCGGCGACTCGAACTTCCAGGCCGACGGGCGGATCGCCCTGCACGGCCTCGACGGAGCGGTGCTCGTGGTCTCCGCCGTGGAAGGCGCCAAGGTGGGCACACACCGCATCTGGGCTTCGTGCCAGGCCCTGGAGCTGCCCGTGGTGGCCTTCGTGAACGGCCTGGACCGCGAGCGGGCGGACTTCCCGGCGGCCGTGGAGTCGCTGGCCAAGATGGACGCGAACCCGGTCCTGCTCACCCTCCCGATCGGGCAGCAGGCGGACCTGAGCGGCGTGATCGACCTGGTGCGCATGAAGGCGCTCACCGCCAGCGGGGAGACCGAGATCCCGGCCGAGCTGGTCGACCCCGCGAACGAGGCGCGGCAACGACTGGTCGACTCGGTGGCCGAATGCGACGACGCCCTGCTGGAGAAGTACCTGGAGGACGGCTCCCTCTCGGAGGAGGAGCTGCTGAGCGGCCTGATCACCGCCACCCGCGAACGCAAGCTGCTGCCCGTGCTGTGCGGCTCGGCGCTCGAGACGATCGGGGTGGACCGCGTCCTGTGGGGCGTGACCGAGCTGCTGCCCTCGGCGGCCGAGCGCGGCGCGTGGACCGCTTCGAACCTCGCGGACGGCGCCGAGAGCTCGCTGGAGCCCGAGCCGGGCGGAATCTTCTCCGCCGTCGTGTTCAAGACCCTGATCGACCGCTACGCCGGAACGCTCTCCATCTTCCGCGTCGTCTCGGGGACCGCCCGCGCCGAGCTGCCCATCCTCGACGCCAGCAGCGACGCGAAGGCACGGCTGGGGAAGCTGCTGCTGCTGCACGGGGGCGAGCACGAGGACGTCCCGGAGGCGGGCCCCGGCGACGTGGTGGCCGTCGCAAAGCTCAAGTCGGTGCGCACGGGCCACGTGCTCACCGCCGAGAAGGGGGGCGTGCGGCTGCGCGAAATCCCCATTCCGCAAGGTGTCATTTCGTACGCCATCCAGGCGAAATCAAAGGGGGACGAGGATAAAGTTTACGCCTCGCTCGGCCGACTGGTGGAAGAGGATCCGACGCTCCACCTGGGGCGCGAGGCCTCGACCGGCGAGTTCCTGCTCACCGGCATGGGGGAGCTCCACGTCCGGACGACCGTGCAGAAGCTCCAACGCGCCTTCGGTGTGGACGTCGACCTGAAGCGGCCGAAGGTGCCCTACCGGGAGACCGTCACGCGCAAGGCGGAAGACGTCGAAGGCAAGCTCAAGAAGCAGACCGGAGGCAAGGGGATGTTCGGGGTCTGTTACCTGACCGTCGAGCCGAAGCCCCGCGGGGAAGGAATCGAGTTCGTGGACGAGATCGTGGGCGGAGCCATCCCGCGCAACCTGATTCCGGCGGTCCAGAAGGGCGTGAACGAGGCCTGCCAAGCGGGCCCCCTGGCCGGCTTCCCGGTGGTCGACGTGCGGGTGCGCTGCACCGACGGCAAGCACCACTCGGTCGACTCCAACGAGATGGCATTCAAGCTGGCGGGATCGTTTGGCTTCAAGGCCGCGATGGAGAAGGCCCACCCGGTCCTGCTCGAGCCGATCATGAACGTCGAGATCTCCTCTCCGGACCACTTCGTCGGCGACATCATGGGGGGCATCTCGAGTCGCCGCGGGCGCGTGCAGTCGAGCGAGGCGAAGGGCTCGACCCAGGTGATCCGCGCCCAGGTCCCGATGTCGGAGATGCTCGAGTACGCGAGCTCGCTCACCAGCATCACCGGCGGCCAGGGCGAGTTCCACATGGAGTTCTCGCACTACGACGAAGTGCCGGGGCAGGTGAGCGAGAAGATCATTGCGAAAGCGAGTGCGGCGAAGGCCGAGGCGTCCTAGCCAACCCCGTAGCCGGCTGGCCCGCCACGCCGCGCGGACTGCGGGACGGCGTCTGAACCGCTGAGCGAGGAAGCGTGCCGGTGGAGAAAGAGCCTCAGAAGATCCGCCTGGCCCTGTCGCCGCAGGCGGGGCGCTACGCCCGCCCGGACGCGCCGCTGGAGGCGCGCCTGATGGCCGCTGGCGGCGCCCTGCCCCTCCCGCCCGTCGAGCTGGCGACCGTGCTGTTCGCGCTGATGCACGACCCCGAAGCCGAGGTCAAGGCCAAGGCGCGCGAGAGCCTCGAGTCGCTGCCGGAGTCGGTGTGCGCGGTGGTGCTGTCCGGAGCGGCGCACCCGGCCGTGCTCTCGCACCTGGCCCGCGCCTTCGAGAAGGACGAGGCGCGCCTGGAGAAGCTCGCCCTGAACCCCGCCACCGACGACGCCACGGTCGCCTTCCTCGCGACCACGCACTTCCGGCGGGTGATCGACATCGTCTCGAACAACCAGGAGCGCCTGCTGCGCTACCCCGAGATCGTGGAAGCGCTCGGATCGAACCCCCTCACCGGGCGCTCCACCATCGACCGCATCCTCTCGTTCCTCGACGTGGAACGGGGTGGGGTCGACGTCGACGTCCCCGCGGCGCCCGAGCAGGTGAGCGAAGCCGACGCCGCAGCCGCCCTGCGCGCCGTTCTGGGCGACGAGTTCGGCGAGCTCGCTTCCTCGCTGACCGTGGAATCGACCGAAGAGGGCGAGCCGTCAGAAGAGGACGAAGCGCGTTCGAAGAGCCTGTACGCCATCATCCAGAAGATGACCGTCTTCCAGAAGATCAAGCTCGCAAGGCTGGGCAACCGCGAGGCGCGCGGCCTCCTGGTCCGCGACCGCAACAAGATCATCGCTGTCGCGGCGGTGAGCAGTCCCAAGGTGACCGAGACCGAGATCGTCGCCTTCGCCCAATCGCGCAGCGTGTCGGACGACATCCTGCGGATCATCTCGAGGAACCGCGATTGGACCCGGAACTACCAGGTGAAGTTCGCCCTGGCGACGAACCCGAAGAGCCCCCAGGCGACGGCGATGAAGTTCGTGAACTACCTCCAGGAGCGAGACCTGTACCAGATCATGCGCAGCAGGGACGTCCCGGGAGCCGTGTCGGCCCACGCCCGGCGGATCCTGATGAAAAAGGGAAAGGTTTAGATGGCGGAATTCAGCGAGGAGCGGGCCGAGGTCAACGCCCGGATCGTCTACTGGGGGATCGAGGGCGCCGGCAAGACCACCAACCTCCACGCGATCTACTCCAAGCTGCGCCCGGACCACCGCGGCGAGATGCAGGAGCTGCCGACCCGCTTCGACCCGACGGTGACCTACGAGCAGCTCCCGATCGAGCTGGGCGAGATCGCCGGGATGCGCACCCGGATCCAGATGATCGCCGTGCCCGGCAGCCCCGAGCAGGCCCCCACCCGCAAGCAACTCCTCGATAAGGTCGACGGCGTCGTGCTGATCGTCGACTCACAGGCCACACGGATCGACGAGAACGTGGCCTCCCTGGAGGAGCTGAGGAAGGCCCTCGAGGACTACGGGCGCTGCCTCGACGACCTGCCCCTGGT
>JAZFWH010000088.1:0-41190 GCA_036482635.1 Myxococcota bacterium
CGCAGAACTCGCGGGAGAAGGCGGCCTGGGCCTCGCTACCGGGGCCGTGCTTCGAGATCTGCTCCCAATTGCGCGGCAGTGCGTCGTCGAGGAAGCGCTCCAGCTCCTGGCGGAACGCGAGATCCTCCGGCGACCACTCGAACTCCACGGCGTGCCTCCTAGCGACGGAAACGGCGGAGAGGGAGCATTCTAACCCCGATCCGATCCTCCGCGCAGGCCGAGTGGTCGGCGCGCGGCGGCGCGGCGCTCTGGACAACCCGCGAGCGACTGGTGTAGGTCTAGGCGGATGCCGTTCCCCGACTACACGCCGACCATACCGGAGTTCGTGCGCACGCGGACCGAGCGCTTCGGCGAACGGCCGCTGATCCGGCTGGGAGACGCGCGGATCAGCTACGCCGAGGCGGACCAGCGCTCGGCACACATGGCGCAGGGCTTGCTCGCCGCGGGCGTCGGCAAGGCAACGCGGGTGGGCCTGCTGATGCCCAACGGGCCCGACTGGATCGTGGCGTGGCTCGCCGCCACGCGGATCGGGGCGCTGCTCGTTCCGCTCAACACCTTCTACAAGCCGCGCGAGCTCGGCTGGGTGCTGCGACACGCCGACGTGCACACTCTGCTCACGGCGGCCCGCCTGCTGAGCAACGACTACCTCGAGCGCCTCGAAGCCCATGCGCCGTCTCTGGCAACGCAGAAAGCGGGCTCGCTGCGGGTGCCCGAGTTGCCCCACCTGAGGCAGGTCTTCGCGTGGGGCGAAGAAGAGCGCGGCTGGGCCCGCGGCCCGCGGGCGCTGGAAGAGGCCGCCGAAGCGGACCCGCGCATCGACGCGGCCTTCCTCGAAGCCGTGGAGGACAGCGTGACGCCGGCCGACCCCATGGTGGTGATCTACAGCTCCGGCAGCACCGGCGACCCGAAGGGCGCCATCCACACCCACGGCAGCGTCATCCGGCACTCCTACAGCCTCAACACCTTCCGGGACATCCGGCCCGACGACCGCATCTACTCGCCGATGCCGTTCTTCTGGGTGGGCGGCTTCGTCTTCGCCCTGCTCTCCTCCATGCACTCGGGCGCGTACATGCTGTGCGAGGAGTCCTTCGAGCCGGGCCGGACCCTGGAGCTCCTCGAGCGCGAGCGCGCCACCATCGTCACCGGCTGGCCCCACTACGCGAAGGCGATGGCGTCGCATCCGACCTTCGCCCGGCGCGACCTCTCGTCGGTCCGCGCCGGCAACCTCTACGACGTGCTCCCGGAAGCGGTGCGCCCCAAGGACCCCCTGCTGCGGCCCAACGCGCTCGGCATGACCGAAACCTGCGGCCCCCACACCATCGACCCGATGGACCGCGACCTGCCCGAGGCGCTGCGCGGCTCGTTCGGCAGGTCCGCGCCCGGCGTCGAGCACAAGCTCGTCGACGCCGAGAGCGGCTCGACGCTTGCGCCGGACAGCGAGGGCGAGATCTGCGTGCGCGGCTACAACGTCATGCAGGGCCTCTACAAGGTGGAGCGGGAGGACGCGTTCGACGCCGACGGCTTCTACCACACGGGCGACGCGGGGCGCTTCACCGACGACGGTGTGCTCTACTTCACGGGGCGACTCGGCGAGCTGATCAAGACCGGCGGCGCCAACGTGACGCCGCGCGAGGTGGAGCTGGCGATCGAAGCGCTCCCGGAGGTGAAGGAGGCCTTCGTGGTGGGGCTGGCCGACCCGGCGCGCGGTCAGAACGTGGCCGCCGCCGTGGTGCTGCAGCCCGGTCGCGCGCTCGGCGCCGACGAGCTGCGCGAGCGCCTGCGGGCCGAGCTCTCCGCCTACAAGCTCCCCCGGCACTGCTTCTTCTGCGCGTCCGAGGAGCTCCCCTTCACCGACAGCGGCAAGATCGACAAGCGGCGCCTCGCGGAGCAGCTCGCCCGCCGCCTGTAGGTCCGCCCAAGCCCGTTCTCCGCCCGGGGCGACGGCTGGGCGCGTGGCCCCACCACCTCTCTTCCTGCTTGACCTCTTTCTGCTTGACTACCTACCTGCGCGCAGGTAGATAGGGTCGAGCGGCAGCAGGAGAACCCCCATGTCGGACCGCGACCCCCGCAACCCCGAGCCGGCCGACGCCGAGACCTCCGATCCCTTCGACGAGCTGGATCGCGCCTACGGTGCCGGTACCGTCCGCGATCCGTACGCCGTCTTCGCGGACATGCGCCGCGAGTGCCCCGTCCACTCCGAGCGGCCCCACGAGCGGATGGGTCTGGAGATGTTGCCGGTGCCGGAGGGCGCGCCGCCGGCGTTCTCGGTGCTGAGCCACGACGCCGTATCTGAGGTGCTGCGCGACGGCGAGCGCTTCTCGTCCAAGGTCTACGAGCTCTCGGTGGGCGTCGTGATGGGTCATACGATCCTCGAGATGGACGAGCCAGAGCACGGCCGCTACCGCGGTCTGCTCCAGAAGGCCTTCACCCGCAGGGCGCTCGAGCGCTGGCGGAACGAGCTGGTCGTGCCGGTGGTGAACGAGCACGTCGACCGCTTCGCCGGCCGCGGGCGAGCGGACCTGATCCGCGAGCTCACCTTCCCCTTCCCGGTGAAGGTGATCGCGTGCATGCTCGGTCTGCCGGAGGGCGACTTCCAACAGTTCCACCGCTGGGCCGTCGAGCTGATCAGCATCGGGTTCGACTGGCAGCGCGGACTGCGAGCGTCGGCGAGCCTGCACGACTACTTCTCCCAGCTCCTGCCCGAGCGAAAGCAGAACCCCGGCGACGACCTGATCAGCGTGCTCGCGGCGGCCGAGCTCGACGGCGCGAAGCTCAGCGACGAGGAGATCATCGCCTTCCTGCGCCTGCTGATGCCGGCGGGTGCCGAGACGACCTACCGCTCGTCGAGCAACCTCGTCTTCGGCCTGCTCACCCACACCGACCAGCTCGAGGCCCTGCGCGCCGACCGCAAGCTGATCGGCCCGGCCATCGAAGAGGGGCTGCGCTGGGAGCCGCCGATCACCGGGATCATGCGCCAGGTGACCCGGGACACCGAGCTCGCCGGCGTCGCGCTGCCCAAGGGCGCCATGCTGAACGTCACGCTGGCCGCCGCGAACCACGACGACGCGCGCCACCCGGATCCCGAGAGATTCGATATCTTTCGCGTCTCCAAACAACACATGGCCTTCGGCTACGGAGCGCACCGTTGCCTGGGCATGTATCTCGCGCGCATGGAGACCCAGGTAGCGTTGGAGGCGCTCCTCGACCGCCTGCCCAACCTGCGGCTCGACCCCGCGGCCGAGGACGTCCACGTGACCGGGCTGATCTTCCGCTGTCCCGCGTCGCTGCCAGTCGTCTTCGACCCGGCCTGAGCCGCGATCCCGCGCCCCAGCCGATCAGAAGGAGCCATCGATGAAGCTTGCCCTGTTCTGCGAGATTCCCGTGGCGCGGCCCTGGACGGCGGGCAAGGAGCGCGACGAGTACCACTTCACCCTCGACATGGCGATCCTCGCCGACGAGCTCGGCTACCACAGCTTCTGGACCGTGGAGCACCACTTTCTGGAGGAGTTCTCCCACTGCTCCGCCCCCGGCGTGCTCTACGGAGCCATCGCGTCCAGGACCCGCAACATCCGCATCGGTCACGGCGTGCGCCTGCTGCCCTTTCCGTACAACCACCCGATCCGGGCCGCCGAGGCCGCAGCCGTGCTCGACCTGATCTCCGACGGGCGTCTGGAGTTCGGGACGGGCCGCTCGGCCACGCGCATCGAGCTCGAGGCCTTCGGGATCGACCCCGACCAGACCCGGCCGATGTGGGAAGAGGCGCTGCGGATGATCGTGGGGGCCTGGACCGAGGACGAGTTCTCCTGGGAAGGAAAGCACTTCCAGTTCCCGAAGCGGCGCGTCATCCCGAAGCCGATCCAGGCACCGCACCCACCGCTCTGGTCGGCTTCCACCAGCCCGGCGAGCCACGAGACGGTGGGTCGCCACGGGCTGGGCCTGCTGTCGTTCAACGTCGGGGTGCCGCCCGAGGACCTCAAGGGGCGGATCGATCTCTACCGCAAGGGTCTGGAGCAGGCAGTGCCGATTGGCAAGGTCGTCAACGACACCGCGGCCACGTTCACCATGGTCCACTGCGCCGAGACCACCGAACAAGCGGTGAGCGAGGCGCGGGAGTCCTTCCAGTGGTACGCGCAGACGGGCGTGCGCCAGATCGCCACGCTGGGCGATTGGCAGAAGGAGCTGAAGAAGGAGTACAAGTCCTACGACTACACCAGGCCGATCGCAGAAATGGATCCGAGCTTCCTCACCTTCGACTTCCTACACGAGAGTGGAGCTTCGATCGTCGGCGACCCCGAGCGCTGCACCGAGATCGCCCGGCGCTACCGGGACGCCGGCTGCGACCTGCTGCTCTGCATGGTGCAGCCCTACAAGATCCCCCACGACGCGGTGCTCAAGTCGATCGAGCTGATCGCGCGTCACGTGATGCCGGAGGTGGCGTAGGGCCGAACTCGGGTTGGGGAATCCTCAGGCGCGCCAGGCGATCGCCTGCACCTCGCTGAACTCGCGGATGCCCCACTCGCCGTTCTCGCGGCCCAGCCCGGACTCCTTGAACCCGCCGAAGGGCGCGTGCAGCAGGTTGTTGGCGCCGTTGATGCTGACGCCGCCGGTGCGGATCTTCTTCGCCATCTCGATGGCCTTGACGGTGTCGTTGGTGAGGAACCCGCCGTAGAGCCCGAACGTCGAGTCGTTGGCGATGCGCACCGCGTCCGCTTCGTCCTCGAAGGGAATCACCGAGACCACCGGCCCGAAGATCTCCTCCTGCGCGATGCGCATGTCGTTCTTCACGTGGGCGAAGACGGTGGGCTCGAGAAAATAGCCCTTGTCGAGGCCGGCGGGGCGGCCGCCGCCGGCGACGAGCTCCGCCCCCTGCTCGCGTCCCGCCTGGATGTAGCCTTCGATGGCCACGCGCCGTTCCTCGCGGATCACCGGGCCGAGCATCACCGACGGATCGGCGGGGTCGCCGACTTTCACGTTCTTTACGAAGCCGGCCATCCGCTCCACCAGGGCGTCGTGCCGATCCACGCCGATCAGCACGCGCGTATTCATCGCGCAGCCCTGCCCGGCGTGGAAGAACGTCGGCGAGGCCGCCATCGGCGCCGCCATGTCCAGGTTCCAGTCGTCCAGGATGATCAGCGCCGATTTGCCCCCCAGCTCCAGGTGCACGCGCTTGAGGGTGGGGGCGGCCGCCTCCGCCACCTTCTTGCCGGTCGAGACGGACCCCGTGAAGCTGATCTTGTCGATCAGAGGGCTCGTCGCCAGCTCCTCGCCGAGCTCTCCCTGCTGGCCGGTGACGACGTTGTAGACGCCCGGCGGAACGTCGCACTCTTCGACGATCTCGGCGAGCAGCAGATCGACCAGCGGCCCGAAGGGCGACGGCTTGCACACGGCGGTGCAGCCGGTGGCGATCACCGGACCGAGCTTCTGGACGCTTACGAACAGCGGGAAGTTCCAGGTCGGGATCAACCCGCACACGCCCACGGGCTGGTAGCGGGCCATCGAGTTCACCACCATCGTTCCGGCGGGCGTCGGGCCGGCCAGCACGGGCAGCATCTGCTCGAACGCGAAGGTGCGGGCGAGCTCGGCGTAGTTGCGCAGGAGCGTCACCGGCATGTCCAGGTTGACTGTGTGGGTCATGTACTCGCAAGCGTGGGCGCTCACCAGGACCTGGCGGAACTCCTCCTTGCGCGCCTCCAGCCGGTCTGCGATCCGCTCGAGGATGCGCGAGCGATCGCGCGGCTCGGTATCGCGCCAGGGGCCCTCGTCGAAGGCCCGGCGCGCGGCGCGGATGGCGCGCTGCATGTCTTCGCGCGAAGCGTCGGGCGCGCTCGCCAGCGGCTGCTCGGTGGCGGGGTTGGGAAGCTGGTAACGGGCCCCCGACGCCGCCTCGACCCACTTGCCATCCACGTACATCCGATAGGCATTGTCTCCAGCCAGCGCGTTTCCCATGGAAGCTCCTCTCCGCCAGGTTGCCCCGGTGCGTCAGGCGCCGATCTCGATTTCGCGGCCGTCCTCGTCGGTGATGGAGATCGCCAGGGCCGGGCACCTGTTGGCGATCGAGATCAGGCGGTCCCGTTCGAGCCCGGCCGCCGCGGGCAGGACCTCGCCCAGATCGTCGCCGTCCCAGCGAAACGCCCGGGGGTCGGCTTCGACGCAGTGGCCCGAGCTCTGGCAGCTCTTCTTGTCGATCTTCACCACGTAGCCCACGCCGGATCTCCGCTGCCACTCCGACCGCGCCAGCGGGCCCGGGCGCGATCGGAGGCTGTGATATCACATCCCGTCGGAGTCCGTCACGCGGGAGCCGGCGCGCCTCGCACCCTGGCCCGCCACGCCGACTGTGCTCTCTCGACGAGCAGGCCGAGGCCCGCCAGCACGGCCACCACCCGCAGCGGCGGACCCACGAAGGGCAGGCTCACCCCGACCATCAGCACGGCCAATCCCGCCAGCAGAACCAGGCCGAACGGGGCGCGCACCTCGCCCCCTCGCCACAGCAGCGACTTGCCGATCAACGCGGCCACGGCGATCCCCGCCACGTAGAGCGCCGTCAGGAACACGGCGGCGCCCATCAAGGCGAGCGGAATCCCGACCAGGGTGCAGGCGCTGACGACCACCGCGATCGGTGCGGCGACGGCGGCGAGAAAGCCGATCCCCAGCGAACGGAAGAACTCCCCCCCGGTGCCCAGCCGGCCGTCGAAGAGCGCGGGCACCAGCGCGTGGAGCAGGAGCCCGACGACGGTGGCCGCGGCCAGGCGAACGCCGAGCCAGAGGTAGAAGTGGCCGTGCAGGAAGCGGTCGAGCCGCGAGGGTCGCTCGTGGATGCGGGTGCGCGTCTCGCCGCCAATCGAGGCACCGGGAGCGACTTCGATCTCCGGTTCGCGCCAGAAGAGGGCGTCCAGATCGCCCCCGACGCGGGCCGGCGCCAGCAGGGTGACCCGCTCCACCCGGGTGTCCACGTTGCGTCCGACCGAGCCGCGCACCTCCAGCCACTCTCCCGCGGCGAAGAGATCGCGGCCCACCGAGCCGTCGATGCTGACGCCCTCGGCCACGTGGGTCGCGTCGCGAGCGATGCGCCCCTTCTCTGCCAGCGTGAAGCGCTCGCTCAGGCTGAAGACGTTCCCGAGCACCGTGCCGCCCAGGCGGGCGTTCTGGCCGATCACATGCAGGTTGCCCGCGATGGTTCCCGAGACCTCGAGGTTGCGAACCGAGCAGAAGACGTTGCCGCGGATCTCGCCGCGGATGGTGAGCCGCTTGGCCAGCAGCACGATCAGGTCGCCGTCGACCACGCCGTCGATCTGCACGGTTTCCGCGTTGACGATCACGGTCTCGTCGAGTGTCTCACCCGCCGGCACGGTCACGTCTCCGGCGTGGAAGCGCAGGTCGAGCGCCCAGCTCGGAGAGGCGGAGAGCAGTACGGCGAGCGCGGCGGCTACGGAGAGCGTCGAGCCGAGCCAGCGCTTCGAGATCACCGAGAGCCCGAAAGCGGCAAGCGCCGCCACGCTGCCCAGGGCGGCGGCGGCGAGCAGCAGCTCGAGCAGACCCGGAACCTCGTCCCTGAGCAGGAAGACCAGGTTGAACGCCATCTCGTACACCCCCACGAGTCGGAAGGGATTGAGCCATTCGATCCCGGACGGCAGGCGCAGCTCCAGGATCACGCCGATCACGCCGGCTGCCACGACGACCGCGGCGAGTGCGGGAACGATGCCGAGCGCCACGCCGCGCGCCGGATCGGGGCGCGGCGCCGTCCGCAGCGGCACCGGCTCGCGCTCGAAGAGCGCGTCGGTCAGCGCCGCCGCCTCCTCGCGCAGTGCCAGCACCAGGGCCCGGCAGCGCTGGCAGCCCACCAGGTGCATCTCCACCCCGCGCCGCTCACCGGGCTCGAGCTCGCCGTCGGTGTAGAGCGCGTAGCTGGCTTCCGGGAAGCAGCTCATGCCTCGTTTCCCCCTGTGGACTCGAGTCGCCGGCGCAGTTCCCGCCTGGCGCGGAAGAGCAGCGCGCCGACCTGGTTGCGCGTCGCGCCCAGCAGCTCTGCGATGGCCGCGTAGTCGAGCTCCGCGAAGTGCCGCAGCACGATCGGGAGGCGCTGCTGAGGCGGCAGGGCGTCGATCGCGGCGACCAGCGCGCTGCTCTGTTCGGCGCGTAGCGCCTGGCGCAGCGGCGACGGGCCGCCGTCGGGCAGGTCCGCGGCCTCGAGCTCGCGCGGATCGAACAGCCGCGCTTCCAGCGCTGCGCGCCGCAGCCGGTCGACGCAGTGGTGACTGGCGATCGCCAGCAGCCAGGGGCGGAAGGGCCGTCGGTTGTCGAAGCTCTCGAAGGCGCGGCGGGTGCGCAGGAAGACCTCGTTCGCGGCGTCCTCCGCGGCTGGCCCCGCGCCGAGCATGCGCCGGCACAGGCGCGCCACGTCGCGCTCGTAGCAGCCGAACAGCGCCGCGAACGCCTCGGCGTCCCCCGTCCGGGCGCGCTCGACCAGGGCGCGGACGGCGTGCTCGTTCACGGCTGCTCCTCGGGAGCCACGCCGGCGCGGCGCAGCGCGCCGCGAGGTTACCTCGCCCAGGCCGGCCGAAGGCGCGGGGGGAACGCTGTGGAGCGCGCTCCTCTGCCCGGCTGCACACGCCATCTCCGACCCTCCCCGAGCTGTCGCGACGCCCCTCCAGCTCTTTCTACGAACCGGGCGGCGAGAAATTACGCCGCGCCGCCGGGACCCGGGGCGGGCCGCATTGACATCTCTACCTGCGCGCAGGTAGATTCTTGGCGTGGGCCGGGCAGAGCGCCTCGGAAGCCGAGCCGAACGCACCCGCGGGGCGATCCTCGAGGCGGCCGAGGGGCTCTTCGCCGAGCGGGGCTTCGCGACCACCCGCCTCGAGGACGTGGCCGCGCGCGTCGGCATCCGCCGCGCTTCGATCGTCTACTACTTCAAGGACAAGCGCGAGCTCTACGAGGCGGTGCTCGAGAGCGTCTTCGCGGCCCTGCTGCGGCAGATCGAGGCCGCGCTCTCCAGCGCCGATCCGCTGCCCCAGCGCGTGGAGGCCGGCGTCTCGGCCTGGGTCGACTTCGTGGGGAGCCGCCCGAGCTTCGCCCGCATCCTGCTGCGCGAGGTGGCCGACGCCGGTCCGGAGCGCGCGTCCGCGCTGCTGCGCCACACGCAGCCCTTCACCGAGTTGATCCGCAAGCAGGTCTTCGAGCGCTCCGCCCCCGAGGACCAGCAGCTTGCCCCGGTCGATCCGTTGCACATCGCCAGCACGATCGCCGGTGCGACCGTCTTCTACGTGGCCGCGATGCCGATCCTGGTGCCCGAGGTCGGTGCCGACCTGCTGAGTCCGCAGCAGCTCGAGACACACCGCACCCAGGTGCTGCGCATCGTGCGGCGGCTGCTCGGGACCCGCGGTCCGCGCCCGACCCGCGCCCACGCCTCCGCCCCGCACCGGGAGACGCCGTGAGCGAGCGGCCGAAGCCGCCCGTCGACGCCCCCGCCGGCGACGAGCAGTACGACCCCTTCGAGGATTTCAACCGGGCCCAGGGCATCGGCAGCGTGCGGGACCCGTACGCGCAGTTTCGAGAGCAGCGCGGGCGCTGCCCGGTGCAGCGCGTCGACCTCGCGCAGATCGCGGGCGGTCAGGGCAAGCACGCGCTGCCGGGAGCCTCCGACATGTACGCGGTCCTCAGCCACGACGCCGTCTCGCGGGTGCTGCGAGACGGCAAGACCTTCAGCTCCCAGGTCTACGCCAAGAGCATGGGCATCGTGATGGGGCACACGATCCTCGAGATGGACGAGCCCGAGCACTCGCGCTATCGCGGTCTGATCCAGCAGGCGTTCACCAAGAAGGCGCTCGCGCACTGGGAGAGCGAGCTCGTGCGGCCGATCGTGAACCAGTGCATCGACCGCTTCGCAGACCGCGGGCACGCGGACCTGGTTCGGGAACTGACCTTCCCATTCCCCGTCAGCGTCATCACGGGCATGCTCGGCCTGCCGGAAGAAGCGTTACCTCAGTTCCACGTCTGGGCGATCGAGCTGATCAGCATCGCGATGGACCCGGCGCGCGGCATCGCCGCATCGCAGAAGCTCGCTGAGTTCTTCACGCCGCTCATCCAGCAGCGGCGAGAGCAGCCGCGCGACGACCTGATCAGCGTGCTCGCCAGCGCCGAGCTGGAAGGGACGCGGCTCAGCGACGACGAGATCATCGCGTTCCTGCGCCTGCTGCTCCCGGCCGGGGCCGAGACGACCTACCGCTCGTCGAGCAACCTGCTGTGCGGCCTGCTGACCCACCCGGACCAGCTCGAGGCGCTGCGGGAGGACCGCGAGCTGTTCCCCCAGGCGATCGAGGAGGGACTGCGCTGGGAGCCCCCGCTGATCGGAATCATCCGCGAAGCCACCTGTGATGTGGAGATGGACGGGGTGAAGATCCCGGCGGGCTCGGCGATCAGTGTGAATATGGGCGCTGCCAACCGGGACGAGTCGCGCTACCCGCGCGCCGACGACTTCGACATCCAGCGCAAGCCGCGGCAGCACATGGCCTTCGGGTTCGGCGCTCACCGCTGCCTCGGTATGCACCTGGCCCGCATGGAGACGACGGTGGCGCTCGAGCGGGTGCTCGACCGGCTGCCGAACCTGCGCCTCGACCCGGCTGCCGGCGAGGTGTACGTCACGGGCGCGACCTTCCGCGCGCCAACCCAGCTGCCCGTCCTGTTCGGTTAGCAGGCCGACTCAAGAGTCGGCCTGCGCGCAGCGAGCCCGCAAGCCCGAAGGGCGCGCAGCGAGCCGCAAGCGAGCGGAGTTTCAGCGGGCTAGCAGGCCGAGCGGAACTCTGGGCAACTAAGCGATCGCCTTCGCCTCGCGCAGCTTGGCGATCTCCTCGGCCTCGAAGCCCCAGTCGGCGAGGGCCCCGTCGGTGTGCTGTCCCGGGTGGGCCGGCGGGCTCGAGATCTCGGCGCGGCTGCGGCCAAAGCGGGGAGCCGGGGCGGGCTGCGGCGCTCCCTCGACCTCGACGAAGGTGTGCCGCGCTGCGATGTGCGGGTGGCTCCGCGCCTCGGTCATGGTGAGCACCGGTGCGAAGCACACGTCGCTGCCCTCCATGATCTCGCACCACTCGTCCCGCGTCTTCCCGCGGAAGATCTCCGCCACGCGCTCCTTGAGCGCTGGCCATTGGGAGCGGTCCATCTGGGCCGGGAGATCCTCGCCGGCGAGCCCCGTCTTCTCCAGGAACTCGGCGTAGAACTGGGGCTCGATCGAGCCGACCGAAATGTACTTGCCGTCCTTCGTCTCGTACACGTCGTAGAAGTGGGCTCCCGTGTCGAGCATGTTCGTGCCGCGCTCCGGCTTCCACCAACCGGACTGCAGGGCACCGTGGATGATGGTCATCAGTATGGCGGCGCCGTCGACCATGGCCGCGTCGACGACCTGTCCCTTGCCGGAATGGCTCCGCTCGACCAGCGCGCAGGCGATTCCGAACGCGAGCAGCATCCCGCCGCCGCCGAAGTCGCCCACCAGGTTGAGGGGGGGCACGGGCGCCTGGCCGCGGCGTCCCAGCGACTCCAGCGCGCCCGCCAGGGCGATGTAGTTGATGTCGTGGCCGGCGACCTGCGCGAGGGGCCCCTCCTGGCCCCAGCCCGTCATGCGGCCGTACACGAGCCGCGGGTTGCGCTCCAGGCAGATTTCCGGACCGAGGCCCAGGCGCTCCATTACGCCCGGGCGAAAGCCCTCGATCAGCGCGTCGGCGCGCTCGACGAGGCGCAACACCGCCGCCACCCCGTCGGGGTGCTTGAGGTCCACGCCCACGCTGCGCCGCCCGCGCGCGAGGAAGTCCAGGTTCGGGACCGACGGGTCGACGCGCCCCACGCTCTGGGCGCGGTCCAGGCGCAGCACCTCGGCTCCCATGTCCGAGAGCATCATGCCGCAGAACGGCCCGGGCCCGATGCCCGCGACCTCGAGAATCTTCACGCCGTTCAGGGGACCCACGCCTGCGCTCCTCGCCGCGGTCTCGGTGAGCCCGCGAGCATACCGGATCGCGGCTGCGCGCGGCTCCGTTGCCAAACCGTTCGGCGCGCCTCAGGCGTCGCCCAGAGCCGCGAGCAGCGGCCGGGCCTTGTCGAGGGTCTCGCGGTACTCCGCCACCGGGTCCGA
Source organism: Myxococcota bacterium (assembly GCA_036482635.1). GTDB lineage: Bacteria > Myxococcota_A > UBA9160 > UBA9160 > SMWR01 > JAZFWH01. The sequence goes on from JAZFWH010000088.1 coordinate 12,113, forward strand.
GTCGGCGACGATGCCGCCCCCTGCGTGCAGGTAGGCGCGCCCGCGCCTCAGCAGGATGATCCGGATCGCCACCGAGAGGTCGGCCCCGCCCCGCGCGTCGAAGTAGCCGATCGCACCGGAGTAGACGCCCCGGCGCACCGGCTCCAGCCGTTCCAGGATGCGCATGGCGGCGATCTTCGGCGCCCCGGTCATGGAGCCCGGCGGGAAGGCCGCGCGCACCAGATCGAGCGCGTCCCGATCCGGCCGCAGCCGGCCGCGCACCGTCGACACCATCTGGAAGACGGACGCGTAGTCCTCGATCGCCATCAGCTCCGGGACGTCCACACTGCCGGTCTCGCACACGCGCCCCAGGTCGTTGCGCACCAGGTCGACGATCATCAGGTTCTCCGCCCGGTCCTTTGCCGAGCTCGCCAGCGCGCGGCGATAGGCGGCGTCCTCGGCGGGATCGCGCCCGCGCGGACGGGTTCCCTTGATGGGGCGGCTCTCGGCATTGCGATCCTCGTCCAGCCGCAGGAACCGCTCCGGCGAGCTGCTCAGGATGGCTACTTCGGGCAGCTCGAAGAAGCACGCGAAGGGAGCGGGATTGAGGCGACGCAGGCGCCGGTAGAGCGCCCACGCATCGCCGCCGTATTCGCGCTCCAGGCGGTGGGTGAGGCAGGCCTGGTAGACGTCGCCTGCGGCGATCCTCTGCTTCGCGGCGTCCACGGCCTTGGCGTAGGCACTCTCGTCGAAGAACGAGGTGAGCGTCGCTGGGCGACGGCGCGACTCCTCGCGCCCCGCCCCTGACACCGCCTCGCGGAGCTGCTCGGCGAACTCGTCGGCGCAGCGTTCGGCTCGCGCGCGCGCGGCGCGGTCGCTGTCGGCGAAACCCAGGGCGCTGAGCGTGAAGCGTCCGGTGACGTGGTCGAAGGCCGCCGCCCGGTCGACGAAGAGCAGGTACGCGTCGGGGAGCTCGAGGTCGTCGAGGCCGCGAAAGGAGACGGCTTCGAGGCAGGCGGCGAGCTCGTAGCCCAGGTAGCCGACCGCCCCGCCGACGAAGGGCGCCGGCGAGGAGGAGGCCCGCGGCGGCGCTGCGGGGAGCAGACGGGACACGACGTCGAAGGGATCTCCGCGAACGACCCGGCGACCCGGCGCGAGCCCCGGCCGGGCGGCGCGCCGACACTCCAGCTCGACGAGACCTCCCCGCGCCCGCACCACCAGATAGGGATCGGCTCCCAGCAGGGAGAAGCGGCCCAGGCGCGGCGAGGGAAGCGCGCTGTCGAGCAGCCACGGATAGGGGAGCGCCCGCAGCGACTCGAAGGCGGCGAGGGGATCGGCCGCGGGCGGGAGCTCGCGCGAGACGAGCGCGGTGCGTGCGGGGGGCTCGAGCACGGCGGCCGCCTCCGGAGGGGCGGAGCCTACCCCAGCTGTTCGGCCACGTCAGACCCACGGCGCTGCGCGATCCCCTTACAATGCCAGCCCCGTGAGCACTGCGCCCCGGAACGAGCCCAACGCGGCGCGCGAGCCCGAGCGAACGGCGAACGCCGCGGGGGGGCCGTACGCCCGCTACATGCTCGCAGTCCTCGTGCTCGTCTACATGCTCAACTTCCTCGACCGGCAGATCATCACCATCCTCGCCGAGGACATCAAAGCCGACCTCGGCGCCAGCGACGCAGAGATCGGCTTTCTCTACGGGACCGCGTTCGCCGTCTTCTACGCCGTCTTCGGCATTCCGCTGGGTCGTTTGGCCGACGTGTGGAAGCGCCGCACGCTGATCGCCCTGGGACTCGCGTTCTGGAGCGGCATGACCGCGCTGTCGGGCTTCGCCCGCAGCTTTGGCCAGCTGGCGGCCGCCCGCATCGGAGTGGGCGTGGGAGAGGCCAGTGCGACTCCCGCCGCCTTTTCGATGCTGGCCGATTCCTTTCCCGTGCGCGCCCGAGCCACGGTGCTCGCGATCTACTCGAGTGGCATCTACCTGGGCGGCGGCCTCGGACTCGTGATCGGCGGTCAGATCGCCGACCGCTGGAACGGGGCGTTTGCGCCCGGCACGGCACCCTTCGGGCTGGTCGGGTGGCAGGCCGCGTACCTCGCCGTCGGCCTTCCCGGACTGCTCCTCGCCCTGTGGGTGCGCAGCCTGCGCGAGCCGAGGCGCGGCGCCGTCGACGGCATCTTCGCCGCGCCCGAGCCGCATCCCGGTCGCGTGTTCTTCCGCGAGTTGCGCGCGGTCGTGCCACCGCTCACGATCCTCCAGCTCTGGCGCAGCGGGGCCAGCCGCCGCGATCTGCTGCTCAACGGGCTGGCGGCGCTGGCCATCGCCGGCGCCGGGCTGGGCCTGGTGCGCTCGACCGGCGACACGGCCCAGTGGGTCGCCCTCGGCATCGGCCTGTACGCGGCGGTCTCCTGGATGCAGGGCCTGGGCCTGCGCGACCGCCCCAGCTACGTGCTCATCTTGCGCACCCGCTCGCTGGGCTACATCGCCGTCGGTCTCTCGCTCCTCGCCTTCTCGGGCTACGGCTACGCCGGCTGGACGCCCGTATTCTTCATGAGGGTCCACGGCGAGAGCAGCGCCGACGTGGGCACGATCGTGGGTGTCACCGCGGCGCTGGCCGGCCTGCTCGGCGTGACGCTCGGCGGCTGGCTCGCGGACCGCTGGCGGCGGTCCAAGGTCGGAGGTCGGCTCTACGTCGCGCTGCTGACCGCCGTCCTGCCCGTGCCGCTGGCCCTGTGGATGCTGTCCACCCCCGACACGACCCTCGCCTACGTCCTCAACTTCCCGCTCAGTGCGCTGAGCGCCATGTGGATCGGGGCGGGAGCGTCGACGGTGCAGGACCTGGTGCTGCCGCGCATGCGCGCCACGGCGTCGGCTTTCTACATCATGGTCCTCACCTTCGTCGGCTTCGCCCTGGGGCCGTACACGATCGGCGCGCTGTCCGACACACTCGGCGATCTCCCGGCCGCCATGCGCCTGGCGCTGCTCTCGAACGGCGTCTCGGTCGTCTTCGTGCTGCTGGGATTGCGCCATCTGCACCGCGACGAACGTTCTCTACTGGATCGGGCGCGCGCGGCTGGAGAGCAGATCGCCGCGCCCTCCGCCGGGGCGTGACCGACCCGCCGGAGGGTGCGGTACCTTCCCGATGTGAAGCGGACCTGCCTGTATCACGCCGGTTGCCCCGACGGCTTCGGAGCCGCCTGGGCGGTGTGGCGCGCCTGGGGTGAGACGGGCCGCTACCTGCCGCGCGGCCACGAGGATGCCCTGGACGCCCGGCGCTTCACGGACGCCACCGTCGTCTTCGTCGACATCGCACCGCGCGTAGACCACCTGCTGGAGCTCTGCGACGTCGCCGACCAGGTGGTCGTGCTGGATCACCACGTCTCGGCTCGCGACCGCTACGCCCTGGTACCCGATTTGGAAGGCCGGCTCGACGCCAACGGACACCGCGTGCATTTCGACCTCGATCACTCGGGCGCCGCGCTCGCCTGGCACTACTTCCACCCGGCAGAGCCGGTCCCGGAGCTGCTGCGCTACGTCGAAGACCAGGACCTGTGGAACTGGAAGCTCCCTCTCTCCGAGGAAGTCAACGCTGCAATCGGGTCGTACCCCCGGGAGTTCGAGGTCTGGGACGAGCTTGCGACGCGCCCGGCCGAGCTGCTGGCGCAGGAGGGCGTCCCGATCCTGCGCGCCACCCGGATGGAGGTCGAGCAGTGCCTGCGTTCGGCGCACCCCGTCGCGGTGGGTCGCCGCCGCGCCGAGGCGGTGAACGCGCAGCACGCGCGCAGTGCCATCGGCCACGCGCTGGCCAAGCGGGCCGCCTTCGGGCTGTGCTGGGGGCTCGTCTACCGCGTCTCCGGCTCGCGCGTCGACATCTCGATCTACTCGATCGGGGACCTCGACGTCTCGAAGGTCGCCGGCGAGTACGGAGGGGGCGGCCACCGCAACGCGGCGGGCTTCAGCGTCACGCTGCGTGAGTGGCTCGAGCGCTTCGCCTAGGGGGCCAGGCTGGCCTCGGCTCCCTACTTTCTCCACTGGTCCGGTGTGAGCGTCTGCATCGAGAGTGCGTGGATCTCGCGCTCCATCAGCTCCGCCAGCGCCGCGAACACGAGGCGCTGGCACTCGACGCGGCTCTTCCCCGCGAACTTGTCCGACACGATCAGCGCCCGGAAGTGGCCTCCGCCGGAGGCCGCGCCCGCGTGGCCGACGTGCAGGTGGCTCTCGTCGATCACTTCGGTGTGGACGGCGTCGAGGCGCTCTCGCAGCGCCGACTCGATGCGCACCCGCCGGTCCCGCCCGTTCCCCACGGCCGGCCGTCAATCCTTCGGGAGCCCGAGGATTCGCTCCGCGATGATGTTCCTCTGGATGTTGGGAGTGCCACCGCCGATCACGACCTCGGGCCAGCTGAGCGCGAACCGCTGCCAGCGCCCGCCGTCGGGCGACGCTTCGTCGCCCGCTCGGAGCGGTCCGCGGCTGCCCTGGATCTCGAGCGCCAGCTCACCCAACTCGATCTCGAGAGCGGCGCGCTGCAGCTTGTTGATGGAGGTCTCGCTCCCCAGTGGCTCGCCTTTCAGCTGCCGGGTGAGAAAGCGCATCCCGTTGAGGCGCATCGATTCGATGCGCACGTCCGCACGGGCGATGCGCCGGCGGATCCCCGCATCCTGGGCGGCCGACCGGCCGTTGCGCTCACACGTCCGCGCCAGCTCCTTCAGGTCTTCCAGGATGCGCTGCAGACCGTAGACCTCCGAGATGCTCGAGCGCTCGTGGGCGAGGGCGGAGACCGTCACCTTCCAGCCCTGCCCTTCCTCGCCGAGACGGTTCTCTACGGGAACGCGCACGTTGTCGAAGAAGACTTCCGCGAACATCTCACCACCGGCCATGTTCTTGATCGGGCGCACCGTGATGCCCGGGCTCGCCATTTCGACGAGCAGGCAGGTGATCCCGTCGTGCTTGGCCTCCACCGCCGCGCCGGTGCGCACCAGCAGGATCATCCATTTGGCCCACATCGCCAGCGACGTCCAGATCTTCTGCCCGGTGACCAGGTAGTGGTCGCCCTCGCGTAGCGCCTTGCACTTGAGTGAAGCCAGGTCGCTCCCCGAGTCGGGCTCCGAGTAGCCCGTGCACCACTGGTACTGACCGTCGAGGATCTCGGGAATGAAGCGCTGCTTCTGTGCTTCCGTGCCGTACTGGATGATCGAGGGGCCCACCCAGAGCAGGCCCATGAAGCAGGCGCCGAGCGCAGGCGCCTTGCGGCTCGCCATCTCCTCCTTGAGGACGACCTGCTCCATCAGCGTACCGCCACCTCCGCCGACCTCCTTCGGCCACGCGAAGCCGACCCAGTTCTTCTCGCGCACCAGGCGATTCCACTCGCCCAGGAAGCCCGCGTCGCGCCGTTCCGGAGCCGGCAGGTGCTCGTCGAGGAAGGCGCGAACCTCCGACCGGAAGGCCTCCTCTTCGGGGGTGAGATTGAAATCCATCACAGGCCTCCGAGCTGGGCGATGCGGCGGTAGTGGGTATCGGCGTCGCCGAATGCCGGCCGCGCCCACTTGGCGCGCTTCAGGTAGAGCTGGGCGTCGTACTCCCACGTGTAGCCGATGCCGCCGTGCAGCTGGACGGATTCGATTCCGATGCGGGGAAACGCGTCGCTCGCGTAGGCCTTGGCGCGGGAGACGGCGAGCGGAACTTCGCTGGGGCTCTCGTCGAGAGCCCAGGCCGCGTAGTAGAGCAGCGACTTGAAGGACTCGATGTCGACGTACATGTCGGCGAGGGGATGCTTCACGGCCTGGAACCTGCCGATTGGCTCGCCGAACTGGATGCGCTGACGGGCGTAGCGCAGCGTGAGCTCGAGGACGCCCTCGGCGGCGCCGATCATCTCGGCCGTCACGGCCGCCGCGCCGCAGTCGAGCAGGCGCGCCAGGACGGGCCAGGCGCCACCGCGCGCCCCGAGCAGGGCCTCCGCGCCCACGGGCACCCCGTCGAAGACCACGCGCCCGACCGGCTTCGTCTCGTCCATCGGGTTCAGCTGCTCGACACGCAGGCCCGGCGCACTGCGCTCGACCACCGCCAGCGACACCTGCTCGGGTTCGGGGCCCGAGCGAAAGGACACCACGAACAGATCCGCGACGGCCGCGTCGCGCACGAACAGCTTCTCGCCCTGGAGCCGAACGCCGTCGGCGTCGGCCTCGCCTGCGAGGGCGATGCCCTCGGGGTCCAGCCGGTCAGAGGCCTCGAGCCACGCCAGGGTGCCGATCGCGGAGCCGTCGGCCAGCGCGGGCAGCCAGCGGCCCTGCTGGGCCTGGTCGCCGGCGTCGCGGATCGCCGTCGCCGCCAGCGTCGTCGGGATGAGCGGCGAGGGGAAGAGCGTTCGCCCCGTCTCCTCCAGCACGACCACCAGATCGACCCAGCCGAGGCCGACGCCTCCATGGGCCTCCGGCAGCGCCAACCCGACCCAGCCGAGCTCCGCCATGCGGTCCCAGAGGTGCCGCGAGAAGCCCTCCGGCGTGGCGGAGAGCTTGCGCACCTCGCCGAGTGGGCAGTTCTGGTCCAGGAACCTGCGCACCTCGGCGCGCAACAGCTCCTGCGCTTCCGTGAAACCGAAATTCATGCGCAGCTCGGCTCCGGCCCGGCAGGGCTGGGACTCTAGGGCCTGACCGGCCGGGCGGCCAATCGGCGGCCCCGCCACCCTATAGTTTCCGGCGTCGTCGCCACGCGGAGGCCCCGATGCCCCGAGACCCGACTCTCAGCTTTTCGGCGCAGCGAGCTGCCCGGCTCGACTGGAAAGGCATCCGCGCGGACCTCGACGAGAGGGGCTACGCCCGCGTCCCCTCACTGCTCAGCGCGGCAGAGTGCCGGGCACTGCGGCGCCTCTACGCCGACGAGCAGCACTTTCGCAAGACCATCGATCTGGAGCGCCACCGCTTCGGGCGGGGCGAGTACAAGTACTTTGCGTACCCCTTGCCGCCGCTGGTTGCGCAGCTTCGCACTCAGCTGTATCCGCGCCTGGCGGCGATCGCCAACGACTGGATGAAGGCGCTGGGCGTACGCCGCCGTTATCCGACCAGCCTCGCGCGCTTCCTCGCGCACTGCCGCCAGCGCGGGCAGGCGAGACCCACCCCCTTGATGCTGGATTACACCGAGGACTGTTACAACTGCCTGCACCAGGACCTTTACGGAGACGTGGCGTTCCCGCTCCAGCTCACCTGCCTGCTCAGTCGGCCCGGTCGGGACTTCGCGGGGGGCGAGTTCCTGCTGGTCGAGCAGCGTCCGCGCATGCAGTCGCGGGGCGAGGCGATCGCGCTGCGAGAGGGCGAGGCCGTCATCTTTCCCAACCGCGAGCGACCGGTCCGGGGCGCGCGCGGTTGCTATCGGACGCAGCTGCGCCACGGCGTGAGTCGGATCGAGCGCGGCCGGCGCAGCACGCTCGGCATCATCTTCCACGACGCCCGCTGAGGGGGCACCCGACTCGAAGGAGCGAGACGGCACACGCCGCGGCGAGTCACCCGAACGCAAAGCGGGCCGGCCTCGCCCGCCGGCCCGCCCGGATCCCGCCGCAGTCGGCGCCTACGAGCTGCTGATCGGAATCGTCCGGACCTGCGACTCCGCCGGCTTCGGCAGCGTCACCGTGAGCACGCCCCGCTTGTAGCTCGCCTTCACGGCGTCCGAATCCACGTCGAACGGGATGCGGAACGAGCGGCGGAACGACCCGTGAGCGCGCTCCACGTGGGTGACGCCCTCGCGCTCCTCGTCGTACGCGGTCGTCTTCTCGCCCTTGATCGTGAGCACGTCGCCCTCCAGGGAGACCTCGAAGTCCTTCTCTTCGAGACCCGGGAGCTCCGCGCTCAGGCGCAGCTCCTGCTCGGTCTCCTGGACGTCGACGCGCGGTGCAAACGCCGGGGTCACCGAGCCCGCTGCGGGTCCGAAGAAGTCTCCGAAGACGCGCTCTAGGTCGCCGCCCAGGCCCCAGCCTTCCAGGCTCCACAGGGGACTGCGGAACCCGGGGACGGCGCTCCGACGGGACCTGTGCGGAACGAGTGAAAGAATCGACATCTCTAGCTACCTCCTTGCGGCGAAGCCGCGGTCTTCCGGGCACTCCCTCTGGGTTGGCCCCGGCGCTGCGCCGCCTCGTGATGAGATGGAGATAAGCACCGTCCGAACGCCGTCAAGGGCGGAAGAAGGGGCTCAGATCACGCCCGCTTCGGCCAGGCGCGCCAGCTCCGCCTCCCCGAGGCCGATCTCGGCGTACACATCCGCGTTGTGCTGGCCGAGGCCCGGGGCCAGGGGCAGGCGGCGCCTCTCGCTGCCGGAGAAATGCAGCGGATTGCCGTGCAGGACGATCTCCCCCAGGGTCGGGTGGGGATGCCGCTCGATCATGCCCCGGGCGAGCAGCTGTGGGTCTTCCAGCAGCTCTTTCGGGGCCGCCACGCGCGCGCACGGCACGCCGGCGCCCTCGGGCCCCAACGTCGCCAGGACCTGCGCACAGCTTCGCTCGCGCACCCACGCGCCCACCGCCGCGTTGATCTCGACGCGGTGCTGCGCCCGACCCCGGTGGCTGCGGAAGCGCTCGTCGCTGGCGAGCTCGGGGCGGCCGATCGCCTGGCACAGCTGGCGGAACAGCTTGTTGCTGGCGGTGCCGACCACGATCCAGCCATCCAGCGCCTCGTGGGCGTCGTAGGGGGAGGCAAAGGGATGCTGATTGCCCACCCGCCCGCTGCCGACGCCGATGCCCGACCAGATCGTGGCCGCCGAGTCCGTGATGGCGAAGATCGCGTCCTGATTCGAGAGGTCGAGGACCCGCGCGCGACCCGTGCGGTCCCGGTCGCGCAGCGCCGCCACCACGCCCAGCGCCAGGTAGAGCCCTCCGACGAAATCCCCCAGCGCCCCGCCGCCGCGCACGGGGGGGCCGTCCGCAAAGCCCGTCATCGCCATCAGTCCGCCGGTCGCCTGGGCGACGATGTCGTAGGAGGCCTGACCGGCGCGCGGGCCGGTGGCACCGAAACCCGAGAGCGACGCCACCACGCAGCGCGGGTTGTGCTCCTGGATCCGCTGCGGCCCGAGCCCGTGCTTCGCGAGCCAGCCCGAGCGGAAGTTCTCGATCACCGCGTCGGCGCCCGACACCAGCCGCAGGAAGATCTCGCGGCCCTCCGGCTTGCGGACGTCGAGGGTGACGGAGCGCTTGCCGCGGTTGGTGTTCTGGAAGGAGAGCGACGTCTCGCCGGGGGGTGACGGACCGTAGCGGTAGTCGTCGCCGGTGCCGGGCCGCTCCAGCTTGATCACGTCGGCGCCGAGGTCGGCGAGCACGGCGGTCGCGAAGGGCCCCGCCACGACCCTGGTGAGATCGAGGATCCGAACGCCGTCGAGGACCCGGTGCGGCACGGCGTTGCGGCGCGTTAGAGGCGGACCACCGCGATCACGGCGAGAGCGCTGCCGACCGCCGCCACCCCGTAGAGCAGAGTCGCCACGTTCGCGTCGCGCGACAGCCCGCCGAAGTCGAGCGAGAGCGAGCGGATGTGGTGGGCACCCTTCCACAGGGGCAGCGCGATCAGCGCGGCCAGCAGGACGCGACCGATCGGGTGCGAAGCCAGGGCGTGAGCGCGCGGGTAGGCCAGGGCATCCGCCGGGACGAAGCCGAGCGGCGCTGCGATGCCCACGATTGCGATCCAGCCGGTCAGCAGGATCGTGCCGATCACGATCCCCTGGCCGAAGATCAGCCAGATGATGGGCTCCAGGCGCAGCAGCAGGTGCTTCACGGCAGGATCCAGCCGGCCAGGATCGCCGCCATCAACGCCGTCGTCCCCAGCCAGACCGCGTACAGCATGGGTTGGATCAGCGCCCGGGGCGGCGGCCGCACGGGGCCGATGCGCGGCGGCTGCGCCTTCGGAAAGAGCCAGAAGAAATGCACCGCGGTATAGACCACCGCGGCCAGCGCGAGCACGTGAAACGCGATGTACAGCGGCTGCTGGAACGCGAGCATCACGGCCATCCAGGCCCCCGGCCCGTCGCCGAGGGCCCAGATGCTGTGGAGCAGCAGCAGCCCGACCAGCAGATAGGGGATGCCGCTGGCGCCGAACAGAAGGTACGCGCGATAGCGCCCCGAGAACGGAAACCGCGCGGGCAGGCGCGGCGGCGCCATCCGCGTGCGATCCGGGCGGGCGGGTCGCATGGCGTCCGGGTGGGCGAGGCGATCCACGGCCTAGCCCTCCTTCGGTCCGGGCAGCACCAGACGCTTCGCCCAGTCGATCACCGCGGTGAACTTGGCCTGGTTCACGGCGGCGGCGGGGTCGACGTTCTTGGGACAGACCTCGCTGCACTCGTTGGCGTACGTGCAGGAGAAGACCGTCCCCTCCCCTCGGAAGATCTCGTTGCGCTGGTCGGCCCCCTCGTCGCGCGAGTCGAGGTTGTAGCGGTGGCCGATAGCGATGGCGGCGGGGCCGAGGAAGTCGGGCTCGTTGGCGACGACGGGGCAGGCGGCGTAGCAGAGCATGCAGTTGATGCACTCGCTGAACTGCTTGAACTCTTCCAGCTCGGCCGGCGACTGGCGGTACGTCCCCTCCTGCACCGCCTTCTGCTTGGCGCGCACGATCCAGGGTTTGACGCGCTCGAGCTTCTCCATGAAGCCGTCGAGCTCCACGACCAGGTCGCGGATGATCGGGAAGTTCGCGAGCGGCTCGACCTCGACGGTGTCTCCGTAGTCGCTGAGGGCGTCCTTGCAGGTGAGCTTGGGCTCGCCGTTCACGGTCATCCCGCAGCTCCCACACACCGCCATTCGGCAGGACCAGCGGTGGGAGAGCGTGGGATCGATGTGGTCCTTGATGAAGTTGAGGGCGTCGAGAACCTTCCAGTCGGGCTGGACCGGTACATCGTAGCTCTGCGTCTTCGGCACCTCGTCCCGATCCGGGTCGAAGCGCGTCACCACGAACGTCTTCCGGCGCACCTCGACCATCAGTACTTGCGCTCCTCGGGCTCCCAGCGCCCGAGCGTCACGTCCTTCTTGTCGAGGCGCGGCGCACCCGGCTCGAAGTAGACCAGGGAATGGTGGAGGTACTCCCCGTCGTTGCGCGCGGGGAAGTCGCTGCACGCATGCGCTCCGCGCGACTCCTTGCGCTGCAGCGCCGTGATCGCGACCGCCTCGGCCACGTCCAGCAGGTTGCCGAGCTCGAGCACGGCGATCAGCTCGGTGTTGAAGACCACGCTGTGATCCTCGACCGCGACGTCCTGGTACCGGCCCCGCAGTCGACTGAGCGCCTCCACCGCCTTCCGAAGCGATCCCTGCTCGCGGTAGACGCCGCAGCCGTCTTCCAACGCGCTGTTCATCTCGCCGCGCAGCTCGACCGGCTTCTCGCCGCCCCCTCGCTTGTCGCGCAGGCTGGTCACGCGCGCCGCCTCCTCCTCGGCCTGGCGGCGCACGGCGCCAGCGTCCCCTTCGCTGCAGCCCCGGGCGTAGGTCACCGCGTGCCGTGCGGCCCGGGCGCCGAACACCAGGCACTCGGTGAGCGAGTTGGATCCCAGCCGGTTCGCACCGTTGAGCGAGTGGCAGGCGCATTCGCCCACCGCGTAGAGACCCGCCAGCTCCGTCGCTCCGTCGATGTCCGTGTCCACTCCGCCCATCATGTAGTGCACCACCGGGCGGATCGGGATCGGCTGGCTGACCGGGTCGACGCCGACGTAGATGCGAGCCAGCTCCAGCACGAAGGGCAGCCGCTTCTCCAGGGTGGCGCGCCCGATGTGGGTGAGATCCAGGTGCAGGTACTCGCCGTACGGCCCCTGGATCCCCTTGCCGGCCTGGATCTCCAGGATGATGGCCCGCGAGATCATGTCCCGCGGACCGAGCTCCAGCTTGCTGCCCACGCCGTAGTCGCCGGACTCCAGGAAGCGCTCGCCCACGGCGTTGAGGAGCCGCCCTCCCTCGCCGCGGGCGGCCTCGGTGATGAGGATCCCCGTACCCGGAAGACCGGTGGGGTGGTACTGGACGAACTCCATGTCCTTGAGGGGCAGGCCGGCGCGGTAGGCGAGCGCCATGCCGTCGCCCGTCTTGATGCTCCCGTTCGTCGTGAACGGGAAGCACTTGCCGGCGCCCCCGGTGGCGAGGATCACCGCGCGGCCGAGGATGGTGCGCAGTACGCCTTCGCGGACATCGAGCGCGACGACGCCCCGCGCCGCGCCGCCCTCGACCAGCAGCTTGGTGACGAACTGCTCGTCGTAGCGCACGATGCGGTCGAAGCGCATCGAGTGTTGGAACAGGGTGTGGAGCATGTGGAAGCCGACCTTGTCGGTGGCGAACCAGGTGCGTTTGGTGGCCATGCCGCCGAAGGCGCGCGTGGCGACGCTGCCGTCCTCGTTCCGGCTCCAGGGGCAGCCCCAGTGCTCGAGCAGGGTGAGCTCGCGGGGGGCCTGCTCCACGAAGTACTCGATCACGTCCTGGTCGCCGAGGAAGTCCGAGCCCTTGACCGTGTCGTAGCCATGCATCTCCAGGCTGTCGTCCGGCCGCGCCACGGCCGCGGCCCCTCCCTCGGCGGAGACAGTGTGACTCCGCATCGGGTAGACCTTCGAGACGAGTGCGACCGATGCTTCGGGATCCGCCTCGACGGCGGCGATCGCGGCGCGCAAACCCGCCGCTCCGCCCCCGACGATGACGATGTCGTGACGGAGGGTCTCCACCGAACTCCTCGACTTCGCGGGTTCCCGGAACCCGGAGGCGGGCGCGCCCCCTTTTTTTATCGCATCTCGCGGCGATGGCAAAGAAAACTCGCCCCGGCGTTCTCGGGGCGAATCGCCCCGCCGCGGTTTCGGGTCAGGGAGCCGGCAGCGGGTCGCAGACCTCCTCCCGCCCGCCCGGCCTCTCGAACGGCTCCGAGGCGTTGCACACGCCGTCGTCGAGGCACGCGTTCTCGAGCTTCCCGTCGGGCTGGAGGAATGCCAGCAGCTGCTGGAGCGAGGCCGGAATCGTCGGGCGTTCGCCGTGCGGGTCGCAGACCGGACTCGGGATCACGTTGGCCAGGGGCGGGATGACGTCGTCGAAGCGCGGGTCGAAGACGTCGAAGGCTCCGGTGTCGTACACCAGGTAGGCCGAGTCGGGACCGCCGGTTCCGCGGTTCGCCTTCACGTCGCGGATGCCGAGCAGTTTGCGCACCAGCGAACCCTCGAAGTTCGGGATGCCCAGCGTGCGCGCCGCGATCTCCGAGGCCTGGTTCGAGACCTGCTTGTCCAGCCAGGCGACGGTCATGAGCAGCTTCTTCGGGGTCGCCCCGGGGAGCGGCGGTTCGACGAGGCCCGTCACGTGCCGCGCGTAGCCGGCCGGCTCCGACGTGACCCACATCTCGTGGAGCAGCCCGAGACCGAGGGCGGCGTCCATCGGGTCGTCCAGGCCAACATTGGCCAGCGCGTCCTCGAACAACGAGAACTGGGTCGAGCGCTGCAGCAGCAGCGAGAAGTTGATGGCGCCGATGTCGATCCCCATGCGCTCGATGTCCGGAGTGAGGGCGCCGAGCCACAGCCCCATGATGCCGCCCAGACTCGCGCCGTAGTAGTACTCCTCCTCGTCCGGACCGGGAAACACGCCGCTCGAGACGTCCCCGGGCACCCTCTGGAACGGCTCCAGAAAGTTGAACCAGCCCCGCTTCATCGCGTGGGCCAGCGTCAGGGTGTTGACCATCCCCTGCTTGAGCCTGTCGACGAAGGACGGGAAGTTGTTGAGGCGGTGGTTCGGGCCGAGGAACCCGCCGAGCACCTGGGCGCCGATCCACTCGAAGTCGGGGCGCGAGAGGCCGCGGTAGTCCGTGGCGCCGGCGATGTAGTCGAAGCGGCCGAGGCCGTTCTGGTCGGCCTGCTCCGCCAGCCCCTTGATCGCGTTGACGATGTCCGCGCCTTCGCCGAGCAGGCCGTGTCCCAGCAGCAGGGGGCGGTGCACGACGTCCTCGTCCAACGCGCTGCACGGGATCAGGATGTCGAACTTCACGAAGGTGGCGCCCGCCAGCTCGGGTTCCCCGCTCGCGTCGAGCTGCACGCGCGGCGCTCCCAGGAAGACCCCCCCGAGGCCGTCGCCGATGGGCCCGTCGAGGAAGTAGGGGCTGCGGAAGCTGCCGCGAACGTGGCGCCAGATCGGTTCGCCTTGCTCCGCGCAGTGGGGATGGAAGTTCGCCGGGTCGTTGTTGAACTCGTCGTCGAGGCCGGCGATGAAGAAGCGCGTGTCCATGAAGTGGAGCGCCTGATCGCGCAGCGAGAGCATCTGGCTGGTGAGCTGGTGGTCGCTGCGCACGACGAAGTCGAAGGCGAGGACCAGATCGCGGCGCTTGATCCCGGCGCGTTGGAGCTGCCAGAAGATCTCCTCGAACGGCTCTCGCCGCGCCTCCAGGGCGTCGATCGTCGAGGGCGTGCCGTCGCGAAGCGCCTCGAAGACCGGCTCGGGGGGCACCGGCAGGCCGTCGGGATCGAGCAGCCGCCGGGCAGCCACGATGTAGCGGTGACCGGGCACCAGGCTCTCGGCCGGCCGCAGGAACAGGACCCGGCGTTCGGACTGCCCGTCGGCTCGCGCGTCGAGCTCGAGGAAGTGCGCGATCAGCTGGCCGGTGTCGACGTCGAGCAAGGCGGTGGGGCTCTCCCGCCGGAGCGACGTGTCGTCGATGGTGCGGACGCGCCTGTAGGGCGTCGCATCGCGCTGGCCGCAGCAGCGCGCCTCGAGCAGCCGAGGGGCGCCGGAGCCCTCCAGGTCCACGCCCGAGGGAAAATGCATCAGGATCTGCACGGTGGGGCTGAAGCCGTCGAACCCATTGAGCGGCTCGGGCGAGAGCGGGGGCCCGATCAGGACCGGCATCCCGACGGCCGGAATCTCCAGCTCCCAACCGGTCTCGCTGGCGTCCCCCACGTCCTCGAGGAACCGAGACGACGGAAAGGGGAGCAGGCACTCGACGTTGTTCAGGATTTCGCACTCGTCGGGGTTCTCGAGATCGACGGTCTCGAAGACCGTCTGCGCTTCGAGAAATCGCGAGCCGGCGCCGGACGGCACCTCGACGCGCGCCCGCAGCACCTGCGCGCCCTCGCCCACTTCGGGTAGGCGGCCGGCGACGCCGCCCTCGACGAGCTCGAAGTCGTCGCTGGGCACGAGGTCGCCGTTGAGCCAGACCTGAAGCGTCGCCGGATCCGCCTTGGGCGCGATGCTCAGCTCGAAGTCCTGGGAACCGACCAGGGAGAGCTGGCCGAAGGCGGGCTGCGTGAAGTGGAAGCCGGGTGAGCCGGCGCCGAACTTCTCGCAGCGGCCGCTCCCCAGCGAGAGGGCGGCAGCCAGCCCCACGACGGCGAGCGGGGCGAGGCGCCGGCCCCACGTCTTCTCCACTCCGCCTCCAGCTTCGCCCAACGCGCCCGGTTCCACAGCCACTCCAGCGTTGCGCCCATGCTACCACGGGGCCGTCGCCGGACCCTACGGCCGGCTTCAGGCTGGCTCCTGCTGCGTGAGGCAGTGGACGGCGCCGAGTCCGCACACGAGGTCCGCACAGGGAATCCCGACGACGTCGCGGCCCGGCAGGACGTCGCGAAGCAGCGCCAGCGCGGGCGCGTCCTCTGCAACTCCGAAGACCGGCACCAACGCCACGCCATTGGCCAGGTAGAAGTTGGCGTAGCTCGCCGGGCAGAGCAGGCCGTCCACGCGGTGGGCCGGCGGCATGGGCAGGGACAGCACGTCGAGCGGCTTGCCCTCCTGGTCGCGGGCCGCGCGCAGCCGGCGCAGATTCTCGGCGAGTGCCGCGGCGTTGGCATCGGAGCCGACGGCCGCGACCACGGTGCCCGGGGCCACGAAGCGCGCGACGTCGTCCACATGGCCGTCGGTGTCGTCGCCGGCGATCCCCTCGCCCAGCCAGACGACCTGGGTAGCGCCGAGCCATGTGGCGAGTCGGCGCTCCATGGACTCGCGGCTGCGCCCCGCACCGCGGTTGGGATTCAGCAGGCAGCTCTCGGTGGTCAGCACGGTGCCGCGGCCGTTGCCGTCGACCGACCCGCCCTCCAGGACGAAGTCCGCCGCGAACCGCCGCAGGCCGAGGCGCCCGGCGATCCGCCGCGGCGCGGCGTCGTCCAGGTCCCAGGGCGCGTACTTGCGCCCCCAGCAGTCGAAGCCGAAGTCCACCAGCGCGCGGCGCCGGCTCGGCTCCCGCTCTGCGTCGCGCACCAGGAAGATCGGGCCGAAGTCGCGCGCCCAGGCGTCGTTCGTCGGGATGCGCTCGAAGCCCACGCGATCCACCTCGACGCCCGCCGCAGCCAGGCGCCGCCGCGCCGACTCCTCCATGCGCTCGTCGCCGACCAGGATCCGCACGGGCTCGCGGGCGTGCAGCTCACGCACGATCGCGACGAAGCCCTCGATCGCGGGCTCCAGCCTCTCGGGCCAGGTCTCCGCATTGTGGGGCCAGGCCAGCCAGGTGGCGGCGTGGGGTTCCCACTCGGCCGGCCAGCGGTAGCCCAGCGACGCGGGGGTCGCAGCCGGCATGCGCCTCAGTCGCGGAAGCGCCGGGTCAGGTCGCCGTAGGCGTCCACCCGTCGGTCGCGCAGGAAGGGCCACTCGCGTCGAACGCGCTCGACCTCGCCGAGGTCGCACTCGACCACGAGCGTCTCCTCCTCCTCCGCCGACGCGCGGGCCAGGATCCGACCGGAGGGGTCGGCGACGAACGACTGGCCCCAGAAGCGGATTTCGCCCTCGCGCTCGACCCGATTCACGGCGGCCACGAACACTCCGTTGGCGATGGCGTGGGCGCGCTGGACGGTCTCCCAGGCATCGTGCTGGGCCGCGTCGGTCGCCTCGCCCTCGTCGAACTGCCAACCGATCGCGGTCGGATAGAAGAGGATCTGGGCGCCTGACAGCGCGGTGAGCCGCGCAGCCTCCGGAAACCACTGGTCCCAGCACACCAGCGTTCCCAGCCGAGCGTGGCGGGTGGTGAAGCTGCGGAAGCCGAGATCCCCCGGCGCGAAGTAGAACTTCTCGTAGTAGAGGGGATCGTCGGGGATGTGCATCTTGCGGTAGGAGCCGCGCAGCTGCCCGTCCGCGTCGATCACGACCGCCGTGTTGTGGTAGAGCCCCTCGGCGCGCCGCTCGAACAGCGACGCGACGATCGCCACGTCGCGCGCGCTGGCCAGCTTGGAGAGCGCCTCGGTCGTGGGCCCGGGGATCGACTCGGCCAGGGCGAAGCGCGCCGGGTCCTCCACCTGGCAGAAGTAGCGCGAGCGAAAGAGCTCCTGCAGGCACACGACGCGGGCACCGCGGCGGGCCGCCTCCTCGATGCGCTCGAGCGCCTTGGCGAGGTTCTCCCTCGGATCCTCGGAGCAGCTCATCTGGACGAGGCCGACGGGGAGCACCCCGCCGTGCGCCTGAGCACCGTCCATGCGAGGTGGGTACGCCACGTCCCCGGGGGCCGCAAGCCCGCGGTTCGCGGAAACGTCGGGCGCCGCGGCGCCCGACCCCGGCTTATCCTCGCGCTATGAGCAGGGACGCGTCCGCCTCCCCGGGAGAAGAGCCGCGGCTGTGGCTCGTCGACGGCTTCAACGTGCTGTGCGCCGCCGTGCTCGGCGGGCGCGACCGCGCCGAGTGGTGGAGCGAGCCGCGGCGGACCGAGCTGCTGGAACGCGCGGCCGCCTTCGACGACCCCTCGGCCGAGGTGTGGATCGTGTTCGACGGAGCCCGGCCGGCCGTCGAGCCGTCGACCCCGAGCGCGTCGCAGCGCGTGCGGGAGGTCTTCGCCCCCTCGGCCGACGAGTGGCTCCTCGCGCGAGTCAGGCGAGTGGAGCGGCCCGCGGCGCTCGCCGTCGTGACCGCGGATCGCAGGGTCGCGGCGCGCGCCCGCCGGCGCGGCGCGCGCGTCGTCTCGCCCCGGGCCTTCCTCGCACGCTGCGGGGAGCCGGTTTAGCCCGCTGAAACTCCGCTCGGCTGCGGGCTCGCTGCGCGGCGGCCAACTCTCGAGGCGGCCGCCTAGCCGCCCGCTCGACCCAGCCGGTCGGCGTTGGCGCAGTGGCGCAGTGGCCGACCCTCGAGCCCCGCGATCAGGTTGTCGACGGCCAGCTCGGCCATGCGCGTCCGGGTGGCGAGGCTCGCGCTGCCGATGTGCGGCGTGAGCAGCAGATTGGGCGCATCGAGCAGTGGACTCCCGGACTCGAGCGGCTCCCGCGCGAAGACGTCGAGGCCGGCGCCGGCCAGGTGGCCGCTGCGCAGCGCTTCGGCGAGGGCCAGCTCGTCGACGATGCCCCCGCGGGACGTGTTGACCAGGACCGCGCCGCGGGGCAGACGCCGCAGCGCCCGCGCGTCGATCAGATCCCGGGTCTGCGGGGCCAGCGCGACGTGGACGGTGACCAGCTGCGAGGCTGCGAGCAGCGCGTCGAGCTCCACGCGCTCCACCCCCTCGACTTGCCGGGCAGAGCGCGACCAGCCCAGCACCCGCATGTCGAAGCCGCGTGCGCGCCGGGCCACGGCCCGTCCGATGGCGCCGAGGCCGATCACGCCAAGCGTGGCGCCGTGCAGATCGTGACCGAGCAGCAGCTCCGGGTCCCAGCGCCGCTGCGGGGTCCAGCTGCCCTCGCGGACGAACCGATCGGCCTCGACCACGCGGCGGGCGGCCGCAAGCAGCAGGGCGAAGGCGAGGTCGGCCGTGGTCTCGACCAGCACGCCGGGCGTGAAGCCCACGGGGATGCCCCGCGCGCTGGCCGCCTCCAGATCGACGTGATCCACCCCCACGGAGCAGCTCGAGACGACCCGCAGCCGCGGACAGACCTCGAGCAGCGCCGCGTCGACGGGGTCGGTCAGGAGGCACAACAGGCCCTCCGCCTCGCGGACCGCCGCCCGCAGCTCGGCCGGCTGCGGCGGGCCGGGGCCCGGCCAGACCTCGAGGCGCGCGTGAGCGCCCAGGCGCTCGAGCGCGCCCCCGGGGAGGCGGCGGGTGGCGAAGACGCGGGCTCGGGAGCTCACGCCGGTGCTCTAGCACGCGCGCCGCCGGCCGGTAGGGGACTTTCGGCCCCGCTTGGCTTGACCCGGGGGCGCCATCGGAAATATCGTGCGGCTGGGGCAGGGCGGGACGCCGTGGTGCCCACCCCGCCGGCCGGGCGGCGGGGAGTCGGATCTCCTCGTGCAGAAGCGGACCGACGGACGCTGGAGGGGCGCGCATGGCTGACCTACCGACTCACGAGCCGAGGGAAACCAGGACACTCCAGTTCGCCCGGTTCATCGTGCGGAACCGCTTCCCGGTCGCCGTGCTGCTGATCGTCACGAGCCTGTTCTTCTTCTACCCGATCGCGAACACGGTGATGTCGGCCCTCGGCAAGCCCATGCGCGGCCCCATCGTGCGGATCGACACCAACGCGCGGGACCTCTTCCCCGACCACCCGTACATCCACGCCCAGGACAAGTTCGCGCGCACCTTCGGGAGCTCGTCGCTGGTCGCCATCGCGGTGGTGGTCCGGGACGGGACGATCTTCACCCCCGATACGCTGAGCACGATCCACGCCATCACGCGCGAGCTCGACGGCATCGGCTACAACAGCCAGACCGAAGCGCGCGAGGCGCTGCGCGACGAACTCGAAGAACAGGGACTCCCGGTCCCCGAGATCCGCACGCGCCTCGACCGCCAGTTCCCGCCCTACCCGGTAAACCACGACCAGGTCCGCGGCGTAACCCATCAGAGCACGCGCGTGGTCCAGATCGAACCCGACGGGAGCATCGCACAGGACTTGCTGATGAAGTCGGTGCCCGAGACCCAGGAGGAGGCCGACGCGCTGCGCGAGCTGGTGCGCCAGAACCCCCCCTACATCTACGGGCGCCTCGTCTCCCGCGACGAGAAGGGAGCGCTGATCACCGCGGGCTTCGTGACCGACCGGCTCGCCAATCGCGAAGTCTACACGGCGGTCTTCGACCACGTTCAGGCAATCAAGGAGAAGTACGAGAATCCCGCCTGCCGCCAAGGCAAGCGAGGGAGCATCGCCGCGCGCGCGCGCGGCACCGTCTCGCGCCTGGTGGTCGGAGCGTCCTCCGACCGGGTCTGGCCCGAGGGCTGCAACCTTCAGGTCTTCGTGTCCGGCCTGCCCATCCACACGGGTTGGATCATCAAGCACGCCAACGAGATCCTGGTGTTCGTCGGGCTGACGGTCATCACGATCTTCGGGCTGCTCTGGGCCTACTTCCGCCGCTGGCACGGCGTGCTGATCCCCATGGTGGCCGCGATGATGACCGTGGTCTGGGGGCTCGGCTTCACCGGCTGGATGGGTATGACCTTCGACCCGCTGATCCTGGTGATCCCGATGATCATCACGGCGCGAGCCGTCTCCCACACCGTCCAGATGGCCGAGCGCTTCTTCGAGGACTACGAGGTGATGCTCCCTCGCTACGGCGACCCGAAGGTCGCTCGCGTCGAGGTGGCCACCATCGCCATGAGCGAGCTGATCGTGCCGGGCACGCTGGGCATCGTCACCGACGTCGCGGGGCTGCTGGTGATCATGGTGACCTCGATTCCCCAGATGCAGAACCTGGCCATCTTCGGCGCCTTCTGGGTGCTCTCGATCATTGCCACGGTGGAGATCCTCCATCCGATCATCATCTGCTACCTCCCCGCTCCCACCGAGCACGAACACTTCCTGCCGGGCTTCATGGTGCGCTTCACGCGCACGATCGGAAACATCACGACCCACCCCGTCGGGAAGTACGTGGTGGCGTTCGTCACCATCACGCTGTTCGTGAGCTCCACCTACGTCGCCCTGTTCCACTCGAAGATCGGCGAGGCGACACCTGGCAGTCCGCTGCTCTGGCCAGACCACTCCTACAACGTGGCCACGGCAGAAATCGCCGAGCGCTTCGGGGGCGTGGACGCCCTGGTGGTGTACGCCGACGGCGATCGCCCGAACGCCAGCGCCGACCCCGATCCGATCAAGGCCATGGAGCGCTTCGAACGCCATCTCAAGACCGAGACCCAGCTGGGCGCATCGGTGTCTCTGGTGCCCTTCCTGCGCACCTACTGGCGGATCAACCACTACGGCGACCCGAAGTGGTTCTTCGTGCCGGACCACCCGGGCACCGTGCGTTCGATGATCTTCCAGCTCCAGCAGAGCGGCGCGCCGGGCTTCATGCGCCCCTTCATGACCGACGACGGCCGCAAGGCGAACGTCGCCTTCTTCTACCCGGACCACAAAGGAGACACGATTGTCTTCGCCACCCACTTCGCCGAGGAATTCATCGAGGCCAACCCGCTGGGCGAGATCTCCGTGCGCCTGGACAGGGACAAAGCGGACGCGCACGCCGGATACCTCAATCCGGACAAGTTGAAGGACATGGCGTACTACATGTTCGGCCCGCTGCTACCGCCGCGAAATCACACGCTGACCGTCCGCATCCGCCAGGGCGACGGGACCTACGTGAACGCGGAGGTCCAGCGAGCCGGGGACGCCAGCCTGCCGGAGTGGATCGGCGACTTCCGCGAGAACTCGATCTGGCACTACGAGGACCAGCGCGACTCCCTGGACGAGGGCGAGGTCTTCACCTGGCCCGAGGCGCTCGCCGACTGGGACAAGAGCGACGTGGGGCAGTGGTGGGAGAGCGAGGTGCACGGCATCCGCGCCGTGGAGGTCAACACCAAGGACATGATCGTGGCGGACCTCAAAGCGGTCGACGCGACGCCCAAGTACCAGCCGACCAACTCGTGGACGCGCGGCGTGCAGTTCGTGATGGCGGGCGGCAGCATGGGGATCCTGGCCGCCATCAACGACGAGGTCGAGCGCAGCCACGTCGCCAACATCACGCTGATCTTCATCGTCATCTTCGTACTCCACTCCGTGACCTACCAGTCGATGCCCAGCGGCGCGATCATCTTCCTGCAGATCTCCACGGCCACCATGCTCTCGCTCGCCTACATGGCGCTGCGGGGCGTGGGCCTCAACATCAACACGCTGCCGGTCCAGTCGGTGGGCGTCGGAATCGGCGTGGATTACGCGATCTACATCGTGGACCGCATCCGGCAGGAGGTGGTCGACACCGCGGACATCGACGAGGCCGTGCGCCGCGCGGTCCGCACCACCGGCATGGCCGTGACCTTCACCGCGACGACGGTGGTGGGTGGGATCTTCCTGTGGATGCTGTCGAACCTGCGCTTCCAGGCCGAGATGGCCCAGCTGCTGGTGATCCTGATGATCATCAACATGTTCGGCGCGCTGACCGTGGTGCCCGCCTTCTACTCGATCCTGCGTCCGAAGGTCGCCACCGCCCTGCTGACGGACGAGCAGCGCGAAATGCTGCGTCTGCAGAAGGAGCGCGAGAAGAAGCTCGGTCTGCGCGACGAGGAAGAGTGAGCGAGGGCCCGACGCGTTGACGGACCACCCAGCTCCCGGCACTTTCCCCGGCTCATGCCCTACGACCCCAAGCGGATCGAGGCGAAGTGGCAGGCCCACTGGCGGGAGCAGCAGGTCTTCCGCAGCGAGATCGATCCGTCCAAGCCCAAGTTCTACGTGCTGGACATGTTCCCGTATCCGTCCGGTGCGGGCCTCCACGTGGGCCATCCGAAGGGCTACATCGCCACCGACGTGATCTCCCGCTACAAGCGGATGCGGGGCTTCCAGGTGCTGCATCCCATGGGCTGGGACGCCTTCGGCCTGCCCGCCGAGCAGTACGCCATCGAGACCGGCACCCATCCGCGCGACACCACCCGGCGCAACATCGAGACCTTCCAGCGCCAGGTCCGGGCGCTGGGCATCGACTGCGACTGGTCGCGGGAGATCGACACCACCGATCCCGGTTACGTGCGCTGGACCCAGTGGATCTTCTGCAAGCTCTACGAGCGGGGCCTCGCCTATCTCGCCGAGGTGGCGGTCAACTGGTGCCCGGCGCTGGGCACCGTGCTCGCCAACGAGGAGGTGATCGACGGCAAGAGCGAGCGGGGCGGACACCCCGTCGTCCGCCGCCCGATGCGGCAGTGGATGCTGCGCATCACCGCCTACGCGGACCGGCTGATCGAAGACCTGGACCAGGTCGACTGGCCGGAGGCCATCGTGAAGATGCAGCGCGACTGGGTGGGCCGCTCCGAGGGCGGGCGCATCGGCTTCGACCTGCCCGCCTTCCCCGGCGAGCGCATCGAGGTCTTCACCACCCGTCCGGACACCCTGTTCGGCGCCACCTACCTGGTGCTCGCCCCCGAGCACCCGCTGGTGCCCCGGATCGCGTCGGGCGAGCGCCGCGCGGCGGTCGAGGCCTACGTCGAAGAGGCGGCGGGGCGCAGCGAACGCGCGCGGCTGGCCGAGGCGCGCACCCAGAGTGGCGTGTTCACGGGTGCCGTGGCCGCGCACCCCGTCACTGGTGCCGAGCTGCCCATCTGGATCGCCGACTACGTGCTGGCGACCTACGGCACCGGCGCGATCATGGCGGTGCCGGCCCACGACGCCCGCGACTACGCGTTCGCCGGGGCGTTCGACCTGCCCATCGTCGAGGTCGTCGCGGGCGGCGACGTCGAGAGCGAGGCCTACCTGGGGGACGGCGTCCACGTCAACTCGGACTTCCTCGACGGTCTCCCGACGCCCGAGGCGAAGCAGCGCATGATCGAGTGGCTCGAGTCTCACGAGATGGGCGAGCGGGCCGTCACCTACAAGCTCCGCGACTGGCTGTTCAGCCGCCAGCGCTACTGGGGCGAACCCTTCCCGGTGATCCACCTCGAGGACGGCACGACGAAGCTGGTGCCGGAGTCCGAGCTCCCCGTCCTGCTGCCGGAGCTCGAGGACTACCAGCCCACCGGTGAGTTCGAACCGCCCCTGGCTCGGGCGAGCGACTGGATCCAAACCAGCGACCCCGAGACGGGCCAGAAGGCCCTGCGCGACGCCAACACCATGCCTCAGTGGGCGGGGAGTTGTTGGTACTACCTGCGCTTCTGCGATCCCCGCAACGACCAGGCCGCCTTCTCCGAGCAGGCCGAGCGGTACTGGATGCCGGTGGATCTCTACGTGGGAGGGGCCGAGCACGCGGTGCTGCACCTTCTGTACGCGCGCTTCTGGCACAAGGTGCTCTACGACCTGGGGCTCGTGCACACGGTGGAGCCGTTCCAGAAGCTGCTCAACCCAGGCATGGTCCTGGGACACAGCTACCGGTACTACGACGACAACCTCTCGGACGATCCGGCCGCCACCCCGCGCTGCTACCCGTCCTCCGCGGTCCGCTTCGAGGACGACACGCCCGTTCAGCGGGAGACCGGCCAGGAACTCAAGACGCGCTGGCTCCAGGCGGGCGAGGTGCGCTGGAGCGAGGACGGACGCCCCCTGCACCCCCGCATCGACGGCCTCGAGGTCGAAGAGGTGACCGAGAAGATGTCGAAGAGCCGGGGCAACGTCGTCAATCCCGACGGCGTGATCGCCCGCTACGGCGCGGACTCGATGCGCCTCTACGAGATGTTCCTGGGCCCGCTGGAGAAGGGGGCGCCCTGGTCGGACGAGGCCATCCCGGGCATGCAGCGCTTCCTGCAGCGGGCTTACCGCCTGGTGGTCGACCCGGCGGCCGAGGGAGAGCCCGCGCGGGAGCTCGCCCAGGGCGGCGGCACACCGGACCAGGAGCGGCTCACCGCGAGGACCGTGCAGGGCGTCAGCGACGACATCGAGGGGATGCGCTTCAACACGGCCATCTCGAAGCTCATGGTCTTCGCCCGCGAGATCACGCGAGCTGGACCGCTGCCGCGCGACGCCGCCGAGGCCTTCGCCCTGCTGCTCTCCCCTTTCGCGCCGCACCTGGCCGAGGAGCTGTGGCAGAAGCTCGGCCACCCGCACTCCCTGGCCAGCGAGGCCTGGCCCGAGGCGCGCCAGGACCTGCTGGTCGACGAGGTGGTGCGCCTGGTGGTGCAGGTGAACGGCAAGCGCCGGGACGAGATCGCGGTCCCGGCGGACGCCGACGAGGCGACCGTCCGCGGGTTGGCTCTCGCGTCGGAAAAGGTGCAGCGCCACCTGGGCGGCCGAGCGCCGCGCAAGGTGATCGTGGTGCCCGGGCGCCTGGTCAACGTAGTGGGCTGAGCTCGACGCCCGCGCAGTCCGCCGGACCCCCTCATAATCAGAACGTCGTTTTGGGGGCCTCCGCGGCCGGTTTCGGGCGCCCGAGCGGCGGTTTCGGCGGGTCGAGAGCCGAAAACTCGCGCCCGAGGCGCACCGCCTTGCCAGGTCCAGAATACCTGCTATGATTGAAGGGTTGTCACGTCGAATGTAGCCCGCCGCTCGGCGGGTTCTCTTTGGCCCTAGACTTTCGTCTTAGTTTCGTGTCTCGTTTTACTGGGATCGCCGTCGAGCCGATGCGTGGGCAGGTGGCACGGCGAGGGAACTCCCCGGGCAAGATCGGCAGCCCGCGCGCCAGGCGCGCGATTCGCGGGGCGCGCCTCGACCCCGTCGGCGTGGTCGAGCGCGAGCTCACCCGGCCGGACGGCACGAAGGTGCGCGTCCGCGTACCCGTCTACCCGCCCTTCCGGCTCGAGCCGGGCAGCGCGGAAAGGCCCGCCGCGAAGCGGCGCGGGCGTGCCGAGGACTGACGCGCCCGGCCGCTCAGCGCCCGTCCCGCGCGCTCGCTTCCCGGCCTCGCTGGACGCCCAGGCCGATCCAGGTGCCG
Source organism: Myxococcota bacterium (assembly GCA_036482635.1). GTDB lineage: Bacteria > Myxococcota_A > UBA9160 > UBA9160 > SMWR01 > JAZFWH01. The sequence goes on from JAZFWH010000088.1 coordinate 37,645, forward strand.
GCCGCCAGAGCGGCCGCGGCGTACCAGGTGATCGCGTAGCCCAGGTGACTGACCGGGCTGCGGGGGCGCTCGAAGCCGCCCCGCAGCAGACCCTCGCTGCCGTCGTCGCCGCGCTGGATCATCAGGGGTGCGAGCGGGTAGGGAATCTGCGCCTGCAGAATCCGCACCGGCCCTGGCCGGGAAGGATCGAAGAGGGTCCAGGTCGCCTGGCGGTTCGCGGCGCTCCCCGGGGTCGCCTCGCCGCCCAGCGCCAGACGGTGAAGCAACCCGGCGACTTCCACCGGCCCCTCCCCGCGTTCGCTCCCCGCGAACTCGGCCGCGCGCGCGTGGGGGATCCGACCGCGGTCGACCAGCACCGCCGGGCCGCCGCCCACCCGGCGCAGCGGCGTGAGGACCCGCGCACCCGCGCGCCGGCTCCACGGCGCGCGCAGCACCACGATCGACGCCGCGCGGTCGTAGACACCCGTCGCCCTGGCCCTGCGGAAGCGGTACGCGTCCGGCGCCGCGAGCGCCTCGTCGATGCCGACCGGCGGGAGGTCGATGAGCGCATTCGCGGCCGCCAGGTCCGCCTCGCGCCAGTGCAGGCGCCGCAACTGCCAGTTCCCGAGAGCCACCAGCAGCGCGACGGCCGCCCCCGCCACGAGGGTCGCAGCCCAACCCGGCTGAAAGCGTCGACGCACCCCGGTCCCCTTCAAAACAGCCCGAGCCGCAGCGCTGCGAAGGCGGTCATCGCGCTGAGCAGCCACAGCCCGAGGATGCACCCGCTCGCGAGGCCCAGGCGGCGGCGCCGGAGGTCGGCCAGCGCGCCGTCGACACTGGCCACCGCGAGCACGAGCAGGGCCGCCGCGGCGAAGAGGCTCCGGCCCTGAAACGCCATCACCAGGATCGCCGCACCGAAGCTCACCAGCGCGAGGCCGACGGCGATCCCCACCGGCCAGAGTGTCGAGTCCGTGAAGAACGGCAGGATCCAGCGGTCGATGGGCCTGGGCTCGCGCTCGGGGCCGCCGTCTCGGTCTCCGCGGAAATCGGGGGGGTGGTCGGACTGGGGCATGCTGCCGCCCTCTGGGAAGAGTCTACGAGACGGGCCCGAACGCCAAAGAGACCGCCTTCGCTATCGTCGCCGCGTGAGCACGAACCGCGGCGAGCGCGGACTGTGGCACAGCGCGAAGCGCCACCCGGTGATCTTCGCCACGATGCTGGGCTGCAGCGCGCTCGGGATCGCCTTCCTCAGCGAGGACGGGTCGCTGGCCCGTCGAGTTCGCGGGCGCGCCGCCGCACCCACCAGACCAGGCCGGCGATCATCGCCAGCGGCAGGAAACTGAGCAGCCCCGTGGTGACGATGAAGGCCTGACGGGTCTCGTCGTCGCGGCCCGCGCTGCACACCGCGCAACCCCAGGCGAGCCGGGGCGACCACACGACCAGCGACGCCACGCCGGCGGCGATCCAGAGCTTCGGACGGGCGCTCATGCCATGTACACCGTCAGGTAGAGAACCGGCCACACGCCGACGACGAGGTACCAAAAGATCTCCGCCACCGCGAGCTGGCTGCTGGTGAGCCATCCGCGCTGAAGCCGAAGCCAGGCGTATGCCAGCACGCCCAGGGCCACCACCGCGTGGAGCGCGTGGATCCCGACGATCAGGTAGAAGAAGCTGCCCAGGGTGCTCGACGTCAGGGTGAGGCCCTCGCGGATCAGCCCCACCCACTCGAAGCCCTGGAACACCACGAAGAACGCGCCGAGCAGCATGGAGATCATCAGCGGCATCGTGGCGCGTTGCCGGTCGCGCTGGAAGGTGCGCCGGGCGAAGAAGAGGACCAATCCGGAAAGCAGCAGGGCGGCCGTGTTGACGGCCGTCTCCTCGAGCGGCAGCCGCGGTTGGTTGGGCGGCGGCCAGACCATCGCGGACGCGCGGACGATCATGAAGGCGCTGACCAGGCCCGCGAAGAACATCATCTCCGTGATTACGAAGATGAGCATCCCCATGACCGCGCTGGGCACGATCTGAGAGCGCTGCGATTCGGCGGCAACGCGCAGCCGCCCTGCGCCCTTTACGGCCACCGTCAAGGGTCCCTCCGACTAGTGCTCCTGCGGGTGGAGGGTCGTCAGCTCCTGCTCGATCGGAACCTCCACCCAGCCGGGCTTCACCCAGTTCTCGCCGGCGGGCCGCATCACGTCCGGGGCGACGCCGGCGAACAGGAGCAGCATGAACAGCAACACCGTAGATATCAGGTAGGTCACGTAGCGCCTGGCGATGTTGATGTGCATGAAGTGCTTGCCGACCATGTAGGCCTTCACCACCGCGATCCCGAAGGCGGTGATCAGCGTGACGGCGCGGATCCCCAGCATCGGCCCGGCGACGCTCACAGCCAGCAGGACCACCAGGACGGCCCAGATCTTCACGTAGTTGGGATGGTGCGAGTGTTCTTCCGACATGGCGGTCCTACTTCGCGATGTAGAGGAGCGGGAAGAGGAAGATCCAGACGACGTCGACGAAGTGCCAGTAGATGCCGATCAGCTCGACGCGATGGAGCTCGGCCTGGCGCCGGGCCTGTGCAGCGATGATCGTCAGGATCACCACACCCCCCAGCACGTGGAGGGCGTGCAGACCGGCCGCCGTGTAGTAGAACGACCAGAAGGTACTCGAGGTAATCGTGTAGCCGTGCTGGATCTCCATCGTCCACTCGAAGCCCTTGATGGTCAGGAACATCACCCCCCCCGCGGCCGTCAGCAGCAGGAAGTTCGAGGCCTTGACTCCGTTGCCCTCCTCCGCCGCCTTGTGGCCCAGCACCGCGAACAAGCTCGAGGTGAGCAGCACGAGGGTATTGGAGGCGCCGATCCAGGTGTTGGTGGCCGCCGCCTGGGCCGCCCAGGCGTCGTGGGCCAGGCGGTGCATGACGTAGGAGGCCAGCAGCCCCCCGAAGATCACCACCTCCGACGCGACCACCCACCAGACGGCCAGCCGGCCGGTGGGCATCCCCGCGGAGCTTCGCGTCGTTGCAATCGGTCGTGCGAAAGCCATCGGCGTCCCTGACTCGAGCGATCAGCTCGGTGCGTTCTGCGGCCAGTAGTCTTCGGCGCGACCCGGCACCGCGTACTCGTAGGGCCCGCGGTAGACCGTGGGAAGCTCCTTCCAGTTTCCGTGGGGCGGAGGTGAGTCGGCGGTCCATTCCAGCGTGCAGGACTTCCAGGGGTTCTTCGGGGCCTTCTTCCCGCGGAACATGCTCCAGAAGAAGTTGAACAGGAACACGAACTGGAAGGCCAGCATCACCAGCAGCCAGGACGTGGCGAAGATGCGCACGGGCTGCATGGCGGCGAGGTCCGGGAAGTTCGTGAAGTCGTAGATGCGCCGGTGCTGGCCCCCGAGCCCGAGCACGAAGAGCGGAATGAAGATCAGGTTGAAGGGGATGACCGTCCCCCAGAAATGCCACTTCCCGAGCTTCTCGCTCATCATGCGGCCGAACATCTTGGGGAACCACATGGTGATCCCCGCATAGAACCCGATGATCGTGATCGGGAATAACGTGTAGTGGAAGTGGGCCAGCACGAA
>JAZFWH010000089.1:0-2701 GCA_036482635.1 Myxococcota bacterium
AACGAGCAACTGGCGAGCAACTGGCAAGTCGGCTTCGGTTTCGACGATCGCGCAACGCCGCGAAATTGCGGAGTGATCTGGCGCGCCGGGAGGGACTCGGCCGGCCCCCCCCCGGGGGGGGCCGGGAGCGGGGCGGGGGGGCGGGCTACGTCGCCGCTGACTTCGAGCGGCGTGCGGAGATGCCGATGCGCGGCCGCCGCGAGAGGGAAACCGTCTCCGTGCTCCCCGCCACGGCCCCTGACGCTGCAGGGCGAGGACCTCGGGTTCCTCGACTTCACGGCCAGTTGCTTAACGAGCAACTGCCGAGCAACTGGCAAGTCGGCTTCGGTTTCGACGATCGCGCAACGCCGCGAAGTTGCGGAGTGTTCTGGCGCGCCGGGAGGGACTCGAACCCCCGACCCTCAGGTTCGAAGCCTGATGGCGCCTAGGGATCCAGGTGCCCGTGGCGATCGGGAACTTGCTCTGGGGATAGCCGCCCAATAGACCGGAGGTGGCTCAGGGCTCCTCAGCGATCGCCGGACGGGGGCGTAACTCGCGGGCGATCACCGACTTGCTCACGGCAAGCACCCCGGCGATCTCGCGGATTGAGCGGCCGGCGCGGCGCAAGCCGCAGCGCCCGGTCCCGTCCCCGGCGCCCCTCCATCTAGGGCCGGACGGGCGATTCCTCCCCGTCGGGCAGCGCTAGGATCTCGAGCTCGCCGCTCATGCCGCGCAGGCCGTGGCGGCCCAGCGAGACGAGTTCGCCGGGAACCAGCGCTGCGAAGCTGTCCGAGGCGACCATGGCCCGCCCGAGCTGCTTGGAGAGGGCCTCCAGGCGGGCGACCTCGTTCACCGCTGGGCCGGTGACAGTGAAGTCGAGGCGCCCGGCCACGCCCACGTTGCCGTAGTTCACGTCGCCGCGGTGGAGCGCCATGGCCACCTCGATGCTCGGATCGCCGGGCGAGCGCGCCGCGTTCAGGCGCTCGATCCGCGCCAGCGCCTCCTTCGCCGCCGCCAGCGCCCGGCGCGGGGAATCCGGCTCGCCGCGCAGCGGGAAGATGGCCATCACGGCGTCGCCGATGAACTTGAGCACTTCGCCTCCGTGCTCGATCACCGAACCGGCGGTGCACTCGAAGAAGTCGTTGAGCAGGCTCAGGTAGCGCTGCCGGGGCAGCCGTTCCGCCAGGCTGGTGGATCCGCGCAGGTCGGCCCACCAGATCACCGCCGGGATCTCCTCGCCGTCTCCGCGCTTGATCAGCCCCTTGAGCACGCGCCCGCCCGTGTGCATCCCGAGATAGGTATCGAGCAGGGAGCGGGCGGTGTGGTGCATGGCCTGGACTTCGACCAGGCGGCTCACGATCGGCAGGATCTCGTGGATGTGGCCGAGGTCCCGGGTCTCGAAGCCCCCCGGCCGATCGGTGGCCAGCGTGAGCGCGTGGTTCTGGCCGTCGGAGAAGGTCAACGGCATGGCCACGTAGTCCGTGGCGCCCTGGTTGCGCAGGTCGCGCAGGATCGGGAAATCGAGCTGGGCGTCGGGGCCTTCCAGCCGCCGGCGCGCCCCCCCGCGGCCCTCGAAGACCGGCACGAAGGGGCTCTCCAGGAAGGCCGCCTCCCGGGCGCGGTCGTGGGAGAGGACGCGCTCCTCCACTGTGTCGCTGTCCCGCGACCAGACGTGACTGCGCCCCATGACCTGCGGGTGCAGGGTCCGCACCATCAGGTTCAGGCGGAAGACGGGCACGCCCACTGCGACGAGCTGGCGCGCCAACCGAGCGACGAGTTCCTCGGTGCTGGTGGCCTCCCAGGCGTCGCGCATGAGCCAGTCGACCAGCGGGTTGCCGTGGACGTGGGTGTCGGTGACGGGGTCGATGCTGACTTCTTCGCCCTGCTCGTACCAGGCGTCCATGCGATTGCGGTAGAAGGCGACGTAGCCGTGGAGTGACGCCGCCTCGGGCAGCGGGTCCTCGTAGGACCAGACGGCGTTCTCCGCCACCTGGTCTCCGACGCGCAGGGTCCAATAGGAGGCGTTTCCCTTGAAGGGGCAGTGGGTGTGGTACTCCGTGCGTTCCATGAGGTCCAGGCGGACGTCTTCGCGCGGGAGGTAGTAGACGGGGGGCAGCCGCGTCTCGCGGACCAGCACCGCCCTGCGGGAGTCCGCCACCGTCTCGCCGTTGAACACGACCACCACGTGCCGGGGGCTGGGCTCGACCTCGATCCGATAGTCCGCGCTGCTGGCGGCTCCCGCGCCGGGCTCTGCCATGGCTCCAGCGTAACGAAGTTTGAATGGCTATTTCATCGACTGCGAAACCCTCCGGACGCGAGGAAGCTAGGCGGCGCTCCATACCCTGCGACCCGCGAGCCAGGTCTCGACCACGCGGCCCTGGCGGTCCATCACGGCCAGGTCCGCGCGCGCGCCGCGCCGCAGCGTCCCGCGCTTGTTCTCGACGCCGAGCAGGCGAGCGGGCCTGGCGGTGCCGGCGGCCACCGCCTCGCACAATCCGAGCGCCGCGAACTTCTGCACGTTGTGCACGGCCCGATCGAGGGTGAGTCGGCTTCCGAGCAGCGTCCCCTGCGGCAGGCGGTTCGGCTCCAGGTCCGCTTCGCGGTCGACCGCTCCGGTCGAAGTGTCCCTCGCCTCTGCGCGCCGCAGTTCGACGCGGTCGAGGCATCGCTTGCGACCACGCCTACGAACAGAGGGCCACTTGGCAGAATTCGAGGGCTCTTT
>JAZFWH010000090.1:0-3411 GCA_036482635.1 Myxococcota bacterium
GCGCGCCGCCTCGAACTCGCGCGCGTGCGGCGCCAGCTCGTCCGCGGCGAAGCGGCGCGCCGTCTCCACGAGCAGCTCGAGCTCGTCGCCCGGCTCCAGGTCGAACATGCCGCGCCTCGTATTCCCGGGCCCGGGCCCCGCGGCGGGTCAGGCGTCGGTTTGCACCTGCCGGCGCTGCCGCGCCAGGGCGATGATCGGCGACGGCTCCGCCGGATGCCACTTGTTGCGGATGAACCCTCCGGCGAAGCGCCACGGATCGACTTCACGCATGCGGTCTCCTTCGCGGCTGCGACTTCGCTCAGTCCTGCATCAGTTGCGCCAGGACGCTTTCGGCGACCAGCCGATAGCCGCGCGCCGTCGGGTGCTCGTCCGGGAAGAAGAGGTCCTCACAGTCGCGCTCTGGACACGCGACGTCGAACACGGCCTCGAGATCGACCAGCGGCATCCCGGTCTCCAGCGCCGCGGCCCGGATCACCTTGTTGGCGGGACGATACGTGAAGGTCTGTCCCGGATACGTCATGAAGATCAGCTTCGCGTCGAAGTCCTCGGCCTGCCCCGCCATCGCGCGCAGGTTCTCGAACAGCACGCGTGCGTTGCCCCGGCGGCCGGGAAGCTTGAAGCCGCCCAGCGAGAACTCCTCGTCTCCATAGCGCACCACACCGGGCACGACCGTCTCCGGCAGGAATGGGTTCCACTCGACCTCCAGCTGGTTCGCCTGGTAGGCACCGCGAATGGAGTAGAGCAGCCGATAGAAGCGCGAGGAGCTCTCGAGAAAGCGCTTCACGCGAGCGGCGCTGCCGGAGGGCTCCTCCAGGGGCACCGGCGGCGTGATGAAGTCGTTGGTCCCCACCAGGACGATCACGACGTCGGGCATGAAGGCGCCGAACAGGCGCGGCAGATCGCGCAGGATCTGTGAGGAGTTGGTGCCCGGAATCGCCACGTTGATCGTCTCGATCCGCGGAGAGCCAACGGTGTCGTTCCACAGGCTCTCGAGCTGCTTCGGATACGCCTGCTCGGGCTCCAGGTAGATGCCGTAGGTGTTCGAATCGCCCAGGCACAGCACGCGGCGGTGTCCCGTCATCCACGACGCGGGGGCCTCCCGACCCGCCGCCTTCACCGCGAGGGCTCCGAGTTGCAGCCCCAGCTCGGCGAGCAGGATGCCGATCAGGATCGCGATCGGAATGGCCGCCAGGCGGCCGAAGGGTCCAAGGCTGCGCATGTTCTACCGGACCCGGCCAGTCTACTCGATCGAAAGCCGCCGGCGTGCGACCCTGTTGGCCGGGGCGGCAGACGGATCCGGCGGCGGCGGGAGCGGGTGACGCCACCAGGGCCCGGGCGTCGCGCGCTCGGCTCGGCTTTGCGAGCATGCGCCAGACGACATGCCGTCCCGCCCCGTGCGCATCCTGACCCACCTGCCGCCCTCGGCCCTCGGGCCCGTGAGCGAGCGCTTCCCTGACCTCGAGCTGGTGCAGGTGCCCCAGGAAGAGGACCCCCCGGCGGAGCTGGCGGGCGACGTGCTGCTGACCTTTGCCTGGGGCAGTCCCAACCTGGCGAAGATCGCCGCGCGCGGCGTGCGCTGGATCCACACCATCGGCACGGGCGTGGACCGCTTCCCGCTCGATGCGGTAGGCGATCGCATCCTGACCTGCTCGCGCGGTGCCAGCGCGGTGCCGATCGCGGAGTGGGTCCTGGCGATGCTGCTGGCCCACGAGAAGAACCTGCCCGAGGCCTGGGTCCACGAGCCGCCCGAACGCTGGACCCTGGCCGAGCTGGGCGGCCTGCACGACAAGACGCTGGGCCTGGTGGGGCTCGGCGGGATCGCCCGCGCCGTCGCGCTGCGCGCCCTGCCCTTCGGCATGCGCGTGCGCGCGGTGCGCCGCAGTGCCGGCCCGAGCCCGATCGAGGGGGTCGAGTGCGTGGGCAGCCTCGACGAGCTGCTGGGCACAGCGGACCACCTGGTGATCGCCGCGGCCGCCACGCCCGAGACCCGCCACCTGATCGGCCGCGAGGCGCTCAAGCGGGTCGTGCGCGGCGTCCACCTGGTCAACGTCGCGCGCGGCTCACTGGTGGACGAACAGGCCCTGCGCGAAGCGCTCGACGACGGTCGCGTGGCCCGCGCCTCCCTCGACGTCTTCGAGACCGAGCCCCTGCCCGCCGGCCACTGGCTCTACGCGCATCCTCGGGTGCGCGTGAGCCCCCACATCTCGTGGAGCATGCCGGGCGCCGTCGAGCGCCTGATCGAGACCTTCGCCGACAACGTCGGGCGCTACCTGGCGGGCGAGCCGCTCGAGGGGACCGTCGACCTTCAGCGCGGCTACTAGCTTGGCCGGGCCCTGGCCTTCGCTCGCCTGCCTCGCAGGGGCCCGCCTCCGCTCGGCTTCGCCTCGCTGCGCGGTCGCTTCGCGACCTTGCCTTGCAGGGGCCCGCCTCCGCTCGGCTTCGCCTCGCTGCGCGGAGGGCGACTCTTGAGTCGGCCTCCTAACGCGGCGTCAAACGGACCGGGATCGCCTTGTAGGCGTTGTTCAGGTTGGAGCGCAGGCGGCGCGGAGCGCCGCTGAGCTCGACCCCGGCGAAGCGGCGGAAGAACTCTTCGAAGAAGACCCGGGCTTCGAGGCGCGCCAGGCGCGCGCCCAGGCAGAAGTGCTCGCCGAAGCCGAACGCCAGATGGGGATTCGGGTCGCGGCGCACGTCGAAACGGAAGGGGTCGGCGAACACCTCCTCGTCGAAGTTGGCCGACGTGTAGTGGAGGACCACCCGGTCGCCTTCGCGGATCTTCTGGCCGCGCAGCTCTACGTCGCGGGTCGCGGTGCGCCGGAAGTAGTGGACCGGCGTCACCCAGCGCAGCATCTCTTCCACCGCAGACGGCAGCAGCGACGGGTCGGACTCGAGCGCCCGGTAGGCGTCGGGGTGCTCGAGCAGGGCCAGCATCGCCCCCGAGAGCAGCGTGCGCGTGGTCTCGTTGGCGGCCACGGCGATCTGCACGAAGAGCGCCGCGAAGGCCACTCCGTCGAGGGGTCGCCCCTCGATCTCCGCGTCGAGCATCAGGCTGATCAGATCGCGGCCGCCGCGACCCACGCGCTGCTGCGCCAGCGCAAAGCCGTAGGCACCGAGCTCGTGGTGCGGGTCCGGCTCTCCCGGCTGCGCGGCGAAGTCGGGATCGCTGCGGCCAATGATGCGGTCGCCCAGCGCGACGATCCGGCCCCGGTCCTCCTCCGGGATGGCCATCATCTGGTTGATGGTCTGCATCGGCAGCGCGCCGGCCAGGTCGCGCACGAAGTCGCAGTCGCGCCGGCAGGCCGCCGCGTCCATGATCTCCCGGGCGCGCTCGCGCAGCCACGGCTCCATGCCGGCGATCGCCTGGGGCGTGAAGGCCTCCAGCACGATGCGCCGCATCCGCAGGTGCTCAGGGGG
>JAZFWH010000091.1:0-31999 GCA_036482635.1 Myxococcota bacterium
GACCACGCGCTGTATCTGGTCGCGGAGCGGCGCAAGCACGCCCTGCTCGAGCACCTGCTCACTCGCGACGACTGCGACTCGGCCATCGTCTTCACCCGCACGAAGCACCGCGCCCGGCGCCTGGCCGCACGGCTCAGCGAACAGGGACACCGCGCCGTGAGCCTCCAGGGGAACCTGTCCCAGGCCCAGCGCGATCGGGCCATGCGTGGCTTCCGCTCGCGCCGCTACGACATCCTGGTGGCAACGGACATCGCGGCGCGCGGCATCGACGTGAGCGGCGTCTCCCACGTGATCAACTTCGACGTGCCGAACACGCCGGAGGGCTACACCCATCGCATCGGACGCACCGGTCGCGCGGAGCGCGAGGGCGTGGCCTGCACGTTCGTCACCGGCAGTGATCGCGGCTGGGTGCTCGCCACCGAGCGCATGATCGGCGCAGCGATCCCGCGCCGGCGCGTCGAGGGGTTCGAGCCGGACTTCGACGAGAAGCCCGAGCACCGCAGCTCGCCGCGCGGCAGCCCGCGCGGCGCGCGACCCGGTGGACATCCGCGGAGCAGTCGGCGCAGCTCGGACGGCCGCCGGCGCAGCCGAAGGCGCACCGGGACGACGGGTTCTGCGAGGCCGTCATCGCGCTGAATCGAGTCGGCGCTGCGGCGCACCCGCCACAGCACGGTTCAATCGACCCGTGGTACCGTGGGGCACCGGCCTGTCAGGCGGCCAGAGCGTGCTGCAGTACGAACTCCGCCAAGCCACTCCAGCGGATATCCAACGGGTCCGAGAGCTGAAGTTCTCGGGCCTACGCCCGTACGTCGAGGAGCTGTGGGGGTGGGACGCCGACGACCAGGAGAACCGCTTCCGAGCCAGCTTTGTTCCCGACCGACAGCAGATCATCCGCTACCAGAACGAGGATGTGGGCATGCTCCAGGTCGAGGATCGCGAAGACTCGGTGTTTCTCGTGGGCATCTACGTCGCCGCGGGCCACCGATCGAACGGTCTTGGCTCCGCGGTCATCCGCGATGTCCTGGCGCTGGCGGCGCGAGCGGGAAAGCCAGTCAAGCTCCGTGTTCTTCGCCCGAACCCAGCACGCGCGTTGTACGAGCGCCTCGGCTTTCGAGTCACCGAGGAGTCCGAGACACGTTTCAGCATGGAAGCTGGATCGCTGACGTGGCCGGCGCGGGGAGGTCTCCGGTGACATATCTCTTCGAGCATTCCTGGGAACACGAGCGCAAGCGCCTCGCTGCAATCGAGCGCGGGGATCTCACGACCGCCGAATGCCTGACCTCGATAGGCGTAGCCGAGGGTTGGAACTGCCTTGAAGTCGGAGCCGGCGCGGGGTCGATTGCTCGCTGGCTCTGTCAGCGCGTCGGTCCGAGCGGTCGGGTTGTCGCCACAGACCTCGAGGTGAAGTTCCTCGAGGAGACGGTCGCGGAGAATCTCGAGATCCGACGCCACGACATCACAATCGATCCTCTCGAGGAAGACGCATTCGACCTTGTCCACGCACGGAAGGTCTTGGAGCATCTCCCCGATTACAAGACAGCTCTCCAGCGCATGCTGACGGCCGCTCGCTCGGGCGGCTGGATCCTGGTCGAGGACGCGGACCTGCTGTCCCTCTTTCATGCCTCGTGCTCCGACGTCTCCTTCTTCGCGCGCGCCTACCGCGCCTTCATCGACACGATGTGTAGCGCGGGCTACCAGGCCGACCTCGGCTTGCATCTGGGTGGCCACCTCCGGGAGCTGGGTTTGAAGGACGTGCAGGTCCGGGGCTGGACTTCAGAGTGGACGGGTGCCGGCGATCAGCCTTCGACTTGGGTCCTCACCTTCGAGAAGATCCGCGATCGAGTCGTGGAGCAGGGTCGCCTGAGCCTTGGTGAAGCCGACCGGCTCCTCGCGGAGATCCGCTCTCCGAACTTCCGCGCCATCACCGGAGTGCACTTCGCGGCCTGGGGCCGGAAGCCCTAGTCCCGAGAAGCGATCCAGGGGGGGAGGCATGTCCAGCTCGTTTCAACTGGCGACCTCTCCGGAAGTCGTTCGCCGGGCTCTCGGTTACGCGCTGGTCGTCGGCGTCATTCTGATCGCCATCAATCACGCGGACGCACTGGCGCGGGGCGAGCTCGACCTGGTTCGCGGCATCAAGATGGGCCTTACGGTGCTGGTGCCTTACGCCGTTTCGACGCTCTCGAGCGTGCAGGCCCTGCGACAGCGGGGCTCAGCGGTCGGGCCCGGGTAGCAGGCGTCCGGCGAAGCCGTCGACGCCCACGCCGACCCGGCCGGGCATGATCTCGCGCGCCAGCGCGACCATGCGGTCGCGGTAGCCCAGCCCCACCGAGTCGGGCTCCACGGCGGCCATGGCCGCCGGCAGTGCGGTGCGTGCGGTGCGCGCGCCGTCGGGCGTTCCGTCGCCGCCGATGAAGTGATCGACTACGACGCTGTCGGCGGCCGCGGCGACGCGCGTAAAGAAGGACCGCGGGTCGCGAATCGGCAGCAGCGGCGCGACGGTGATCACCACGTGCAGGCCCGCGCGGCGCAGCGCCTCGGCGGCGGCGAAGCGGCGCTCCACCGAGCTGGCGGGCGGCGGCAGACCGGGCAGCCGGTCGCGGTCGCTCTCCACCGAGACGTGGATGCGCAGCTCGCAGGCGCGCGCCAGCTCGCGATACAGGTCGAGGTAGTCCGCCACCCGGTGGCTGTGCGTCTGCAGGATCAGCCGATCCGGCGGCTCCTCGAGCATGGCGCGCAGCACGCTCTGCGTGACGCGGAAGCGCTGCTCCTGGGGAACGAACGGGTCGGTGGAGCTCGACATGAAGATCGCAAAGGCGTCCCGCGAGCGACGCGCCCAGCGCCGCTCGCGCCGCACCTGGCGGGCGTAGACCTCGGCCGCGTTCACGCGCGCGGCGAGGAAGCTGCCCCACGCGGCGCCGCGCGTCAGGAACGCGTTGTGCTGCACGTAGCACCCCACCCCGCACAGGGCGTTTCCGTAGGTGCAGCCGCGGTAGGGCTGGAGCGAGTGGGAGGAAACGCTCCTCAGGTACCCGCTGGTGCGGGTGAGGATGCTCTTGACCGTCGCTTCGCCAATCTCGACGCCCACCCGCTTCCACACTAGCTCGGTTCGGCTAGGGGGCCGACTCGAGAGTCGGCCTCCGCGCAGCGAGCCGCAGGCGAGCGGAGTTTCAGCGGACTCGGTCGGCGGCGCGCCGCCTGGCATCAGGGTTTCGCGGCGGGGGCCTCGGCCTGCGCCTCGGGAGCCGGGGCGGAGAAGCCCTCGCTGTCCTCGAGCAGCCGGTACCACTCCCAGCGCAGGCCCTCGGGATCCTGCGACCAGACCTTGTGCTGGGTCGCGTAGCAGCAGGTCGTCTCGTCCTCGACCCGGTGCTCCATGCCGGCGGCCTTGAGCCGGTCGGTGGCGGCGTGCACGTCCGCGTCCGCGAACACCTCGACCCCCAGGTGGTTGAGGCGCTCCGACGCCTCGGGGTTCTCGAACAGCACCAGCTTCAGCGGCGGCTCGTCCAGGGCGAAGTTCGCGTAGCCGGGCTTGCGCTTGTTCACGCTGGCCCCGAACAGCCGGGAGTAGTAGGCGACGGCCTCGTCCAGGTTGCGGACGTTGAGGGCGAGCTGAACGCGCATGGCGGGGTCCTCCAGATCCTTCCGAGGGGAATGAATCGATCGGCGTCGATGGGATCCTAGACAACGGATCGATATCTGTCAATATATCGGGAGACGGCCCCGGCCCCGCCCGGAGCCCCGAGACCGGAGGCCCCGCCGTGAGCACCCGCGCGCGACCCGAAGGCTGCTGCCCGCTGCGGGCCATCCCGCCGCTGCCGGCCCCGAAACGGCAGCGGTGGGTGCGGGCCTTCAAGGCCCTGGCCGACCCCACGCGCCTGGAGATCCTGCGCCTGGTACGGGCCCAGGCGGGGCCCACCTGTGTGTGCGACATCGTGGCGCACTTCGACCTGGGCCAGCCCACCATCTCCCATCATCTCAAGGTGCTGCGCGAGGCGGGGCTGCTCAGCCTGTCCCGCATCGGCATCTGGTCGTTCTACGCGCCGGACCCGGCGGGCCTGGCGGGTCTGGGCGAGGCCGCCGCGCAGCTGGAGGCGCCGGTCGCGGGCTGAGGCTTCCCGCCTTTCCCGGATGCGTGCATACTTCCCGCACCCTTTGCCCGCAGAGGTCCCCCATGAGCACCGCCAGCGAGCTTCCCCGACCCATCGATGCCGTGACCGCCTTCCTCGGCGAGAAGCACGGCCACCTGATCGACGGCCGCGGGGTGCCGGCGGCGTCCGGCGAGACCTTCGCCGTCGAGAATCCGGCGCGGGAGAGCGAGCTGGCCCAGGTGGCGAAGGGCGGGCGCGAGGACATCGACCGGGCCGTCGCGGCCGCGCGGCGGGCCTTCGAGGCGGGGCCGTGGCGCCGCATGAACCCCTCGGAGCGGGGCAAGCTGCTCTGGAAGCTGGCCGACATGATCGAGGCGCGCAGCGAGGAATTCGCGCAGCTCGAGAGCCTCGACAACGGCAAGCCCCTGGCCGTCGCGCGCGCCGCCGACGTTCCGCTCACCGTCGACCACTTCCGCTACTACGCCGGCTGGGCCACCAAGATCGAGGGCGAGACGATCCCGATCAACGGCGAGGACGCTACCAGCTACCTCGACTTCACGCTGCGCGAGCCGATCGGCGTGGTGGGCCAGATCATCCCCTGGAACTTCCCGCTGCTGATGGCGGCCTGGAAGCTCGGCGCCGCGCTCGCCTGCGGCAACTGCGTGGTGCTCAAGCCCGCCGAGCAGACGCCGCTCACGGCCCTGCTGCTGGGCCGCCTGATCTGCGAGGCCGGCTTCCCGGAGGGCGTGGTCAACATCGTGACCGGATTCGGCGACGCGGGCGCGGCGCTGGCCGCCCACGGCGACGTGGACAAGGTCGCGTTCACCGGCAGCACCGAGGTGGGTCACGAGATCGTCAAGGCCTCGGCCGGCAACCTCAAGCGGGTGAGCCTCGAGCTGGGAGGCAAGTCGCCGAGCATCGTGTTCGACGACGCCGACCTCGAGCTGGCCGCTCCCGGCGTCGCGGGCGCCATCTTCTTCAACCACGGCCAGTGTTGCTGTGCGGGCTCGCGGCTGTTCGTCGGCCCCCGGGTCCGGGACGAGCTGGTGGAGCGCGTCGTGGCGATCGCCGAGCAGACGAAGCTCGGCGACGGGTTCCACGAGAGCACCGAGATGGGGCCGCTGGTCTCGCGGGAGCAGTACGAGCGCGTGACGGGCTACATCCGCTCGGGCACGAAGCAGGGCGCCAAGCTCGCGGTCGGCGGGCACGAGCGCCCCGAAGGCCTGGCCAAGGGCCACTTCGTCAAGCCCACGATCTTCACCGAGGTCAAAGAGGAGATGGCGGTCGTGCGCGAGGAGATCTTCGGACCCGTGGTGTGCGTCCAGCCCTTCGAGGACCTGGACGAGGTGATCGCCCGGGGCAACGACACCCGCTACGGCCTGGCGGCCAGCGTCTGGACGCGGGACATCGTGAAGGCGCACCGGGTGGCGGCCGGCCTGCGCGCGGGGACGGTCTGGGTCAACTGCCACAACGTGTTCGACGCCGCGGCGCCTTTCGGCGGCTACAAGCAGAGCGGCTACGGGCGTGAGATGGGGCGTCCCGCGCTGGAGCTCTACACCCAGGTCAAGAACGTCATCGTGAACCTGACCTGAACGGCCTCGTCTGCGGTGGCGCTTTCCGTCCTGACGCTGAATCTGTGGCACGACTCGGGTCCGTGGGAGCGGCGCGCGGAGCGGATCCGCGCCTGGATCGACCGCCTCGACCCGGACCTGATCGGCTTTCAGGAGGCGCTGCGCGGGGACGGGCGCGACCAGCTCGACGAGCTGCTGGGCGATCGCCCCTACCACCGTGACTACGTGTGCGCGACGCGCTTCAAGCGCGACGGACACGCCTTTCCCGAGGGCGAGTTCGGCAACGCCGTGGCCAGCCGCTTTCCGATCACAGACCGCGAGGAGCTGCGCCTGCCCGACGCCGGCGACGGGGAGACCCGCGCCGCCCTCTCCGTGACGGTCGAGGCGCCGTTCGGCGCGGTCGGCTTCACCTGCGCCCACCTGAACTGGAAGTTCCGGCACGCGGAGGTCCGCGAGCGCCAGGTGGTGGCGCTGTGCGAGCTCGCCCTGCGCCGCCGGCCGCGAGACGGCTTTCCGCCGATCCTGGTGGGCGACTTCAACGCGGAGCCCGATTCCGCTGAGATCCGCTACGTCACGGGCTTGCAGTCGCTCGCCGGCGGCAGCGTCGCCTTCCTGGACGCCTGGCGCATGAGCGGCGACGGCGGGTCGGGTTTCAGCTGGTCCAACGAGAACCGCTACGCGCGCAGCGCCCTCGAGCCGGACCGGCGCATCGACTACGTCTTCGCCGGCTTTCCACAGCGCAACGGGCTGGGACAGATCACCCACTGCCGGGTGGTCTGCAACGACGAGCGGGACGGCGTCTGGCCCACCGATCACTATGGCGTGTACGCCGAGCTGCGCGTGGAGCCGCTGTCCGGCCTCGAGCAGGAGTGGGGCCTGGCCGGGGGGGACGATGTGCACGCGGGTTCGTAGGGCTCCGTGAGCGCGGACCCGGCCGCTGCGCCGGACCGGATTCCCGCCCTCGTGGTGTCAGGCTTTCTGGGCTCGGGGAAGACCACCCTGGTGCGCCACCTGCTCGCCGATGCCCAACGCGAAGGCGTGCGGGTGGCGGTGATCTCGAACGAGCTGGGCGAGCTGGGCATCGACCGGGCGCTGCTCGGCGAGGGCGACGAGGCGTTCGTCGAGATCCAGGGCGGCTGCGTGTGCTGCCGCCTGTCCGACGAGCTGGTCGAGACGCTTCAGATGCTCTGGGAGCGCGTGCGGCCCGACCGCGTGATCGTCGAGACGTCGGGCGTCGCGCTGCCCTTCGACACGCAGCTCAACTTCTGGCGCGAGCCCGTCTCGCTCTGGGTCGAGGACGACGTGGCGGTGGTGGTGGTGAGCGCCGAGCAGCTCGCCGAGCGCCGCGACCTGGACGACACCTTCGCGCAGCAGGTCTCCTCGGCGGACCTGCTGCTGCTGAACAAGACCGACCTGGTGGCGGAGGGCGAGCTTGCGGACCTCGAGAGCGCCCTGCGTGAGATCGAGCCGGACGCGCCGCTGATCCGCTCGGTCCACGGCCGGGTGGCCCCGTCGCTGCTGTTCCCGCCCGACCCCGAGGCGCTGCGCGAGCGGCGCCGCGTGCAGGGCGCGACGGCCACGCAGCGCCCTCACCAACACGAGGAGTTCGAGACCGAGGAGCTCGCGGTCGAGGCCGGGGTCGAGCCCGCCGCGCTCGCCGAACGCCTGCGCGGGCTGGGCGCACTGCGCGTGAAGGGCTTCGTCGCCACGTCGGCGGGGTTGCGGCTGGTGCAGGGGGTCGGGCGCCGCGTCGAGTTTGCCGAGCTGACGGCGCCGCCGCCCGCGGCGCTGATCGGGCGCCTGGTGGTGATCCGCCGCGCGCGTTGACGCGCTCAGGGCAGCAGCAGCACCTTGCCGATGTTCTGGCGGTCCTGGATGAAGTGGTGCGCCGCCGCCGCTTCGTCGAAGCCGAACGCCCGCGCCACCACTGGCTTCAGGGTCCCCTCGCGGTAGTACCCGAGCAGCGCCTCGGTCCACGCGTTCACCCGGTCGGTCTCGCCCCACAGGTGGCCGAGGTTCACACCGAAGACGCCCTTGTTCTGGTTCATCAGCGCTAGCGGAGTGAACTGGAACCACGGCGTGGACGCCGCCGCCCGCAGCAAGCCGATCCAGCTCTTCTGCTTTCCGGTGGCCGCGGCCGAGAGGCCGAACATGCCGAGCCGACCGGTCGGCGCCAGCGAGCGGTAGCTCTTGCGGAACGAGGCGCCTCCGACCGCGTCGAGGATGAGCTCGACGCCGCGGCCGTCGGTGATCTCGCGCACGCGGGCCTCGAAGTCCTCCCGCGTGTAGTCGATGCAGTGATCGACGCCGAGGCTCTTGAGGAAGTCGTGCTTGCTGGCCGACGCGGTGCCGATCACGCGCGCGCCGATCCGCTGGGCGAGCTGGATGGCGGCGATGCCGACGCCGCCTCCCGCCGAGTGGACGAGCATGGTCTCGCCGGCGCGCAGGCCGCCCATCACCTCGATCAGCTGGTACGCGGTCAGGTAGTTGACGGGCAGGGCGGCACCCCGCCGGGCGTCCATTCCGCTGGGGCGCTCGAAGACCTGCGACTCCGGCGCGCAGAGGGTGTCGCTGTAGCCCCCGAAGCGGGTCATCGCCAGCACGTCCCGGCCGACCCAGTCGCCGCGCGCGCCGCTGCCGACGGCGTCGACCCGCCCGGCGACCTCGTAGCCGACCACGACCGGCATGGGGGGCAGATCCGGGTACAGCCCCATGCGTCCCATGATGTCGGCGAAGTTGATGCCCGCGGCCTCCACGCGAATGCGGACCTGGCCCGGCCCCGGCTGCGGGTCGGGCGCCTCGCGAATCTCGAGCACCTCGGGCGGTCCCGCCCGCGGAATCCAGATCTGACGCATGAGCCCCTCCTGGCCGACTTCACGGCCCTCCCAGTCTAAAGGAGGCGGCGTCTCGCCGGGGGGCGGGGGGTGCCCCTCCTGCCGGAAAGGGCTCAAGACGGGAATTCTCACGCCGATGAGGGGTTGGCACGGGCAGTTGCTCCGGCGTTGCCGGGCAGCCCGCGGAGGAGAGGAGAGCGCATGAGCATGCGGAAGAAGCTTCTGGTCTCGATCGCCGCCGTCGCCGGCGTCGCGGGTCTGATCGCCTGTGCCACGCTGGTCCGGCGGGACGCGGAGAGCCTCCCCGCCGTGAGCTCCCGGGTCCCGGCAGAGCCGGGCCTGGGTGCGGATCTCGAGCCGATCCTCGGCTCGCCCGAGACCCGGACCTACTACCAGTACGTCGACGAGAAGGGCATCGTGCGCTTCACCGAGAGCCTCGACCGGGTTCCGAAGGCCTGGCGCGACCGCGCCGGCCAGGTGGAGCTGAACGTGCCCCCGCCCGAGGAGCCGGCGGCCGGTCGCATGGTGCGAAAGCTTCGCGCCGCGCGCGACGCGCAGGGCTCCAACCTCTAGCCCGGGGCGCTCCGCTCCACCCACAGCGCTTGGCGCTGCGTCTCCCGCGCCGCGTGGTACGTTTCCCTCCGCTTCCGGAGGGAGACTTCGATGCCGCGCGCGCACCGCCTCGCCATTCTCCTCTCGCTCGCCTTCGGCGCCGCGTGCGCCTCGCTGGGCGTGGAGGTGGATTACGACCCCGAGGAGGACTTCTCCGCCTACTCGACCTTCGCCTGGCTGCCCGGCCGAGCGCCCCAGACCGGCGACTACCGCGTCGACAATCCGCTGATCGACGCCCGCATCCGCAAGGCCGTGGAGGACAACCTCACGGCCAAGGGCTTCGTGAAGCGCACGGACCGCCGGCCCGACTTCTACGTGAAGTACTTCCTCGCCATCGAGAAGAAGCTCGACGTCTACACGGTGAACCGCGGCTACGTCGATCACTGGGGCTACAGGATCTCGGTGCCCGAGACGCGGGTGCGAGAGTACGAGGAGGGGACCCTGGTGATCGACATCGCCGACGCCCGCGAGAAGGAGCTGGTCTGGCGCGGGGTCGGCAAGGGCCGGCTGCGCGAGCAGCCGACCCCCGAGCAGACCACCCGATCCGTCGACGATGCGGTGGCGGCGATCCTGAAGGACTTTCCGCCGGGAGGCGCGAGCCGCGGGTAGCCCCGCCACAGCGCCGATGCCGCGTCCCCCCCGGCGCGCCTCGACCTGGCTCGCCGCGGCCGGCGCCGCGCTGTGCGCGTGCGGCGCGGCGGCCGGCGAGCAGGCGGCGCTGCGCTTCGAACGCGAGGGCGAGCTGGTCCGCCGCATCGACCTGGAGACGCTGCGGGCCTCCTGCGACGTCGCGCGGATCTCGATCGACGACCCCTACTACGGCAAGCGCAAGTCGTTCCTCGCCTGTCCCCTGCGCCAGGTGCTGGCGCTCGGCTTCGGCGAGGACCCGGCGGCGCTGGCCGGAGAGGACTTCTTCCTGCGCGCGCGCGACGGCTACGTGAAGCCCGCCAGCGGCGCGCGCCTCAACGAACCGGGCGGCTACCTGGCCTTCGCCGACGCCGAGCGCAGCCTCGGCGACTGGGAGCCCATCGACCGGCGCCAGGTCGATCCGGGCCCCTTCTACCTGGTGTGGAGCCAGCCGCACCAGCGCGACCCCCACCGCTACCCGTGGCCCTACCAGCTCGTCGCCTTCGAGATCGCCCCCTTCGAGCGCGAGTACCCCCACACGCTGCCGCGCTCGGCGCCGGCGGGCTCGCCGGCCTGGAGCGGCTTCGCCGTCTTCCGCGCCGAGTGCATCGCCTGCCACGCCATCAACGGCGAGGGAGGCGTAGTCGGGCCCGAGCTCAACGTGCCCCGCAGCATCGTGGAGTACCGGCCCGTAGAGCAGATCCGCGCCTACATCCGGGATCCCCAGGCCTTCCGCTACACCAGCATGCCCGCGCACCGGCACCTCTCGGACGCGCAGCTCGACGCGCTGATCGCCTACTTCGAGGCGATGAAGGGGCTCAAGCGCGATCAGCGACCCGGCGCCCGCACCGAAGGCACCCCCTGAGTGCGCGGGAAGAGCGCGAAGTAGGCGACCGGCACCCAGAACGCGTAGTAGAGCTGGTTGGGCACGATGCGCAGCAGCCAGCCAAAATCGACCTTCCAGAACAGGATGAGGGTGTCCGACACGGCCCACAGCGCGTAGTAGCCGGCGACGTACGCGGCCAGCCCGCGCAGGGCGCGCCGCAGGTCGGCCCGCTCGGCCGGAAGGCGCCGCGGAATGACGCGGTGGCGGAGCACCAGCGCGATCGCCAGGAAACCGAGCTCGTAGAGTAGCCACAGCCGCTGTGCACCGAGGTCGGGACGGAACCACTCGAGCGCCGCATTGCTGGCGTAGGCGGTGACTGGGACGACCAGCGTCCAGAGCGCCGCCTCACCCAGCGCGCGCCCCACTCTTCTCTCCCGGTCGGCGAGGGCGAAGATCAGCAAAAACACGCGGAAGTCGCCCAGCAGGACGAGGCAGACCATCAGCGCAGAGGTGGCGTTGTAGCCGAGGTCGAGCGCGACCACCAGCGGGCCGGTGCAGAGCGGATCGAGCAGGGTCTGCACGCAGAAGACGAGCGCGTAGAGCCGCACGAAGCGGGCCTCCGGGTCCGCCGCGGCCGTCTGGCGCGATCTTCGGGACAAGAGCAGGTACACCAGGAAGAGCCCGGGGACGACCAGCAGCGAGTAGACGCCCTGGAGGTCGCTCTGGTAGAAGAGGCGCCAGCGATCGGATTCCACGTTTTCCCCTCCCGCCGCCCGCCCGGCGTTCAGTGCGGCCGCGGATCGCGGCCGGCGGGCCGCAGCCCGCGCCGCTCCAGGTTCCGCCCCAGGGCGGGCTCGAGGCGCACCGCCTCGCGCAGGTGCGGCTCGGCCTCCTCGCGGCGACCGGAGTCGGCCAGCGCCAATCCGAGCCGGTAGTGCGCCAGGGCGAGTGTGGGCTCGCCCTCGATCGCTCGCCGGTAATGGAGCAGCGCCTCGTCGAGCTCTCCGGTCGCGCGCAGTGACTCCGCCAGCTGGAGGTGGGCCTGGGCCGAGTCGGGGCGCAAGCGCAGCGCCCGGCGCTGGTGGCGGACGGCCTCGGCGTGCCGGTCGAGCGAGGCCAACGCCAGGCCGAGCTTGTTGTGGGCCAGGAACGACGGATTGACCGCGAGCGCGCGGCGGAAGTGACCGATCGCCTCCTCGAAGCGCTGCTCGCGCACCAGCACCTGGCCGTAGCTGTAGTGCGCCTGCGCCGAGCGCGGATCGCTGCGCAGCCACTGCGCCAGGAAAGCGCGGTCGCTCGCGAAGTACTGGCTGCGCTGGAAGCTGATGGCGCCGTACGCGGTGAGCAGCAGAGCGCCGGCGGCGACGATTCCCCGGCGCACCGCCGGTCGATCCCACGCGTCGGAGGCCAGGGCCGCCGCCACCCCGAGCGGTCCGAGCCAGGCGAGGAAGGCGTAGCGCTCCGCGAAGCGCGCCTCCTGGACCAGGAGGTTCGCCGTCGGTGCCAGCGCCAGCAGGAACCAGCCCAGCCAGAAGAGCGTCGCTGCCCGCACGCGAGGCCAGCGCCGGCGGGCGGCGACGGCGAGCGCTGTGCAGGCGGCCGCCGCCAGCAGCAGGCGCCACGGCGAGAGCCAGACCTCGACGCGGGGCTCGTAGAGCAGCTCCCGGTGGGGTGCGAACAGCGCCTGCAGCGAGAAGAGCAGGGCCAGCAGCGGGCCGGAGGGGTGTTCGAGCAGCGCGAGCTGGTGCTCCTCGCCGCCGATCAACGCCGCGCGCACGGCGGCGTAGGCGGCCAGCACCGCGACCGGCGGCGCGTAGCGCAGCAGCCAGCGCCGCGGGCTGCGCCCCGGCGCGTCGGCCGAGAGCCCCAGGGCGTCGGCCAGCGCGAACAGCCCCGGCACGATTGCCGCCTGCTCCTTGCACAGCAGCGCCGCGGCGAAGAGCGCCACGGCCAACGCGTACCAGCGCCCACCCGCCCGCAAGAACGCCGCCAGGGATGCCATGACGAAGATCGCGGGCATCAGGGTCTCGCGTGCGGAAATGGGGTACGCGCACGAGGACGCCACCGGGTGGAACGCGAAGAGCGCGCCGGCGAGCCACGCCGGCCCGGGGCTCACGCCGAACGCGGGCGTGCGCAACAGCGCGTAGGCCAGCAGCGCCGCGGTCGCGGTCAGCAGGACGTTGAACAGGTGGAACAGGCGCGGATCGTTCCCGTGCGCGAACTGCTGGGCCAGGTAGGTGGAGCGGGGCAACGGCCGGTAGTAGGGAAGATCCCAGTGGGGGTCGCGGCGGACGAACTGCTCCACCAGGCGCCGCCCGAGCTCGCCGGCAGAGCCGGGCGCGGGACCCACCACCAGCGCGTGGTCGTCGTAGATGAAGTGCAGGCGCGCGGCGGGCGCGTAGAGGGCCACCACCGCGGCGAACAGCACGGCCGCCGCGAGCGCCTCGCGCCCGCGCGGCCGACGAGGGGCTCTGGCCTCCCGGGGCGTGGGCGGTGCGGAATCCGAGGGCGCCGACACGCGCGCAATGCTGCCGTCTCCCCACGCCGGGGGCTACTGTCCCGCGCATGCGCGAGCTGGGACGGCGTCGCCGCAACCTGCTGCTGGGTGGAGCGACGGCCTTCGCCGCCCTCGCGGGCACCGCGTTGCTGCTCCGGCCGCCCCCGCCACCCGAGCGCGTGATCCTGATCGTGGTGGACACGCTGCGGCGCGACTTTCTCTCGCCCTACGGATCCGACAACGCGACGCCCCACATCCAGGCGCTCGCCGCGCGCGGGCAGGTCTTCTCGAACGCGTCGGCGTCGTTTCACCAGACGTCGATGTCGATGGGCTCGCTGTTCACGGGCCGCACGCCGAGCATCGAAACCGAGGATCCGCGCCACGCGGTTCCCTGGAACTCGAGCACCTGGTGTGGACTGGCGCGCTTCGCCGAACCGGGCGAGACCAGCAGCTGCATCCCGTCGGGCGTCCCCACGTTGGGCGAGCGCATGCGCGAGGCGGGCTACCGGACGATCGGCGTCGTCTCCAACCCCTTCCTGTTCGAGCCGTCGGGCTTCGGCCGCGGCTTCGACGACTGGGTCGAGGTGGGTGAGAGCGGGTGGGAGGTGGCGACCGTCAGCATCTCCCGACGCACCGCGACGCAGGTCAACCGGGCCGCCGCACAGGCGCTGAAACGCCGCCGCAGCGACCGCTTCTTCCTGTACGTCCACTACATGGACGTGCACGACTACACCTTGCCCGTGGCCAAGGCCGATTGGGACGCCGAGACCGGGGCGCGCGTCTACGCGGAGGCGGTGCGGCGCGTGGACGCCGGGGTCGGACGCCTGCTGGCGGATCTGGAGGGCGAGGGGCTGCTGGCCGGCGCGCGGGTGATCTTCACCTCCGACCACGGCGAGCGACTGGGCGAGCGGCACCTGGGCAGGGGCCGCGGCAAGCTCCTGGGCCACCTGGGGAACCCTTCGTTCGAAGAGCTTCTGCGCATCCCGCTGATCGTCGCGCCGCCGCTCGACCGCGACGTCTCCGCGCTGGTGCGCTCCGAGGATCTCTTCCACCTCGTCCAGGCGATCGCGGGCGTGCCTTCGCGGCCGGCGACACCCCTGCGCCCCGAGGAAGTCTTCCTGGGAGAGCTGTACTTCCTCACCTACCGGGACGCGCGTTGGAAGAGCACCGTGCGTCGCGCGGACGAGGCGTTGCTGCTCTTCGACCTGGCCGAGGACCCGCGAGAGACGCGCGACTTCGCGGACGAGCGCGGAGACGTGGTCGCGAGGCACCGGCGCCGGATCGCCGCGCTCTCGCGTCAGCTGGCGACCCGGACGTTGCCGAAGCCGGGGGACGCGGCGGACGACCGCCGCCGGCTGCGCGCCCTCGGCTACCTGGAGGAGTAGGCGGGGCGGGTGAGGTGCCGCGCTGCCGGCTTCCCGCGCCGGGGGCTACTGTCCCGCGCATGCGCGAGGTCGAGTCGGTCACCCGGAACGCCGCGCCGCGCGGCGCGGGCGCGGCGCTTCGGGCGCGCGTCCCGCCGGGCGGGACCCGGGCGCCGGACGAGGTCCTGGATCTGTTCCTGGACTGGGTCGCCTCCATCGGGCTCGAGCCCTACCCCCACCAGGAAGAGGCGCTGCTCGAGCTGATGGCCGAGCGCCACGTGATCCTGGGTACGCCGACCGGATCCGGGAAGTCGCTGGTGGCCCTGGGTCTGCACTTCAAGGCCATCTGTCAGGGAGCGCGCTCCTTCTACACGGCTCCGACCAAGGCCTTGGTGAGCGAGAAGTTCTTCGCCCTGTGCGACGACTTTGGTGCGGAGGAGGTCGGCATGCTGACGGGCGACGCCAGCATCAACCGCGACGCCCCGATCCTGTGTTGCACCACCGAGGTGCTGGCCAACATGGCCATGCGGCGCGGCGAGGCCACGGCTGCGCCCTACGTCGTGCTGGACGAGTTCCACTACTACGCGGACCGCGAGCGAGGTGTCGCCTGGCAGATCCCGCTCCTGGCCCTGCCCCGGACGCAATTTCTGCTGATGTCCGCCACGCTCGGCAACACCGCGCTGCTGGAGGCGCACCTGCGCGCCCGCACGGGTCGCGAGGTGGCGGCGATCTACTCCGAGAATCGGCCCGTCCCCCTGGACTTCGAGTACCGGGAGACGGCACTTCACGAGACGCTCGAGGATCTGGTCGCCGAGGGCCGCGCTCCCGTCTACGTCGTCAGCTTCACACAGCGCGAGTGCGCGGAGCGCGCCCAGGCGCTCACCAGCGCCCGGCTGTGCGGCCGCGAGACGCGCCGCCGCATCGCGCAGGCCCTGGTGGGCCAGCGCTTCGACACGGCCTACGGCAAGGACATGCAGCGCTTCCTGCGCCACGGCATCGGCGTCCATCACGCGGGGCTGCTGCCCAAGTACCGGCTGTTGGTCGAACAGCTCGCCCAGGAGGGTCTGCTCCACGTCATCTGCGGCACGGATACGCTCGGGGTGGGTGTGAACATCCCGATCCGCACCGTGGTCTTCACGAAGCTCTGCAAGTTCGACGGGGAGAAGGTCTCGCTGCTGAGCGTCCGCGAGTTCAAGCAGATCGCGGGGCGGGCCGGGCGCAAGGGCTTCGACGAGCGGGGCAGCGTCGTGTGCCAGGCCCCCGAGCACGTGATCGAGAACCGCAGGATCTCGGCGCGGCCGCGGGGGCCGCAGGCGCGCCGGCGCCGGCCGCCGCGCAAGCGCGCACCCGCCCGGGGCTTCGTGCACTGGAACCGGGAGACCTTCGAGCGGCTGATCGCCCGGCCGCCCGAGATGCTCGTCTCCCGCTTCGAAGTGACCCACGGCATGCTGATGAACGCGCTCCAGCGAGAGGACACGGGGCGCGGCGCCGGCTATCGAGCCCTGCTCGAGCTGATCGATTTCTCCCACGAGAGCGAGAAGAGCAAGCGGCGCATGCGCCGGCGCGCCGCCGCACTCTTCCGCGCCCTGCGCCGCGCCGGGATCGTCGCCGTGGTGCGCGATGCCGCCAGCGGCCGGCCGCGGGTCCGCGTGAACGAGGAGCTACAGAGGGAGTTCTCGCTCTACCAGACCCTCGCGCTGTATCTGGTCGAGGCGGTCTTCGCCCTCGACCGCGATTCGCCCAGCTACGCCCTGGAGGTCCTCTCGCTGGTCGAGGCGATCCTCGAGAATCCGCGGGTGATCCTGGTCGCGCAGGCCCGCAAGCGGAAGGGGGAGCTGCTGGCCCGGCTCAAGGCGCAGCGCGTTCCCTACGAGGAACGCATCCGCCGGCTCGATTCGGTCACCCACCCGCAGCCCGACGCGGACTTCATCCACGCCACCTTCGAGATCTTCGCCGAGAAGCATCCGTGGGTGGGCGACGAGAGCATCCGCCCCAAGTCGGTGGCACGCGAGATGTTCGAGGGCTTCCGCGGCTTCGTCGACTACGTCCGCGAGCATCGCATCGCGCGCTCCGAAGGCCTGCTGCTGCGCTACCTGAGTCAGGTCCACAACACGCTCGTGCAGTCGGTGCCCGCCGCAGCCAAGACCGACGAGGTCTACGACGCGATCGCGTTCTTCCGCGCGATGCTCCAGCGCGTGGACTCGAGCCTGGTAGAAGCCTGGGAGAACCTGCGGGAGGCGGAGCCGCGCGCCGCCAGCGACGCTGAGCCCCGCGCCCGCTTCCCGTTCGATCTGGCCCTGCACGAGAAGATCCTGGCCGCCCGCGTGCGCGCCGAGCTGCACGAACTGCTGCGAGCCCTCGCCGCGGGCGACTACGCCGCCGCCGCCGCCTGGGTCCGCCAGGCCGCGGACGACCCGTGGGATGCCGGGCGCTTCGAGCGCGCGCTGGCGCCCTTTCTCGCCGAATACGGCCAGATCGTCTTCACGCCCGACGCGCGGCGGGCGGATCGCACCCACCTCAAGCGCAGCGGCCAGCGCCGCTGGGACGTCTACCAGACCCTGGTCGACCCGGCCGGAGACGAGCTGTGGGCCCTCGAGGGCGAGGTCGATCTCGAGGGCGAGAAGGATCCCGCGGACCCGCTCGTGCGGCTGCGGCGCATCGGCTCGTGACGGCCCCGCGGCGCCGGGGGCTTCGGGTCGGCGCGGCGTTCGCGGCGGGCGCACTCGCGCTCGCGGCTCTCGCACTGTGGCCTCCCTCTCCGCCCGAGCGCGTGATCCTGATCGTGGTCGACACGCTGCGGAGCGATCACCTCTCGCCCTACGGCGCGCGCCGTCCGACCCCCCACCTCGAGGCCCTCGCGGAGCGCGGCCAGGTCTTCACGAACGCCGTCGCGTCGTTTCACCAGACCTCGATGTCGATGGGCTCGCTCTTCACCGGTCGCACCCCGAGCATCGAGTCGGAGGATCCGAGCGCGCCGGTCTCCTGGAACTCCGCCAGCTGGTGCGGCATGGCCCGCTTCGCCGGGCCCGACGACGACGGGGCCTGCATCCCGGCGGGACTTCCCACCCTGGCCGAGCGGCTGGGCGAGGCGGGCTACTGGACGATCGGCGTCGCCTCCAACCACTTCTTGTTCGAGCCGTCGGGCTTCGGCCGCGGCTTCAGCGACTGGGTGGAGGTGGGCCATCCGCGCGGCCGGGCGGCGCGCGCCGACTTCGCCCAGCTGCGAGCCGCGCGCAGCTGGGCGGCGGTCAACCGCGCCGCGGTCGAGGCGCTGACGCGGCGACCGACCGACCGCTTCTTCCTCTATGTGCACTACATGGACACGCACGACTACCTCCGCCACCTCACCGGCGACGGGTACGACGTCGAGGCCACCGCCCGGGCCTACGCCGAGGCGGTGGCGCGGGTGGACGCGGCGGTGGGGCGGCTGCTGTCCTACCTGGATCGCGAGGGCCTGCTCGACGACACCACCGTGGTGCTGACCGCGGACCACGGCGAGCGGCTGGCGGAGCAGCACCCCGTGGCCATCGGGCGCGGCAAGCCGTTCGGTCACCTGGGAAATCCGTCCTACGACGAGTTGCTGCGCGTGCCGCTGATCGTCGCGCCGGC
This sequence comes from Myxococcota bacterium, assembly GCA_036482635.1. Taxonomy (GTDB): domain Bacteria; phylum Myxococcota_A; class UBA9160; order UBA9160; family SMWR01; genus JAZFWH01. The sequence goes on from JAZFWH010000091.1 coordinate 18,029, forward strand.
GCCGGCGGGGGATCCCGCCGCCCTGGTGCGCACGCAGGATCTCTTCGAGCTGATCCAGGAGATCGCGGGCGCGCGGCCCGAGGCCGCCTCCGGTGCGCCGCCCGAAGAGGTCTTCCTGGGCGAGCTGCACTTCCGCACCTATCGCGCCGGACGTTGGAAGAGCTCGTTGCGCCGCAGCGACGGGTCGTTCCACCTGTTCGATCTGGAGGGGGATCCGCACGAGACGCGCGACGTGGCGGACGCCCACCCGGACGTGGTCGCGGCGCACCGGCGTCGCATCGCTGCGCTGTCGGGCGAGCTGGCGACGCGGCGCCCGGTCCGCCGCGAGCTCTCGGCCGGCGATCGGGAGCGGCTGCGCGCCCTCGGCTACCTGGACGAGTAGTCAGCGCCGAGCGCGCTGCATCTCCCGGGCGATGCGCGCCTTCGAGGCGGCCCAGGCGCAAACCGGGCAGCGCGTCAGGTCGTGGCCGCGCGCGGGGCAGTGCTCGCGACCGAAGTAGATCATCTGGAGGTGCACGCGTCCCCAGTCCTCGCTGGGGAAGACCTTCTTCAGGTCGCGCTCCGTGCGCTCGACGTTCGTCCCCCGCGAGAGCCCCCAGCGCCCCGCGAGGCGGTGGATGTGGGTGTCCACGGGGAAGGCCGGCTGGCCGAAGGCCTGGGTCATCACCACGCTCGCGGTCTTGTGGCCCACGCCGGGCAGCGCTTCGAGCGCTTCGAAGCTGGCGGGCACGCGCCCCGCGTGTCGCTCGAGCAGCAGCCGCGAGAGCCCGGCGATCGCCCGGGCCTTGGAGGGCGCCAGCCCGCAGGGCTGGATGATGCGGTGGATTTCCGGCACCGAGAGCCGCGCCATCGCCCGCGGGTGGGCGGCCCGGGCGAACAGCCGCGGCGTCACCTGGTTGACGCGCACGTCGGTGCACTGGGCCGAGAGCACCACGGCCACGAGCAGGGTGTAGGGATCGCGGTGCCGCAGCGGGATCCCCGCCCGCGGGTGGCACTCGTCGAGGATCGCCTGGATGCGCCGAGCCTTCTCCGCCCGCGTCACGGCGGCCCGAGCATAGCCGCGGCGGCGCGGCTTCGAGCGGGCGGGAGTCGGTTATGGTCTGGGTGCCACTGGAGGACCGAGATGGGCGCGAGCGAGCTGGCCGCCGGCAAGTGCGTCCCCTGCCGGGGAGACACGCCGCCTCTGAAGGGCGCCGAGCTCGAGGCCCTCCTCGAGCAGCTCGGGGGCGAGTGGCGGGCCGTCGACCAGCACCATCTGGAGAAGCGCTACCGCTTCAAGAACTTCCGCGAGGCCCTGGACTTCACCAACCGCGTGGGCGAGCTGGCCGAGCAACAGAACCACCACCCGGACATCCACCTGGCCTGGGGCAAGGTGGGGATCACCATCTGGACTCATAAGATCGACGGCCTCACGAAGAGCGACTTCGTGTTCGCCGCGAAGTCCGACGCGCTGCTGGCGGGCTAGTCGCCCCGCCGCCGGACGCGGTATCGGCTGAAGGTCAGGGTGTATGATCCGCGACGTGCCCCACGGCCCCGGTCGCTCGCGCCCCCCCCGTAAGGGAACGCCAGAGAAACCGAAGCTGCCCCTGGAGGGCGTGAGGATCCTGGACCTCGCGCGCCTTGGACCGGGGCCTCACAGCTCCCAGATTCTCGCCGACTTCGGCGCAGACATCATCAAGCTGGAACCGCCCAGCAGGGGCGGCAACGAGCTCGTCGTCCCCGACGTGATTCGTCGCAACACGCGAAGCATTCGCCTGAACCTCAAGAAGCCCGAAGGCCGTGAGGTCCTCGAGAAACTCATCGAGACCGTCGACGTCGTCGTGGAGGGCTTCAGGCCCGGGGTCGCGAAACGCCTGGGTCTGGACTACGCGGCCCTGTCCGGGATCAAGAGCGACATCATCTGCGTCTCACTCTCGGGTTTCGGTCAGGACGGCCCCTACAGCCAGGTCGTCGCCCACGATCTCAACTACCAGGGCCTGGCAGGTATTCCCCACATGACAGGGGAAGTCGACGGCCCGCCTCAGATCCCCGGAAACGCCATCGCCGACGATGCCGGCGGAATCAGCGCCGCGCTGAGCATCGTGATGGCCCTCTTTCACAAGGAACGAACCGGTGAAGGGCAGTACGTCGATCTCGCCATGGTGGATACGTTGCTCAACATGATGTGGCTCCAGCTGAACGATTCCCTCCTGTCCGGGCACTCACCGCGTCGGGGACAGACTGTGCTGACTGGCCAGTGGGCCTACTACAACATCTATGGATGCAAGGACGGAAAGTTCCTCTCGGTCGCGGCCTTCGAGCCCTGGTTCTGGACGAAGCTCTGTCGCCTGTTGGGCGTCGAAGAGTTCGCGGATCGGCAACAGCCGGAACCCGGCTCCCAAGAAGCCGTGCATCAGATCCGCAGACTCCGCGAGATCTTCCTGACCAGGGATCGGGACGACTGGACCGAACGGCTCATGTGCGAGGACACGTGCGTAACGCCGATTCTATCGCTCGACGAAGTCATGGCCGACAGGAACCACCGGGAGCGGGGAGCCATTCTCTCGGGGTCGGATCTCGGCGAAGGCTTCGTCGATCAGGTGGGGGTCCTGTTCAGAATGTCGAAGACACCGGGCAGCATCCGGACGCCCGCTCCCGCGGTGGGGCAGGATACGCGTGAGGTGCTGGCTGAACTCGGTTACGCGGAGGCCGAGATAGAAGCCCTGGAACGGGCGATCTCTGCGGCCTAGGTTCGTCAGCTACCGCTTCGAAGGCAGCGCCAGGGTCCCGCTGCAACGATAGCCCGGGCCGAGTTGCGTATCGATCGCAATGTCCATGTCGACCCGCTTCTCACCATCCTTTTCCCACTTTCGGGTGATCGCGCCGGTCATCTTGTAGTCCTCGCCGGCTCCGATGGTGCGCATCATCTGCAGCTGTATACGGCGGACGGTGCTGGTGGGGCCGCCGTAATCGGTCATGAATCTGGACAGCATCCCCAGGTTGAAGTGGGTTCCCAGAAACATCTCGCGGACCCCGCTCTTGTTGTGGCAATACCAGGTGTTGTGGTGTTGGGGCGCGAAGTCTCGACTGGCTGACGCCATGAAGGCGCAGCGCGTCACGGTGATCGGCATGAGCAGATCCGGCATCTCTTCGCCTTCTTCGACGTCCTCCCAATAGCGTTCTGCGGGGGTTTCCGGCGCCCAGCCGGTCCGCCAGGATTCCAGCATCTCCTCCGTCGCGTTGTGCCAGCCGCCCTTCAGCCAGTCGCCAGCGGGGGGTTCCATCGGCGCCTGGTCTTCCAGGGTGCTCGGCTCGGCGCGTTTGGCCCGGGCCCGGTCCTGCTTCGCGTCGTCGTTTTCTCCCAGGGTCTCCTCCGCCCCACCGTAGGAGAACAGGTTGGTGTGCGCCCGACAGACCAGCTCATCCCGTTGGTTGGTATAACTGGTTTCGAGCTTGCTGAAGTAGCCCCCGCCCAGGCGCGTTCGCTTGAAATCGGAGATCTCCGCCAATCGCCCGGTGCTGCTCAAACGGTCGCCGATCTCGATGGCCTTGTAGAAGAAGGTTTCGTAGTTCGCGAGGATTCCCACGGGAAGCTCCAACAAGTCCTTCAGCTCGAAGTGCAGGAGCTGTCTCGTCTTGTGGAATCCATCCGGCGTCGGCCAACGGTAGGGCAGAACCAGGGTGCAGATGATCATCCCGGGCTGGGCGATGATGTCCTTGAATCCACGACTTCTCGCGTACTCGCGGTCGTTGTAAAGCGGGTTGCCGTCTTCTACCGTTTCGTTCCAGTGACGGATCAGGTACTCGCAGCACGCTACATCCGAGACTTCCTTCTCGTCGGCTACCGCCAGCTCGAGTATCCGCTTGCGGTTCGCCGGTTTGACGTAATCGGGGATCGTCCTGAATTCGTCTTCCGTCATGCTCACTGTTCCCTCCGCACATCTGGTAAAATATGTGTCGGTGCTTGACGTGTCCACTCAGCCGGTTCGGGGCGACTGTTCACGACCTCGGCGGTTCGACAGGAGATTGAAATGGATCTCGACTGGAGTCCCGAAGAAGAAGCGTTTCGACAGGAGGTCCGCGAGTTCATCGCGAAGGAACTCACCGATGAAGTCAAGGGCAGCATGTTCATCAATACCCCGGAACGCGTCGCCTTCGTCGACAAGATGGTCGAACGAGGCTGGCTGGGCCTGGGCTTCCCCGAAGAATACGGCGGCTCGCCGAGTCCATTCCCTCTCGCGCAGTTCATTCTGAACACCGAACTCGAGCGGGTGAACGCCCCCATCGTGGGCAAGAACGTCGGCACCATCGCCAATACGATTTTCCACGAAGCCAGCGAGGAGATGAAGCGGGAGTTTCTTCCGAAGATCTTCAGAAACGAGGGCCAGTGGTCCATCACCTACACCGAGCCAGGAGCGGGAACCGACATCGGCAGCCTTCAGACCCGGGCGGTCGACAAGGGCGACCACTTCGAAGTCACGGGGACAAAGATCTTCATCACCTCGGCGCACTTCGCCAGGTGGCACTGGATGGCGGTGCGCACCGATCCCGACGCACGCAAGCACCAGGGTATCAGTATTCTGATCGTGGATACGGACGCCGAGGGCATATCGGTGTCACCCATGTATTGCATCGGTACGACCACAGCCGAGCGGACGAACGAGGTCGTGTTCGACAAGGTCAAGGTGCCCAAGAGCCGCCTGGTGGGCGACCTCAACAAGGGCTTCTACTACATGATGCAGGCTCTCGACTACGAGCGCTTCGCCATCATCGCCGCGGCTCAGCACACCCGGCGCTTCTACACGATCCTCAAGTACCTGAAGGGTCTGAACTACGCAGGCGATCGTCCGCTGTACGACGATCCCTCGGTGCGTCGCAAGATCGGCCGCATGGCGACGCGGATCGAGGTGGGCAACATGATCGAGCGGTTGTGCATTTGTGTGGCTGCGGACCGGGTGCCCTCTGCAGAGGCAGCGATGAACAAAGCCTGGGGATCGTGCATGCAGGATGAGGTGTGCCAACTGGCACAGGAGATCATGGGGCCTTTCGGGTTTCTCGCGCATGGGGCCGAGCATGCCGGGCTGGATGGTTACATCGTCGAGGAAGGCCTGATGGCCGGCCATTGCAAGGTCGCTGCGGCGGGTGTGGACGTGGCGAAGAGCATCGTGGCCAAGCGGATGCTGGGATTGCCGAATGCGCTGGGCAAGCCGGAGCTACCCAGCCGCAGCTGAGGGGGATCGCCAAGATGCACATGAAGCTGACCGACGAGCAGGTCCAACTTCAGGACGGCGCGCGACGGTTCATGGACGAGCAATGCACGATGGAGTTCGTGCGCCAGATGGAGGCGAGCGAGCTCGGATTCAGCAGGGAAATGTGGAAGCGAATGGCAGAGTTGGGCTGGCTGGGCATCGATCTTCCGGTCGACTTGGGTGGCTTGGGACTGGGCACCCTCAACCTCACCATCCTGATGAGGGAGCTGGGCCGTCATATCTGTCCGAGCCCGTTTCTCTCCACGGCCGTAATCGCGGGCGATGCCATCGCGCGTGCCGGGACCGAAGAGCAGCGCGCGCAGTACATCCCGCAGATCGTGGACGGCGAGACCGTCATCGCGTTTGCCTACCAGGAGTTCTCTCGTTCCTTCGACCCCGGCGTGATCGTGGTCGAGGCCCGGCCCTCGGAAGAGGGGTATCTGCTGAACGGCACCAAGATGTTCGTCGAGTACGCGGCGGCGGCCGACCGGTTGCTGGTGGTGGCGCGGACGTCGGAGTCCGCACCCTCGAGACGTGGACTCACGATGTTCCTCGTGGACGCCAGGACCGACGGCATCAGCTTCACCCATACGCCCACGATGGCCCGTGATCGTCACTACGAGGTCGCGTTTCGCGACGTTCACGTAGCTCGGGAGACCGTCCTGGGTCGGGTCGACGACGCCTGGACGGATCTGGAGCCCGTGCTTCACAAGGCGGCCCTCGCCTTCGCCGCCTTCACCAACGGCGCGAGCTTCCAACTGCACGAGCAATCGACCCAGTTCGCCCGGCAGCGGGTCCAGTTCGGCCGCCCGATCGGCCAGCTGCAGACCATCCAGGGCTATCTGGCTCAGTTGATCATGGAGATCCTCGGGTCGGACACCCTGACGTTGTTCACGGCGTTCAACATGGATCGGGGGCGCCACGTGCGCGGCTATGTGGCGAAGGCGAAGGCCTTCTCGGCAGAGACCGTCGCCCGGACGATGGACATCGGCAGCCAGATCTTCGGCGGCATGGGCTACATGGAAGAGGTGGACTCCAGCTTGTACCTGCGTCGCGGCAAGCAGTACGAGCTGATGCTCGGCGGAACGGACTACTGGTACGACGTCGCTGCGGAAGAAGTGATCGACGTCGACGAGCCGGTGCAGCTCACATAGCTGGAAACTCTTTCCCCGCTCTCCCCGGTCATGGGGCGCGGGCGCTCAGCGGGTGTCGCCCAGATCGGCGGCGACCGCGCGCCACAGTGCGAGGGTCTCTCGCGTGGGCTCGAATCGGTTCCGCTGAAAGTCGCGGTTTGCGGAGTTCTTGACGATGACCAGTCGGTTTCGGGGATCGACGTAGATCGTCTGGCTGTAGACGCCGAGCGCCATGAAGTCGCCGTTCGGCCGCGCTGGAATCCACCACTGGTAGCCGTAGCCCATCTCGTTGTCGGTGTTTGGCTTGGGCCCCGGCATCAGGTGGGGAGCATCGGGCGTGACCGAGGCGTCCACCCAGGCTTCGGGCACGATCTGCCTGCCGTTCCAGTTGCCGCGGTGGAGGTAGAGCCGCCCGAAACGCGCGTAGTCGCGCAGGCTCGCGTTCAGGCCGCCGAAGGCCATCTCCATGCCGGCGCCATCCACCAGCCAGTAGGCATCCGACTCCATGCCCAGTGGCTGCCACAGCTTTTCCGAGGTGTACGATGCGAGGCTCTGTCCCGTGGCCCGCACGAGGATGGTGCCGAGAACCTGCGTATCGATGCTGACGTAGTGCTGGAGAGTGCCCGGCTCCCTCTCCCGCGTGAGCGTGGTCGCGAACTCGAGAAGGGTGGTGCCCATGGCCAACACCCGGCCCATCCGGTTGATGTCGGAGAACGGGTCTCCGTAGTCCTCGTCGAAGCGAACACCGGACGACATCTGCAGGACGTGCTTGATGGGCACTCCGTCGTAGCCCGAGCCCGCGAGCTCCGGCACGTAATCGGTCACCGGCTGCATGATGTCGCGGACGTGCCCCTCGGCCACCGCGATCCCGAAGAGAGCCGACACGACCGACTTGCTCACCGACCAGGCGATGTGACGGCCCGCGGCGGAGTGGCCTCGCTGGTAGCGTTCCAGGAGGATCGTGTCGTCCTTTACGATCAGAAGGCCGGTGGTGTCGGTGTCCGCCAGGAACGCCTCGCTGTCGTAGGACCGGCCGTCGTAGCGGAAGCTGGCCGGCAGGGTGTAGGCGCCCCGACTGAACTCGAACACCTCGTCGCCGCGCCGGACCGTTCGCGACGGAAACAGCTCGTCCATGTGCTGAAAGTTGTGCACGATGATATCGGCGTCGAAGAGACGGGAGACCTTCCAGAGCTGCGCCAGCTCCGTGCGATACACCAGAGCTAGGGAGGCGACGAGAACCAGGCCGGCGCCGAGCCAGCGGAGCCATCGACGCGGCCGTCGCGGCGCCGTCTTCGGATCTTCCATGCAGACCTCAGCCGAACAGGAATTCGATCCTATGAAATCGACGGAAGCGTTGGCGAAATTATAGGAGCCTCCCCGCGAGTGGGCCGGACAAGGCACCGGATCAACTCAAGCGCCGTCCGGCGGATAGCGGATAAGCGATTCAAGAGGGGTTTCGAGGTCCGAGAACCCGGTCGGAGAGGGGAGGGTGGGCGACCGAGGCCGCCCGCCCCCGGGGCGCTGGCTAGGGCGGATCGAGCCGGATCGACAGGTCGATGGCGGCGCCGCCCTCGAAGCGCGCTCGCACGCGCCGTGCCAGGTCCGGCACGTCGATGCCCATGCGGGGGCCGTGGATCGGTTCGAGCCGCGCCAGGGCCCGCCGCGCCAGGCGCAGGGCCGCGGCGTCGGAGCCGGCGAAGGCCTTGAGCTGGGCCGCGGCCACCAGGACCAGGCCCTGGAAGAAGCGCCCCCCCTCGCTGCTCCGCCCGGCCGCGCGCCAGAGCGCCTCGAAGATCTCGTGGCACTCCCACCAGTAGGCGAAGTTGTAGAGGTCGACCGCGTAGAGGTAGCCGTCGCTCTCGCGCCAACGCTCGGGCGGGAACGAAGGCGGGTCGGGCTCGGGGAGGCCGTGCGAGTGCCCGCGCGGGTCGCGCCGCGGGTGGGGCGAACGGCCCGGGACGTAGCGGTAGGCGGGGAAGGGCCGCCGGGAGTAGCGGGGCCAACCCGGATCCGGCGCGGACGGCTCGCCCTCGCCCGGCCCGCGGCCAGCCCGCCTCAGCCGCCTGTCTCGCGCTCGACCCGCCGCATCAGCTCGACGAGCGCCGGCCGGCTGGCGAGCCGCTCCGCCCCGCCGGGAATCACCCCGTTGCGCATGGTGTAGAGCATCCCGTAGACCGCCAGGTCCGCCATGCTCAGCCGGTCGGAAAAGAAAAATGGGCGGTCGCCGAGAAAGCGGACCAAATCGTCCTGGCGGTCGCCCAGCTCGCGCAGCAGCGCGGTCTCCGGGCGCTCCCACGTGCCGCCCCTCGGCAGCCAGGCGAACAGGTCGCGCAGCCGCTTCCCCAGCGACGCGGACAGCCCGCCGCCGGCGGCCTGCGCGTCCGCCGCCTGCGCTTCGCCGGCCAGGCGCTGCCAGCGTTGGAAGTACCAGAGGAACGACTCGTCGGCCCAGTTCTCGAGCTGGCGCTGCTGCTGGGCCACCAGGGCGTCGGGGGAGAGCAGCGGCGGGTCCGGGAACAGCTCGTCGAGCCGAAACAGGATGGCCGTCGAATCGGGGATCCACTCGCCGTCGATCTCCAGGACGGGGAGCAGGCCGGTCTTCGGGTTCCAGCGCCGGTAGTCCTCGGGACTCTCGGGCTCGCGCAGCTCGAACTCGAGGCCCTTGACCCGCAGGGCGCGGCGGACCTTCTCGGTGTAGGGCGCCTGCGCCGGTCCGTAGAGGGTGATCTTTGCCACTGCCATGCAAGGATACAATGCCCGGATGCCGCCGCGCCGCCCGAGCGACAGCTATGCGCGCATCTACCGGGTGGTGCGCCGCATCCCGCGCGGCCGCGTCGCGACCTACGGCCAGGTGGCGCGGCTGGCCGGCCTGCCAGGCCACGGGCGCCAGGTGGGCTACGCGCTCCACGCCCTGGGGCCGGAGGACGAGGTTCCCTGGCAGCGCGTGATCAACGCCCGCGGCGGCATCAGCCCCCGCGCCGCGCCCGGTTGGGACGGGGTGCAGCGCCAGTTCCTCGAGCGGGAGGGCGTGCCCTTCGACGCGGCGGGCCGGGTCGAGCTGGCGCGCTACGGCTGGAGGCCGCGGGGGTAGAGCAGGACCTTGCCGGTGGTCTCGCGGCCCTCCAGGGCGCGGTGCGCGGCCGCCGCCTCGCCCAGCGGCAGCTCGAGCCCGATGCGCACGTCGAGGCTGCCGTCGGCCACCGCGCCCAGCACCTCGCCCGCGCGCATCTCGAGCTCCGCGCGATCCCTTGTGTAGTGCGCGAGGGAGGGGCGCGTCACGAACAGCGAGCCCAGCTCGCCGAGGCGGCGCAGCTCGAAGGGCTCCACCGGCCCGCTCGACTGCCCGAAGAGCGCGAGCAGACCGCGCGGTCGCAGCGAGCGCAGACTCCCGTCGAAGGTGTCGCGGCCCACCGAGTCGTAGACCACGTGGGCGCCGCGGCCCTCGGTCAGGCGCTGCACCGCGTCGGCGAAGTCCTCCTGGGTGTAGAGGATGACGTGGTCCGCGCCGGCCGCCCGCGCGAGCTCCGCCTTCTCGGGCGTCGAGCAGGTGCCGAGCACCGTGGCCCCGGCCCGCTTGAGCATCTGCACGAGCAGCAGTCCGGCGCCGCCCGCCGCGGCGTGGACCAGGGCGACGTCGCCAGGGCGGGTCTCGCGGCTGCTGTGCACCAGGTAGTGGGCGGTCATGCCCTGGAGCATGGCCGCCGCCGCGCGGGCGTCGCTCACGCGGTCGGGAACCCGCACCAGGCGGTCCGCCGGTGCGACCACCGCCTCGGCGTAGGAGCCGGGCACCGAAGCCCAGGCCACCCGGTCGCCCGGGGCGAATCCCCCGACCCCCTCGCCCACCGACTCCACCACGCCGGCGCCCTCGAGGCCTTCGACGAAGGGCAGCGGCCGGGGGTAGAGGCCGGTGCGGAAGTAGACGTCGATGAAGTTCACGCCCGCGGCGGTCACGCCCACGCGCACCGCGCCCGCCCCGGGCTCACCCGGGTCGCTGTCTTCGAGGCGCAGCACCTCGGGCCCACCTGTCTCGTGCACCACGATCGCGCGGCCGTCGCTCACGCGGCTCTTGTACCGCGAATCCGCAGCGCGTGCCGGCCGTCGCGGGTCCGGGGCGCGCGTGCTACGCACTCGCCAGCGCCGGAGAATCCCCATGCCGCAGGCGTTGGACGCCCTGGTCTCGCTCCTCGACCTCGAAGAGCTCGAGGTGAACATCTTCCGCGGCCGCAGCCCCGAGGAGGGGTCGCAGCGCGTGTTCGGCGGCCAGGTGCTGGGGCAGGCGCTGGTGGCCGCCGGCCGCACCGTCGACCAGCGCAGCGCCCACTCGTTCCACGCCTACTTCCTGCGGCCCGGCGACCCGAGCACGCCCATCCTCTACCAGGTCGATCGCACCCGCGACGGGCGCAGCTTCACCACGCGGCGCGCGATCGCGATCCAGCACGGTCGGGCGATCTTCCACCTGGAGGCTTCGTTCCAGAGGGCCGAGAAGGGGCCCGAGCACCAGGAGGAGATGCCCGAGGCCCCCGACCCGGAGGGGCTGCCGACCTGGCGCGAGAGGCTGGAGCCCCTGGCGAAGAAAGCGCCGAAGGAAATGGGCCGCTGGATCCGGCGCCCGCGCCCGATCGACATCCGCTACGTGACGCAGGTCGACCCGGTCGCGCCGGAGAAGCTGCCCGCCCGCCTGCTGGTCTGGCTGCGCGCGGACGGGCGTCTCGCCGACGAGCCGTCGCTGCACCAGTGCGTGGTCGCCTACGCGTCGGACATGACCCTGCTCGACACGGCGGTGCTGCCCCACGCCATCTCCTGGATGGATCGCAGTCACCAGGTGGCGAGCCTCGACCACGCCATGTGGTTCCACCGCGAGTTCCGCGCCGACGAGTGGCTGCTCTACGCCCAGGAGAGCCCCGCCGCCGGCGGGGCGCGGGGGTTCAGCATGGGGCGGATCTACACCCGCGACGGCAAGCTCGTCGTCTCAGTGGTCCAGGAGGGCCTGATCCGGCCGCTTCAGGGGAGCTAGTCGCCGCTCCGGGAGGAGACATCCATGGAACGCATGGCACCGGTGGGGATCGTCGCGGCGATCGCGCTGATCGAGTACGTGGTGTTCGTATTCCGCGCGGGTCGCGCCCGCGGCCGCCACGGGATCGCCGCGCCCGCGGTGACGGGACATCCGGACTTCGAGCGCAACCTGCGCGTGCAGGAGAACACCGTCGAACAGCTGGTGATCTTCCTGCCGGCGCTGTTCCTGTGCGCGTTCTTCGTCAGCCCGCCGGTCGCCGCCGGACTCGGGCTGGTGTTCGTCGTCGGCCGCGGCCTGTACGCGCATGCCTACGTGACCAATCCGTCCAAGCGCGGCCCGGGCTTCCTGCTCACCCTGGCCTCGAACTTTCTGCTGCTGCTGGGTGGGCTCGTCGGAGCCGTGCTTGAGCTCCTCTGAGCACGCGCTCACGCGCCGCCAGCTGTTGATCTCGGGCGCCGCCGCGGCGGGCTACGCCCTGGCCGCGCGGCCGGTGTCGGCCCGCGCCATAAAGACTGACGCGACCGGTCTGGTCAGCGGCGTGGCGGCGATCCCGGTCGAAGACGCTGAGATCTCCGGCTTCTACGCCTACCCGGAGGGGGCCAAGTCCGCGCCCGTGGCGCTGGTGGTGCACGAGATCTTCGGCGTCCACGAGTACATCCGCGACGTGTGCCGCCGGTTCGCGAAGGCGGGTTACTTCGCGGTGGCGCCGGATCTTTATCAGCGCCAGGGCGACGTGGCGACCCTGCCCGACACCGGGCGCATCGTCCGCGAGGTGGTGATGAAGGTCCCCGACGCCCAGGTGCTCGCCGACCTGGACGCGGCGCTCGCCTGGGCCGGCGACCACGAGCAGGCCGACGCCTCGCGGGCGGTGATCACGGGCTTCTGCTGGGGCGGTCGCATCGTGTGGCTCTACGCCGCGCACAATCCGCAGCTCGTGGCGGGTGCGGCCTGGTACGGGCGCCTGGTGGGCGAGCCCCGCGCGGAGACTCCGAAGCACCCGGTGGACCTGGCCGCGCAGCTCCACGCGCCCGTGCTCGGACTCTACGGCTCCGAAGACAAGGGCATTCCCCTGGCGACGGTGGACGAGATGCGGCGGCGGCTCAGCGCGGGCGGGCAGACGTCGGAGATCGTCTTGTTTCCGGCGGCGCCACACGGCTTCCACGCCGACTACCGCCCGTCCTACCGGTCCCTGGCTGCCGACGAAGGCTGGCGCCGCATGCTGGCCTGGTTCGAGTCCCACCGCGCTCGCTAGCCCTTCCGTCGCCCAGCACCCGAGCGGACCCTCTATACTCGTGGGTCCACCGCGCTGCCGCATGGACCGCGCCCGCCGTGGGGCGCAGGCGTGAGGAGACGAGAGGGCGGAATGGCGAAGAACGCGAAGCTCGAGGCGTGGGTGAAGGAGGTGGCGGCGCTGTGCCGGCCGGAGCGGGTGCAGTGGTGCGACGGCTCGCAGGCCGAGTACGCCGAGATGATGCGCCTGATGCTGGAGAGCGGCACCGCGCGCAAGCTCGACGAGAGCCTCCGCCCCAACAGCTACCTGATCTGGTCCGACCCCGCCGACGTGGCGCGCGTCGAGGACCGCACCTTCATCTGCTCGGCCAAAGAAGAGGACGCGGGGCCCACCAACAACTGGCACGACCCGGCCGACATGAAGGCGACGCTCACCGGCCTTTTTTCCGGCTCCATGGCCGGCCGCACCCTGTACGTGATCCCCTTCAGCATGGGACCGATCGGCTCGCCCATCGCCCACATCGGCATCCAGCTCAGCGACTCGCCCTACGTCGTCGCCAACATGCACATCATGACGCGCGTGGGCAGCGCGGTGCTCGACGCGCTGAGCGACGGGGCGTTCGTGCCCTGCCTGCACTCGGTGGGCTACCCGCTGGCGAACGGCGTGAAGGACGTCCCCTGGCCCTGCAACGCCGACAACAAGTACATCGTGCACTTCCCGGAGACGCGCGAGATCTGGTCGTTCGGCTCGGGCTACGGAGGCAATGCGCTGCTCGGCAAGAAGTGCTTCGCCCTGCGCATCGCGTCGGCGATGGCGCGCGACGAGGGCTGGCTGGCCGAGCACATGCTGATCCTGAAGCTCACCTCGCCCGAGGGTGAGGCGCGCTACCTCTGCGCCGCCTTCCCGAGCGCCTGCGGCAAGACCAACCTGGCGATGATGAACCCCACCATCGAGGGCTGGAAGGTCGAGACCGTGGGCGACGACATCGCCTGGATGAAGTTCGGCGACGACGGCCGCCTGTACGCCATCAACCCCGAGGCGGGCTTCTTCGGCGTGGCGCCGGGCACCAGCATGCAGTCGAACCCCAACGCCATGCTGACCCTGCGCGAGAACAGCCTGTTCACCAACTGCGCGCTGACCCCGGAAGGCGACGTGTGGTGGGAGGAGATGACGGACCGGCCGCCGCCGCACCTGACGAACTGGCTCGGTCACGACTGGGAGCCCGGCGCCGAGGCGAACGCCGCCCACCCCAACGCGCGCTTCACGGCGCCGGCGCGGCAGTGTCCGGTGATCGCGCCCGAGTGGGAGGACCCCAAGGGCGTGCCGGTGAGCGCCATCCTGTTCGGCGGGCGCCGCGCGACGGAC
>JAZFWH010000092.1:0-9104 GCA_036482635.1 Myxococcota bacterium
GCTCCTCGTGGGTGAGCCTCAAGCTCGCGCTCTCCTTGCGCGACTGCATCTCCTCGAAGGTCCGCTCGTAGCCGGTGTGCGCGATCTTCCACTCTCCGTCGATCTTGACGTACTCGTCGCGGTAGAAGGCCGCCCCCCGGATCGTGATCTGGTGCTGGGTGTCGATCACCGTGTCCTCCAGCGCCCAGATCCCGGTTGCGGTCGTCTCGCTGGTCAACTCGATCTCGGGGTGGTGCACCCGATGGCTCGAATAGAAGGAAGGGCGGCCCATCGCTTCGGTCAGGAACTTCACGATCGCGTCCCGGCCCCGGTAGGAATACTTGCCCCCGCTGTACGACGAAGTGGCGTCTTCGGTGAAGCACTCCGCGATCTCGGACCAGAGCTTCTGATCCAGACAGCGCATGTACTTGTACTTGAGCCGCTTGATGGCTTCGAGCTCGTTCAGGTCCGGCATGGTCAGATCTCACCTCCCGCCGCGGCCCGCGCGGCGCGCCGGCCGAAGAAGGTCCCCTCCCCCAGCGAGAGGCCGCTGCTGTAGCCCGGCGTGGCCAGCCCGCAGGCGCTGCGGCCCACGGCGTAGAGGCCCGGCACCACGTCCCCCTCCGGGCTCAACGCCCGGCCGGCCGCGTCGGTGCGCAGCCCGCCCAGGGTGAACACCGCGTACAGGGAGTTCTCGGTGGTGCAGTCCAGCGCGCCGTAGGGCGGCTGCACCAGCGGCACGACGTAGTCGCGGCGCTTGTGGAAGACCGGATCCTCGCCCCGGCGGGCGTGGCGGTTGTACAGCTCGACGCTGCTCTGGAGGCTCCCGGCGGGAAGCTCCAGCTCGCGCTCCAGCTCCGCGACGCTGTCCCCCACCGCGGCGATCTCGCGGGGCACCTCGGGCCGGGCGAAGGTCGCGTCGTCGAGCACCAGGAAGGCGCGCCCTTCGTTGTGGAGCAGGACGTGCTCGCCCAGTCGGCCGTAGTAGACGTCTTCGTTGATGAAGCGCTGACCCTGGCCGTTGACCAGGATGCCCTTCGAGAGCGACAGGGGCGGGTGGATCGGCAGCGACACGGAGCCCATGTCCATGTGGATCGCCGCGGCGCCGGCGGCCAGGCCCAGCCGGATCCCGCTGCCGTCGTCCCCCTCGGCGCCCACGCGGTAGTTGCAGCGCAGCAGCAGCGGCGCGTAGCTGCTCAGCATCTCGCGGTTGTTGATGAACCCGCCCGCGGCGAGAATCACGCCGCCGCGGGCGCGAATCGCGCACTCCTCGCCCTCTACGCGAGCGATCGCGCCGACCACCGCGCCACCCTCCCGCACCAGCGCCACGCAGCGCGCGTCGGTGAGGACGTCTGCGCCGCTGCGTCCCACGGCCGCCAGGAGCTTCTGCATGAGCAGACCGCCCGCCTGCCCCTCGATGCGCGGCACGTGCCCGCGCGGCGCGGGCCGTGCGAGCTGGGCGAAGGGATGGGCCCGCTCGCTGCCCGAGAAGACCAGGCCGTCGTCGGTGGGAGGCTCGCCGCTGTAGTGGGGGTAGTAGACGGACTTGAAGGGGACACCCTGCTCGACGATCCAGTGGAAGTGCTCGAGGCTCCCCTCGGAGTAGACGCGGATCTTCTCCTCGTCGGGGCGCGAGCCGCAGGAGGCCATCAGGTAGCGGAACATGTCCTCGGCGGAGTCCTCGAAGCCGCACTCCTTCTGGACGGGTGTGCCGCCGCCCAGGTAGAGCACCCCGCCGGAGATCGCCGACGTGCCGCCGCCGCCACTCGCGCGTTCCAGCGCCAGCACCCGTGCGCCGGCCCGGCGCGCCTCCAGCACCGCCGACGCACCTGCGGCGCCGAGGCCGACGACCAGTGCGTCCGTCTCCAGGTCCCAGCGACCGACGTCGCGCGCGTCCCGCACCGGCGCGCCCCGCCCCGCTCCCGTGTCAGCGTTCGCGCTCAGGACTCCGCGTATCTCCTGCGCAGCTCGTGTTTGAGGATCTTCCCGGTGGGGTTGCGCGGCACCTCCGGCACGATCTCGAGGCGCTCGGGGTGCTTCTGCAGCATGAGACCCTGCTGCTTCAGGAAGGCCACCATCTCCTCGAAGCCGAGAGGATCGTCGGCCCGCTTGCACGCCACGACCGCGCAGGCGCGCTCGCCCAGCTCCGGGTCCGGGAGGCCGATCACGGCCGCGTCGGCCACCTTCGGGTGCTGGTAGAGCAGGTCCTCCACCTCCCGCGCGCTGATGTTCTCGCCCTTGCGAATGATCACGTCCTTCAAGCGGCCCGTGATGACCAGATAGCCCTCGGCGTCGAGACGGCCCAGGTCGCCGGTTCGGAACAGGCCCTGCTCGTCGAAGGCGTCCGCGTCGAGCGCCTCGTCCAGGTACCCCTTGCAGAGCTGGGGACCGCGCAGGCGGATCTCCCCCTCCTCGCCGGGGCCCGCTGGGCGCCCGTCGAGGGTCACCAGCTCGAGGCGCACGCCCGGCGTGGGGCGGCCCTCGCTGTCCGCGAGCTTCTGGTCCGGATCGCGCAGCGAGTTCATCACGGCCACCGGGCACTCGGTCAGCCCGTAGCCGGACACGATGCCCGCTCCGCCCATCTCTCGTTTGATGTCGCGGTGGAGCTGGGGCGGCTTGGGCGCACCGCCACCCGGAAAGCTCCGCACGCGCGGGAAGAGCCGGCCGCCGCGTTCGCGCTGGGCCGCCAGATAGGCCTGGTGGAAGACGGTTCCGGCGGTGGCCTGGGTGACACCGTGGCGCACCAGGACGTCGATGCTGGTGCGCGGGTCGAAGGCTTGGACGACGATCTGCGCGCAGCCCACCAACAGCCCGCACATCAGCCAGACGATTCCGCCGACGTGGGTGAACGGGAAGACCAGCGCGACGCGATCGTCGGAGCGCAGCTCGAGCACCCCGCACATGGCGCGCGCGGCCGCCATCAACGTGTGGTCGGTGTGGCGGGCGCCCTTGGGCTCTGCCGTGGTTCCCGACGTGTAGAACAGCCAGCGCACCTCGGCCTGCTCGGGCGCGGTGGGCGACGGCGGCGGCGGCAGGTCCGCCGGGTCGCCCTCGGGAACGGCGCGGTCGACGACCAGCACCTCGAGTCCGCGCTGCTGTGCCGCGATCTCCGCGGCCATGGCCTCGAAGTCGAACTGGCGCCAGATGGAGGGCACCAGCAGCAGGCGGGCCTCGGTCTGCTTGGCGACGAATCCCACTTCGCGCTGGCGGTAGATCGGGAGGATGGGATTCTGCAGCGCCCCCAGCCGGGCCAGCCCCCCCACCAGCACCATGGACTCGAGCCAGGTGGGAAGTTGCCAGGAGACGCGCGTGCCCTCTCCCACGCCGCGCTGCGCCAATCCGGCGGCGCAGCGCTCGGCGGCCGCCCGGTACTCTGCGAAGCTCAGGCGCCGATCCTCCTCGTCCACCGCGAACAGCTCCGCGGGCGTCTGCTCCGCGCGCCGCTCCACCAGCTCCCAGAGGCTCCCGCCCTCGATCACGACTCGCCTCCCCGTGCGCCCCGCCGATCCGTCGCTCGCTCCCGCAGCTGGAACTTCATCACCTTGCCGGAAGCGTTCATCGGCAGGGAATCCACGATCTCCACCCGGCGCGGCACCTTGTAGTTGGCCATATGCTCCCGGCACCAGTCGATCACGGACTGCGGCGTGAGTGGCTCACCCGGCGCAGGCACGACGTACGCCACCCCGACTTCGCCCATGCGCTCGTCGGGAATCCCGATCACCGCGGCCTGGGCGATGCGACCGCTGGCGTACAGCTGGTTCTCGATCTCCGCCGGATAGCAGTTGAACCCGCCGACGATGAACATGTCCTTGATGCGATCCGTGATGCGCAGATAGCCTCGCTCGTCCATCACGGCGACGTCTCCGGTGTGGAGCCAGCCCTCGCCGTCGATCGCTCTGGCCGTCTCCGCCTCGTCGTCGAAGTACCCGCGCATCACGTTGTAGCCGCGCACCACGACCTCGCCCGGCTCCCCGGTCGGAACCGGCTTGCCGTCGGCATCCACGCAGCGCACCTCGATACCGGGAATCGCCCGTCCGGAGGTGGTCGCGATCGTCTCCGGGTCGTCGTCGTAGCGGCACATGCTGACGATCCCGCAGGCTTCCGTGAGGCCGTAGCCGGTGATGATGGTCTCGAAGCCCAGCTCGTCACGCATGCGATGGATGAGCTCGACCGGGATGGCGGCGGCACCCGTCACGGCCAGCCGCAGGCTGGAGAGGTCGTGGCTCGCGCGCTCGGGGTGGGCCAGGATCGACTGGTACAGCGTGGGCGCACCGGGCAGCACGCTGATCCGCTCCGCCGCGACCCGCTCGAGCACGGCGGGAACGTCGAACACGGCGTGGGGCAGGACCGTGGCGCCGCGCATCAGCGAGGCGAGCCAGCCCGCCTTGTAGCCAAAGGAGTGGAAGAAGGGATTCACCACGAGATAGCGGTCCCCCTCGCGCAGCCCGACGACCTCGCTCCACGCCTCGAAGGCGCGCAGGTTCTGGCCGTGACTTGTCATCACCCCCTTCGGGTGCCCGGTGGTGCCCGAGGTGAAGAGCAGGTCCGAGAGATCTTCGGGTGAGACGGCCCTGGCGCGGGCCAACGCGTAGGCCTCGGAGACGTCCTCGCCGCCGCTCAGGAACTCGGACCACGCCGTGGCACCGCTCGCCTGCCCGCTGAGCAGCACGACCTTCTCGAGCCGGGGCAGCTCTTCCGCCTCCAGCAGCTCGAGGTAGCTCGTGCCGAGGAACTCCCCCACCGTGCACAGCACGCGGGCGCCGCTCTTGCGCAGCACGTAGCCCGCCTCCGCGCCCTTGAAGCGCGTGTTGAGCGGCACGAGCACGCCACCGGCCGATTGAAGGCCGACGGCGGCCACCACCCACTCGAGGGCGTTGGGCGCCCAGATGGCGACGCGGTCGCCGTGTTCGACCCCGGCGGCGCAGAACGCGCGGGCCGCCCTCAGACCCTCGTGGGCCAGCCCGGCAAACGTCAGGCGAGCTGCGCCTGCTTCGACGGCGATCTGCTCGGAAAAGCGCTCGGAAGCGGCCTGAACGAGTCGCGGAACGGTCCGCTCTTTCGACGGGTCCCGCGCTGCTTGCATACGAGTCGTATCGTATCTTAGTATCGATTCGCGATCTAGAATCTTCGCGATGCCAGACCCACGCAATGCACTTGCACTTCAGCGAAGCAGACGAAGCGTTTCGCCGGGAGGTAGCCGGCTGGCTCGCCGCCAACCTGCAGGGTGAGTTCGCCGCGCTGCGCGGGCGGGGCGGCCCGGGCGACGAGAACGCGCTGCTCGACGAGCGCCGCGCCTGGGAACGCGTGCTGGGCGAGGCGGGCTGGAGCTGCATCGACTGGCCGGCCGAGTACGGCGGCCGCGGCGCCAGCTTGACGCAGCAGATGATCTTCCACGAGGAGTATGCGCGAGCGGGCGGACCGGGGCGGCTCGGCCACATCGGCGAGGGGCTGATCGGCCCGACCCTCATCGCGTTCGGCAGCGAGGCGCAGAAGCGGCGCTTCCTGCCGGCGATCGTCCGGGGGGAGGAGATCTGGTGCCAGGGCTACTCGGAGCCCAACGCCGGCTCCGACCTCGCCAACGTGCAGACGCGTGCGCGGCTGGAGGGCGACGAGTGGGTGATCGACGGCCAGAAGGTCTGGACCTCCTGGGCGCAGTGGGCGGACTGGTGCTTCGTCCTGTGTCGCAGCGACCCGGCGGCCGCGAAGCACAGGGGGCTGTCCTACCTGCTGGTGCCGATGCGCCAGGCGGGCGTCGACGTGCGGCCGATCGTGCAGATCACGGGCGACTCCGAGTTCAGCGAGGTGTTCTTCGACTCCGCGCGGACCGCGGCGGAGCACATCGTCGGAGAGCCAGGCGACGGTTGGAAGGTGGCCATGGGGACCCTCGCCTTCGAACGCGGCGCCTCCACGCTCGGGCAGCAGCTGAACTTCCGCAACGAGCTCGAGCAGGTGATCGAGGTGGCCAGGCAGAACGGTGCGGCTCGCGACCCGGTGATGCGCCAACGCCTGGCGGACGCCTGGATTGGACTCGAGATCATGCGCTACCACGCGCTGCGCGTGCTGAGCGCGGGCGCGGAGGGCGGGCTCAGCCGGGCGGCGATGATCACGAAGATCTACTGGGCCACCTGGCATCGCAAGCTTGGGGAGCTCGCCATGGATGTGCTGGGCGCGGAGTCCGAGATCACCGGCGGCGCGCCCTACGACCTCACCCGCCTCCAACGCCTCTTTCTCTTCACCCGAGCCGACACGATCTACGCCGGCTCCAACCAGATCCAGCGCAACATCATCGGCGAGCGCGCCCTGGGCCTGCCCCGGGAGCCGCGCCCCGATGCGAGCCGGGCCGCAAAGTGAGCCGGACGGTTCCCGCGTACCCGCCGGGTCGAGACGTGCTGGCCGGAAAGACGGTTCTCGTCACCGCCGCCGCCGGCACCGGCATCGGCTTCGCGACGGCCAGGCGCTGCGCCGAGGAAGGCGCGACAGTGATGATCAGCGACCTCCACGAGCGCCGGCTGCTGGAGTCCGCCGCAGAGCTCGAGAAGCTCACGGGAGTGCGCCCGGCGAGTCAGCTCTGCGACGTGACGCGCGAGGAGGAAGTCCGTGCCCTGGTGGAGGCCGCCGTCTCGGCGCTGGGGCGCATCGACGTGCTGGTCAACAACGCCGGACTCGGCGGCTTCGCCAAGGTCGTCGAGATGACCGACGAGCAGTGGAGCCGGGTGCTCGACGTCACCCTGACCGGCACCTTCCGCATGACGCGCGCCGTCCTGCCCCACATGATCGAGCGGGGCAGCGGGGCCATCGTCAACAACGCCTCGGTGCTGGCGTGGCGGGCCCAGGCCGGCCAGGCCCACTACGCGGCGGCCAAGGCCGGCGTCATGGCGCTGACGCGCTGCGCGGCGATCGAAGCCTCGGAGGCCGGCGTGCGGGTCAACGCCGTGTCACCCAGCATCGCCACCCACGAGCACCTGTCCAAGGTGACCCCCCCGGGCCTGCTCGAGCAGCTGGAGGCGCGCGAGGCCTTCGGCCGGGCCGCGCAGCCCTGGGAGGTGGCGAACGTCATCGTCTTCCTCGCCAGCGACTACGCCTCCTACATGACGGGCGAGGTCGTGGCGGTGAGCAGTCAGCATCCCTGAGGAGGAGCCGAGCGATGGCGACCGTCTTCGAAAGCCCCGACGAGCTGCTGGGCGCAGTGGGCGCGCACCTGGGCTACAGCGACTGGCTCGAGATCAGCCAGGAGCGCATCGACCAGTTCGCCGACGCGACGGGGGACCACCAGTGGATCCACGTCGACCCCGAACGCGCCCGGCAGGGCCCCTTCGGCGCGTGCATCGCGCACGGCTACCTCACCATGTCCCTGGTGAACCTGTTCCTGCCCCAGATCGTCGAGGTCCGGGGAATCTCCATGGGTGTGAACTACGGGGCCAACAAGCTGCGCTTCCCGGCCCCCGTGCCGGTGGGCTCCAAGCTCCGCGGCGGCGCGGAGCTGATCGGGGCCGAGCAGGTGAAGGGCGGCGTGCAGGCCACCGTCCGGGTCACGGTGGAGATCGAGGGCGGCGAGAAACCCGCCTGCGTGATCGAGACGATCAGCCGCTACTACCCCCGCTGACGGGCTAGAAGGCCGACTCGAGAGTCGGCCTTCGCGCAGCGAGGCGAAGCCGAGCGGAGGTTCAGCGAACTAGTTCCGGTCGGGGTGCTGTCCCAGCGGATCGGCGAAGGTGAACATCGCCGGCCTGACCACGAGCATGCGGAACGGCTTCATGATGTCGGTGGGGCGCGTCATCGCCACGATCGGCGTCGCCATCAGCCAGGTGACTCCACCCAGCATCGTCATCATCAGGCCGAGCGGCCGCATCACGAGCACGTCGAACACGATCGGGACGTCGTGTGAAGACCTGGCATCGAACTCCGCCGCGGCGGCGGGCGCGGTGGAGCCCAGCAGCAGCGCTCCCACTGCGAGTGCGGCGACGTAACCGCGAATCCGATCCGACATCGAACACCCTCCTCACCCAGCGAATCTGGCAGGCGTATCGGCCGCCGGGGGCGGAACATGAAGGCCACACCGCCTCCGCCGCTGCGCCACGGGCCGGCAACTGCGGAGCGAAAGCGTTCGGGTTCGTGTGTGTTTGGGGCGGCGCGGTCGCGCCGCGCCTCAGCAGTGCTGGCTCCTGATCGCCACGATCAGCTGCTCGTAGGCCCCGGCCACGCAGTTGCACAGCGTGGCGAGCGCCGCGCACGCCGTCTCGCCCAGGGGATTGGGGCCGTTGTCCACGTACAGCAGGTTGACGACCTTCTCACCGATCTGGATCGGGAAGATCGCCACCTCCCGGGCGGAGGAGCGCCCGAGAGCGGCCAGCAGCGACCCGTCCAGGCCGGTGCGGGGCGGGTTGCCGCGGAACGGCTCGCCCCAGGTCGCCGGGCCGGACAGGATGCAGTCCACGCCGCACGGCACCAGGATGCCGTCGACCTGTCGCTCACCGGCGTCGCTCGCAGCGAGCACGCCGTGAATCATGCCGCCTCGCACGGTAAACGTCGCCGCCGCGCAGGCGTAGAGTCGGGCGATGCGCAGGGCGAGGCGGCTCAGTGCCTCGCGGTCGGGGGCGCTGACCATGGCCGCCTCCAGCGCGGCGAGATCGGCCGCCGTCGCCGGCGGCGGCCCCGCGGCCGACTCCAGCTCGGGAGCAGCCTCGGGCTTCCGCGGCTCCGGCGCCGGGTCGGCGACGGCGGGTGCGGCCGGCGCCTCCTGCGCGTCTTCGGTCTCGGGCTCCTCCCGCTCCCGCGCCTCGGCGGCCCCCGGCTCTTCCGCCTCGGGCGCCGGGGGCGCGGCGGCCTGGGGCTCGATCTCTTGCGCCTCCTCGAACGCGTAGGCGGGCTCGGGCTCCAGCGCCTCCGGGGGCTCCTCCACGCGGACGGCCTCGGAGACCTCCGCTTCGGCGACCTCGGGCCCCTGCGGCGCCTCCGCCGCGCCGACGGGCGGTAACCCGGAGCCGTTGCCCCGCCCGCCCGCGGCGCTGCCGCCCCACACCGCCTCCACCGCGGGCGCGAGGTCCAGGACACCCGAGTCGAACAGCTCCCGCGCGGATTCCCGGTCGAAGGCCGCGGGCGGCGGGCTTCCACCTGTCGCCCCGTGG
>JAZFWH010000093.1:0-3239 GCA_036482635.1 Myxococcota bacterium
GAACAGGCCGAAGCCGACGAAGACTGCGCAGAACAGCAGCAGGAAGGCGAAGCCCAGCGGGCCGGCGCCCGCCCCCCGGTTGCCGAGCCGGACGTGCAGCGAACTCTGGGCCATCCCTTCTTCCCCCATGCGGCGGTCCGGGTCGTCGATCGGCGCAGCGGGCCCACCGGTTGAGCGGCCGCTAGCGCGGGCTGCGCCTATGCTCCTCTCGGGAGGTCGGACGCGGGTCGTGGGGAAGTGCCGCTCGTCTGCGCTGTGTCACCGGGTCCGGGTGACGCTTGCCGAGGACGAGGTCGTGACGGGCTGCTGCCAGCTGCGACCGCGGCCGGTTCGACCGTAGCCGCCAGAGGAGATCCCCATGCCCCCGATCCCTCCCCCCCTCGCCGGCGTGCGGGTGATCGAGAGCTCGCTGCTCGGCCCGGCCGCCGTCACCACGCACCTCGCGGACATGGGAGCCGAGGTGATCAAGGTGGAGTCGCCGGCCGGCGACTACGTGCGCGAGATGGCCTGGCCGATCATCGAGGGCGTCTCGCTGCTGCACCTGCACATCAACCGCGGCAAGCGCAGCCTGACCCTCGACCTGCGCAAGCCCGAGGCGGTGGAGGTCTACAAGGATCTCGCCCGGGACGCGCACGTGGTGGTCGAGGCCATGCGGCCCGGCTCGCTGGCGCGGCGCGGCCTCGGTTACGACCAGCTCTCGCAGCTCAATCCGCACATCGTCTTCTGCAACGTCTCCGGGTACGGGATGACCGGGCCCTACCGGAACCTGCCCGCCCACGGCATCGCCTTCGACACCTGGGCCGGCATCGTGAACCCGGCCACCGACGACGAGGGCTTCTGCTACCTGCCCGAGCACGCCTCGATCGGCATGCACGCGGGACCCCTGCTCGGGGCGCTGGGCATCCTGGCCGGCGTGATCCGCGCGCGCGAGACGGGTCGGGGCTGCTTCCTCGAGGTCGGCCAGTCGGACGCCGCCGCCTACATGGACTGGTACCGCGTCGAGACCTGGCTGGCCTACGGGCGCCCCGAGGACCAGGTCACGGGCAACAAGGCCGACGGCTACGAACGGCGCGCACCGGGCACCGCCGGCATGAAGGAGGGCGTGCGCTACCAGGTCTACCAGTCGTCCGATGGACACGTGCTCTTGATGGCCTCGGAGCAGGCCTTCTGGAAGAATTTCTGCGCGTGCGTCGGCCGCCGCGACCTGTTCGAACGCTGGCCCGGCTCGAAGTACGCCGACCACGCGCGCGGCAACCGCGAGCTCCAGCGCGAATTGCGGGAGATCTTCAAGACCCGTACCTCGGCGGAGTGGATCCGGCTCGCCGACGAGGCGAACTTCCCCATCGCGCCGGTGAACTCCCCGAAGACCCTCGTCGACGACCCACAGTTCGCCGACCGCTTCCCGCTCTACCCCCACGCCACCCACGGCGCCGACATGCTCCCCTTCCCGGTGAGGTTCCAGGGCGAGACGCTGCCCGAGCCGACCCGGGCTCCCCGGGTGGGCGAGCACAACGATACCGTGCTGCACGACGTGCTCGGCTACGATGCGGAGCGCATCGCCGGGCTGCGCAGCAGCGGGGCACTGGGGTGACGGTCCTTGCTCACGCGTAGGGGCTGTGCTCTGATTGCGGCCAGCCAACCCCCAGACCGCGGGGCTGCCGCGCCGGCGGCGCCGCGTCCCCAGGAGTGTCGATCGCCATGCAGACCAGACCCCTCGCCATCGCCTTGTGCTTCGCCATCGCAACGGCCGTGAGCTACGCGACGCCCAGCGCGTCGCGAGAACCCAGCACCAACAAGCCGCGCAAGCACGTGGTCGTCCAGTTCAGCAACGCCCACGTTCACCCGGAGATCGCGCGTGTGACGCCGGGCGGCAACGTCGCGTGGGTCAACTACTCGACGGACTACGTGGGCTCGGCGGTGTTCCCGGCCAGCCTCGCGGCGGCGCTGACCTGCAAAGAGACCCGGCCGTTGTTCATGAAGACCGGCGCGGGCTACCAGTCCATCCCGATCACCGGAGAAGGCGGCGAGGCCGTGACGCTGCCCTGTCCGCTCAAGCCCGGCAGCTACGACTACGAGATCCACCTGTTCCAGGGCGGGATGGGCGACATGGGAGCGGGCATGGGCAACCCGGTCCACCAGCTGCCGGCGAAGATCGTCGTCGAATGACCCGAAGCTGACGCGGCCCGCGGACCCCGCATGCACCGCAAGCGCCGCTGGCTCGCGGCGTCGGCCGGCTCTCGGTCTACGCGGTCAACTACCCGCTGGCCTCCTTCGCCGAGCGGATCGGCGGCGACCGCGTCGCCGTGCACTTTCCCGCTCCGCGGGACGCCGGCCTGGCGATCGAGCAGGCCGCGCTCCAGCGCGTCGAAGCCCGTGCGGAACGCCGCGGCCCTGGAAACGGCCTTCGGCCGCCGGGAGCCGAACGGCGGCCCTGGAAGCGTCTCCGAGAAGGGGTAGAGTGCTGCGCCGCCGGGGGAAGGCAGGGGAGATCAGCGGATGAAGGCATTTGCGCGCGGACGTCGCGTCGCCAGCGGGATCGGCGCGGCGCTGCTCTGTTTCGCCCTGGTCGGGCCGGCGGCTGCGACGGGGCCCACCGCCAACGACCTGCTCCACACCGTCGGCTTCCGCGACGACGCCGAGCGGCGCGTGCTGGCCGGCGAGTTCGTGTCCACCGACATCAAGTCGTCCGGTGAACGGGAGCTGGCGTGGGCCATGGCCTTCCTGATCAAGGAGCCGCCGAGCGCGGTGATCCAGGAAGTGAGGGGCTGGCTGGCCGTCACCGCCGACGCGGACACCCTCTCCTGGGGCGTCATCCACGGCGAGGGCAGCCCCGCCGACTTCGAGAAGCTGAAGCTCGAGCGCGATGCGAAGAAGCAGGTCCAGGCCTATCTCAAGGCCAAGCCGGGCAGCGCCCTCAACCTCGACGTTTCGGAGATCGCCGCCTTCAACGCGCTCCAGGCGGCGGCGAAGGACGACGCCACGGCGCAGCGGCTGGTGGAGCAGGAGCTGCGCCGCAGCCTGCTGGCCCGCTACCGGGCCTACCGCAAGTCGGGTCTCGACGGGATCGCGCCCTACGCGCGGTCGGGGGGAAAGGCGCGCTCCCCCGGAGCGGAGCTGCGGAGGGCCGGCGAGGCCTCGAGCGTGATCGAGAAGGTCATGCCTTCCCTCCACAAGGTCCTGCTCGGCTACCCGAAGGCGACTGCGCCCAAGCTCGAGGAGGGCTTCTACTGGTCCAACTA
>JAZFWH010000094.1:0-10621 GCA_036482635.1 Myxococcota bacterium
TGCCCGGCTACGAGGCGCCGATCAACCTGGCCTACTCGAGCCGCAACCGCTCGGCGGCCTGCCGCATTCCGATGTACTCGCCGAGCCCCAAGGCCAAGCGCGTGGAGGTGCGCTTCCCGGACCCGGCCTGCAACCCGTACCTGGCCTTCTCGGCCATGGCGATGGCCGGCATCGATGGCATCGAGAACAAGATCGATCCGGGCGAGCCGTTGGACAAGAACATCTACGCGCTCACGCCGGAGGAGTCCGCGGGCATTCCGACCATGCCGGCGAGCCTGGAGGAGGCGCTCTCGAACCTGGAGGTGGACAGCGACTTCCTGCTCAAGGGGGGGGTCTTCACGCCGGACGCGCTCGAGACCTGGGTGGCCTACAAGCGCGAGAGCGAGATCGACGGCGTGCGCCTGCGACCCCACCCCCACGAGTTCGAGCTCTACTTCGACTGCTGAGCGCGCGGTCGGTCAGTCTTCGAGGCCCAGTACCTGCTCGATGCGGTAGAGGCCGGGCGGGCGGTCCGCCAGCCAGACGGCGGCGCGCACGGCGCCGCGCGCGAAGTGGTCCCGGGTCTGCGCGCGGTGGACCAGCTCGAGCCGCTCGCCGGCGCCGACGAACAGCACCGTGTGCTCGCCTGGGTTGTCGCCGCCCCGCAGCGTCTGCACCCCGATCGAGTCGGCCGGCCGCGGGCCGATCTCGCCCTCGCGCTGGACCACCAGGTGGTCGGCCAGCTTCCAGCCGCGGGCGTCTGCCACGGCCTGGGCCAGGCGCAGCGCGGTGCCGCTCGGTGCGTCCCGCTTGGCGGCGTGGTGCAGCTCGACCAGCTCCGCGTCGTAGCCCGGGCCCAGGCGCCGTGCGGCCTGGTACACCAGCCAGGCCAGCACGTTGACCGCGACCGAGAAGTTGGGCGCGGCGACCAGCGGGGTCCGGCGCGCCAGCGACTCCAGCTCGGCGCGCTGGTCGGCGGAGAAGCCCGTCGTGCCCGTGACGTAGGCCCGCTGCGCTTCGGCCGCGGCGCGCAGCGCCGCCAGGGTGGCGCCCGGGGTCGAGAAGTCGATGACCACGTCGCAGCGCGCGAGTGAGGCCTTGAGATCGTCGCAGACCTCGACACCCGGCTCGAGCGCCTCGCCGAGGTGCGGGTGGCCCGCCGCCTCCAGGGCCGCCCCGAGCTGAAGCGCGGGCTCCTCCGCCACGGCGGCGCGCACGCGCTCGCCCATGCGCCCGCAGGCGCCCACGACCAGGACCCGCCGGGTGCGCGCCATCAGCCGAGCCCCAGCTCCTTGAGCACGACGCGCAGGCGCTCGCGGTTCGCGTCGGTCAGCCGGGTGAGCGGCAGGCGGATCTCGTCGCCGATCCGACCCATCATGGCCAGCGCCGCCTTCACGGGGATCGGGTTGCTCTCCAGGAACAGGGCCTCGAAGAGCGGCAGCAGGCGCTGGTGGACGGCGAGAGCGCCCTGCGCGTCGCCGGCGCGGAAGGCGCGCACCAGCTCGACCATCTGCGCCGGGGCGACCAGGGCGGTGGTGGAGATCGCGCCGCAGGCGCCCACCGAGAGCAGCGGCAGGGTGAGGGCGTCGTCGCCCGAGAGCACCGCGAAGTCCGAGGGGCAGCTCGCCACGACCCGCGAGACCTGCTCCAGGTCGCCGCAACAGTCCTTCACCCCGACCACGTGCTCGAGGTCGGCGAGCCGCGCCATGGTGGGCGGCAGGATGTTCGACGCGGTGCGCCCGGGGATGTTGTAGACGACCAGCGGAAACGACGTCTGGCCGGCGATCTCCGCGAAGTGGGCGAAGATGCCCTCCTGGGTGGGCTTGTTGTAGTAGGGCGAGATCAGCAGCGCGCCGTCGGCACCGGCCTGCTTGGCGTGGCGCGTGAGCTCGGTCGCCTCGCGCGTGTTGTTCGAGCCGGTGCCCGCCAGCACCGCCACCCGCCCGCGCGCGGCCTTCACCACGATCTCGACCGCCCGGCAGTGCTCGGCGTGGGAGAGCGTGGCGGCTTCGCCCGTCGAGCCGCACGGGACGAGGCCGTCCACCCCGGCGCCGATCTGGCGCTCGACCAGCTCGCGCAGGGCTGCCTCGTCGATGGCCCCCGCGCGGAAGGGCGTGACGAGCGCCGTCAGGACCCCTGCGAACTTGAACACGCTACCCCTCGGCAATCGGGATGCGCCCGGTGAAGACCTCGGCCGCGGGGCCGGTCAACAGCACCGAAGCGCCGTCGCCCTGCCAGGAGATCTGGAGCTCGCCCCCCCGCACCTCCACGGTGAGCGCGCGGTCCACCACGCCCCGCAGAATGGATACCACGGCCACGGCGGAGGCACCGCTGCCGCAGGACAGGGTCTCGCCCGTCCCGCGCTCCCAGCTGCGCTGGCGGATGCGCGTGCGGTCGACCGGCGTCACGAACTCGACGTTCACCCGGTTCGGGAACGCGGGGTGGTGCTCGATGCGCGGGCCCAGACGCTCGACGGGCGTGGCGTCGGGATCCGGCACGAAGACCACCGCGTGGGGATTGCCCATCGAGACGCAGGAGACCCGCAAGGTCTCCCCGTCGACCTCGAGGGGCGCGTCGAGCACCGGCCCCTCCCCTCGCCCCAGCGTCGTGGGAATCTTGGCGGGCGCGAGCACCGGCCGACCCATGTCGACGCTGACGCGGTCCGCGCCCGCCCAGCGCGGCCGCACCACGCCGCCCAGCGTCTCGACGGCGATCTCGTCGGCGCTCGTCAGCCCGCGGTCGCGCAGGTATTTGTAGAAGACGCGGATCCCGTTGCCGCTCATCTCCGCCGCGGAGCCGTCGGGGTTGTAGATCTCGACGCGAAAGTCCGCGCTGCGCGACGGTCGCGCGACCAGCAGCTGGTCCGCGCCGATCCCGAACTGGCGGTCCAAGAGCTGGCGGGCCAGCGCCTCCAGCGGGGGCAGCTCGCGCTCCAGGCCGTCGAGCACGACGAAGTCGTTGCCCGTGCCGTGCATCTTCGCGAACTCGAGGATGCGGCTCATCGCGGGCTGCCACCGTCTGTGAGGTCTTCCGGCACGGACTCCTTCCGAATCAGGTCGTCGAGCGTCTCGCGCTCGCGCACCACGGCGAAGCGCTCTCCGCGCACCAGCACCTCGGCCGCGCGCGGCCGGCCGTTGTAGTTGGACGACATCGCGAACCCGTAGGCGCCCGCGGACCGCACCGCCAGCAGATCGCCGCGCTCGACGCGGGGCAGCGGGCGATCCCGCGCCAGGAAGTCGGCGGACTCGCAGATGGGTCCGACCACGTCCACGCGGCGCTCGTCGCCCCGCGGTGGTCCCACCGGCTCGATGTGCTGATAGGCCTGGTAGAGGGCCGGGCGGATCAGGTCGTTCATGGCGCCGTCCACGATCACGAAGTGCTTGCCCTCGTTGCGCTTCTCGTAGAGGACCCGGGTCACCAGGATCCCGGCCTCGGCGCTCAGCCAGCGGCCGGGCTCGAGGACGATCTCGCAGTCGAGATCGGCCAGCGCGTCGCGCACGACGCGGGCGTACTCCTCGGGGCTCGGCGGCCGCTCGTCGGAGTAGCGCACGCCCATCCCGCCACCGGCGTCGACGACCTCGATGCGGTGTCCGGCGGCGCGCAGCTCGACGACCAGCGCGCGGATGCGAGCGAGCGCGTCGGCGAAGGGCTCGACGCTCACGATCTGCGAGCCGATGTGGCAGTCGACGCCGACGACGCGGACGTGATCCAGCGCCTTGGCCTCCGCGTAGGCCTCGACGGCCTCGCCGATCGCGATGCCGAACTTGCTGGTGCGCAGACCGGTCGAGATGTAGGGGTGGGTCTGCGGGTCCACGTCCGGGTTGACCCGGAAGGCGATGGGCGCCACGCAGCCGCGCGCAGCGGCTCGCGCGTCGATCTGGCGCAGCTCGGCGCGCGACTCCACGTTGAAGAGCTTGATGCCGGCGTCGAGCGCGCGGTCGATCTCGGGATCGGTCTTGCCGACGCCGGAGTAGACGATGCGGCTCGGCTCGGCCCCCGCCCGCAGCGCCCGAAACAGCTCGCCCCCGGACGTGACGTCGGCGCCGGCCCCGCGCGCGACCAGGGTGCGCACGACGGCGAGGTTCATGTTGCCCTTGACCGAGTAGCAGATGAGGTGGGGCGTGCCGGCGAAGGCGGCGTCGAGGACGTCGTAGCGGGAGGAGAGGGCGGTGGCGCTGTAGATGTAGACGGGGGTTCCGACCTCCTCGACGATGCGCTCGACGGGGACGCCCTCTGCGTGCAGCCGGCCCGCGACGCGGGGGAACCCTTCCGTCACTCCTGCGTCTCCTCTGCCTCTTCGACCGCGCTCGGAGCGGGGGCCGTCGCTCCGCTCGGCTCCGCCGGCTTGCGGATGCGTTCCGGGGGGCCGTACCGGCCGCAGCCGCTCAAGGCTAGCGCCAGGCCGAGCAGAGCGCCGAGCGCTGCTCGCGTCATCCCTCCGCCTCGCGCTCGAGGGCGTCGAGCGCTCGGCCGATCTCCTCTTCGGCGCGGCCGAGCTCTTCCTCCACCCGCTGCCGCGCCGTGCCACCGGTCAGGCTCCGGGCCTCGAGGGCGCGCTCCAGGTTGGCCAGCTCCGCGGCTCCGTCGGGGAAGTCCGCGTGGAAGGCGCGCAGATCCTCGCGGGAGAGCGAGCGCAGGTCGAGGTCCTTCTCGGTGCAGTGCCGGACCACCCGGCCGACCGCCTCGTGGGCTGCCCGGAACGGCACGCCCTGGGTCACGAGGGCCTCCGCGAGGTCGGTGGCGAGCAGCAGCGGGTCGTCGGCCGCGCGGGCCATGCGCCCGGTGTCGACCCGGAGGGTGGCGATGGCTCCGCTCATCACCTCGAGCGCGCCGCGCAGCGTGTCGGCGGAGTCGAAGACGGGCTCCTTGTCCTCCTGCATGTCGCGGTTGTAGGTGAGGGGCAGCCCCTTCATCACGGTGAGCAGCGCCACCAGGTTGCCGACGACGCGCCCGGTCTTGCCGCGCACGAGCTCCGGCACGTCGGGGTTCTTCTTCTGGGGCATCAGGCTCGATCCGGTGGCGTAGGCATCCGCGAGCTCGACGAAGCCGAACTCGCTCGTGGACCACAGGACCAGCTCCTCCGCCAGCCGCGACAGGTGGACCATGGCGATGGCCGCCGCCGCCAGGAACTCCAGGGCGGCGTCCCGGGAGGAGACGGCGTCCATACTATTGGGAGCCGGCGCGGCGAAGCCCAGGGCCTGGGCGGTGCGCTCCCGGTCGAGCGGCAGCGACGAGCCCGCCAGCGCGCCGGCCCCCAGCGGCGAGTGCGAGAGGCGGGTGCGCAGGTCGCGGAAGCGGCCTCCGTCGCGGGCGAACATCTCCGAGAAGGCGAGCCAGTGGTGGGCGAGCCGCACCGGCTGGGCGCGCTGCAGATGGGTGTAGCCCGGCAGGACGGTCTCCACGTGCTCCCGCGAGCGGGTCACCAGCACCCGGCGCAGCCCGAGCAGACCCCGTTCGGCCGCACGCGCCGCGTCGCGCAGGTAGAGCATCAGGTCGGTCGCCACCTGGTCGTTGCGGCTGCGCCCCGTCTGCAGGCGCCCGGCGGCGGGTCCGACCAGCTCCCCCAGCCGCGCCTCGACGTTCATGTGGATGTCCTCGAGGGCCGGGTCGAGGGCGAACTCCCCGGACTCGATCTCCCGGCCGATCGTCTCGAGCCCCGACAGCAGCCGGGTCTCGTCTTCGGGCGACAGCAGTCCGGCCCGGGCCAGCATGCCCAGATGTACGGCCGACACCCTCAGGTCGTAGCGGGCGAGGGCGCGGTCGAAATGGATCGATGCGGTGAAGCGCTCCACCGCGGCGTCGGTGGGCTGCTGAAAGCGCCCCCCCCACGGCTTCGCGCGCTTCTTGCCGTCTCCCGAGCGATTCCGAGCCATGCTCACAAATCTCGGAGACGCAAGGGGATTCCGCAAGCCCGCGGAGCGATGGGCGCACCCGGGCGCGCCGTCCTCCTCCGCGTCGGCCGGCCCGCCCGGATGCAGCCGCTGGCGGCGCGGGGCTTGCCGAAGCTGAGCGCCCTCCGTAGGCTGCGCCGCGAGAGTCGCCATGATCATCGTGCTCAAGGCGGACACCGAGCCCAGTGCGCCCGAGGTCCGCCGGCTGATCGAGTTCGCGGAGAGCTTCCCGGAGGTGCGCACCGAGCTGCACCAGATCCGGGGGGCGACGCGCGTGCTCACCGAGATCTACCTGCTGGGGTCGACAGGGGTGATCCCCGCCGGGCCCTTCGAGGAGTTCGGCTGCGTCGAGCGCGTGGTCCGCGTCACCGAGAAGTTCCGCACCATCGGCCGACACGGCGGCCTCGAGCCGGTGGGGTTCGACTACAACGGGGTCGAGCTCAGCCAGGAGACCTTCGTGCCCTTCCCGGGCCTGTGCGCCGTCGACACCCGGGAGCACCTGGACACGATGTTCGCGGCCCTCGCCCAGCACGGCATCGTCACCGCCCGCGCCGGCGCCTACAAGCCGCGGACCAGCCCTTACGATTTCCAGGGGCACGGGGCCCGCTGCCTGCCCTACGTCTTCGAGCTGGCCGGGAAGCACGGGATCCGGGTGATCTCGATGGAGGTGACCCACGAGTCCCACCTCGAGGAGGTGCGCAAGGCGCTGGCGGCGTCGGGCGACGCCACCGGCGTCATGGTCCAGATCGGCACCCGGAACTCCCAGAACTTCGAGCTGCTCAAGGCCGTGGGCCAGCAGACTGAGCTGCCGGTGCTCTTCAAGCGGGGCATGGGCATCACCCTGGAGGAGTCGCTCAACGCCTGCGAGTACGTCGCCTCCGGCGGCAATCGCCGCATCGTCTTCTGCCTGCGCGGCATGAAGACGAACCTGGGCGACCCGCACCGGAACTTCGTCGATTTCGCTCACGTGCCGGTGGTGAAGCGCCTCACGCGGCTCCCCGTGTTCATCGATCCCTCGCATTCGGTGGGTCGGCGGTCGCTGGCGCCCGACGGACTGCTCGACATCTTCCACGTCACCGCGCAGGGCGTGATCGCCGGCGCCAACGGGGTTCTCGTGGACTTCCACCCCGAGCCCGACGCCGCGCTCTGCGACGGGCCCCAGGCGTTGCGCCTCGATGAGCTTCCGCGCTTCCTCGAGGACGTGCGCATCGTGCGCGAAGCCTACGAAGAGCGCCTGAGGCGCGTGGCCAGCCCCCCGACCGGGTCTTAGTCTTTGCACACCGAACGCGAGCCGAGAAGCCAGGGGGGATGAGTGCCCCGAACCCGCCAGGGAAGCTCGCGTCGACGCAACGGCCGCCGGGGCGCTGGGCGCCGGACGTGGGGACCTGTGCGCAGCCTCGCGGGCGCGGTGGCCATCGCGGCCTTCGTCGGCGGCTTCGCGATCGCCGGCTGGGTCATCGATCTCGACCGCAAGGTGACGGCCCGCTTCGAGGGCCGGCAGTTCAGCGTGCCGTCGCGGGTATTCTCCGCACCCTCGATCCTCTACCCCGGACTCGACGTCGAGCTCGTCGACCTGCGCGGCACGTTGGAACGCCTGGGCTACCGCCAGGCCGGCTCCACCCGGAAGTTGCCCGCCGGCCAGTACGTCTGGCGGCCCGACCGCATTCGCATCCACCTGCGCGCCTTCGAGCACCCGAGTCGGCCGGAACCCTCCCGTGACGTGGTGCTGCGCCTGGACCGGGGCGCGGTCGACGAGATCCGCCTCCTGCCCAGCGGACGCGAGCTGGGCGCGGTGCTGCTCGAGCCCGAGCAGCTTGGGGCCTACTACGGGCGGGACCATGAGCAGCGCGAGCTCGTGGAGGTCGACGGCGTGCCCCGGCACCTGCTCGACGCGGTGTTTGCGGTGGAGGACCAGCGCTTCGAGACGCACCCGGGGATCGACATCAAGCGCATCGGCGGCGCGATGTGGGCCAACCTGCGAGCCGGTTCGATCCGGCAGGGGGGGAGCACCCTCACCCAGCAGCTCGCCAAGAACTTCTTCCTCACGCCCGAGCGGACATTGCGGCGCAAGGCCCAGGAGGCGGTGATGGCCCTCCTGATAGAGCTGCGTTACGAGAAGCCCGAGATCCTCCAGGCGTACCTGAACGAGATCTACCTCGGGCAGCGGGGCTCCACCGCGATCCACGGTGTGGGGGAAGCGGCGCACCTCTACTTCGGCAAGCGGGGCCACGACCTCACCGTGGCCGAATCCGCCCTGCTCGCGGCCATCATCCAGAGCCCCAACGGCATCTCGCCCTACCGCGAGCCGGAGCGCGCGACCCGACGCCGCAATCTGGTGCTGCACTTGATGCACGAGCAGGATCGGATCGACGAGCGGACCCTGCGGGAGGCCGTCGCCGAGCCCCTGCGGCTGGCCGCGGTGACCCCGGACCCCGGCGACGCGCGCTACTTCCTGGAGCTGCTGCGCCGCCAGCTTCCCGAGGCCTACGACAAGGACGTCCTGGTCTCCCAGGGGCTGCGGATCTACTCCACGCTCGACCGCCGGGCGCAGCGAATCGCGGCGACCGCCCTGCGCAACGGCCTCGCCGAGCTCGAGCGCAACTTCCCGGCGCTCCAGCGAGACGATCCGCTGCACGCGCTTCAGGGCTGCCTCGTGGCGCTGCGGCCGCAGACCGGAGAGCTGCTGGCACTGGTCGGGGGTCGCGACTACGGCGTTTCGCAGTTCGATCGCTGCACCCAGGCGCGCCGCCCGACCGGGAGCGTGTTCAAACCCTTCGTGTACATCGCGGCGCTCGAGCCGTCGGGGTCGGGGCCCGCCATCACGCTGGCGAGCTTCCTGGACGATTCGCCCCTGGAGATCCAGACGCCGAGCGGCCCCTGGACGCCTGAGAACTACGACCACAAATTCCACGACTCCGTGCCGGTGCGCGAGGCCATCGAGCGGTCGATGAACGTGGCCACCGCGCGCCTCGCCTGGGAGATCGGCATCCGGCGCGTGATCGGCGTTGCCCGTCGGCTCGGCATCACCAGTCCGCTGCCGCCGG
The DNA here is from genome assembly GCA_036482635.1 of Myxococcota bacterium. GTDB lineage: Bacteria > Myxococcota_A > UBA9160 > UBA9160 > SMWR01 > JAZFWH01. The sequence goes on from JAZFWH010000094.1 coordinate 8,915, forward strand.
TCCCCAGCCTTGCCCTGGGAACGGCCGAGATCTCCCCCCTCGAGGTGGCGCGCGCCTACGCCACGATCGCCAGCGGCGGCGTGCGGCCCGTGGTGCAGACCATCGAAGATCTGGTGGATGCAGAGGGCCGCACCCTGGAGCGGCGGCGGCTGCGCTTCGAGCGCGTGCTCGACGTGGGGACGGCCTATCTGGTCACGTCCCTGCTGGAAGGGGTGGCCGACCGCGGCACGGCCAGGGGCGTGCGCCGCAACGGGCTGCGCGGTCCCGTCGCCGCGAAGACGGGCACCACCGACGCGGAGCGCGACCTGTGGTTCGTGGGCTACACGCCCGAGCTGGTCGCGGTGGTCTGGATCGGTTTCGACGAGCCGGCCAGCATCGGCGTCCCGAGCAGCGTGGGTGCTCTGCCGATCTGGCGGCGCTTCGTCCAGGACCTCACGGGGGGCGAGATCCGCGGGGCCTTCCTGCGCCCCCCCGTCGTGCAGGAGGTCGAGATCGACCCGACCTCGGGCGCGCTGGCCCTGGCGGGTTGCCCCGAACGCAGGCGGGAGTTCTTCCTGCCGGGGACGCTTCCCGATGTGGTGTGTCCCGGCGGCGGCCCCGTGGAACCCGACGGCGACCCGTCGAACGGAACGCAGCAAGAGTTCTTCGATTGGGTGCGTCGCAACCTGTGAGCCCGATGGCGCGCGGACCGGGAGCGCTGCTCGCTCTCGCGCTCCTGCTCCCGGCGCTGGGCTTGGGCTGCGCGAGTGTGTTCGGGACCGGGCCGGTCCGCGTCAGCGAGCTGACCGACGACGGGGACGCGCCGCGGCGCGCCTCGATGCGGTTGGTGGAGCGCGGCCTCGCGGCCGACGCGGCGTTCCAGCCGAGCTTTGCGCTGAGCCGCTACGAGCGCGCGATCCAGGTCGATCCGACGAACCCGTTCGCATACCTCGCGTTGGCGCGCCACAGCCTGGACGGCGGTGAGCCCGAGCGCGCACTCGAGTACCTGGACCAGGCGGAGATGTTCCTGCAGTCGCAGGGACAGGACTCCCCACGGGTCGAGCCGCACCTCGACGGTCTGCGGGGCTCCGCTCTGCTCGCGGCCGGCCGCTCGACGGAAGGTGTGCCGCTGCTCGATCGCGCCCGCCGGGCCGCTCCGTCGGTGTGGGGCGACGGCTACCTTTCGGCGGACGAGCTTCGATAGCCCCCCCATGAGGTGTGTGATAGGTTGCCCGTCCCCATGACGCCGAAGCTCCGCGTCGGACTCGTGGCGTTCGCGCTCAGCCTGGCCGCGGACCAACTCACCAAGGGCCTCGTCAACGCGAACCTGACCTACTCGGATCGCGTCCCGGTCATCGAGGGGTTCTTTTACCTCACCCACGTGCGCAACACGGGGGCGGCGTTCGGCCTCCTCTCCGACGGTCCGCCCACGCTGCGGCTGGTCTTCTTCATCGGAGTCTCGGTCGTCGCCATCGGCATCATCATCTCCTTCTTTCTTCGCCTCGCCCCCGGGGATCGGCTATCGGCACTCGCACTCGGTCTGATTCTCGGCGGGGCCATGGGCAACCTCACCGACCGCATCCGCTTCCAAGAGGTCGTCGACTTCCTCCACTTCCGCGTCTGGGGTGGCTACTCGTGGCCAGACTTCAACATCGCGGACAGCTGCATCGTCGTCGGTGTGGCGTTGCTCGTGCTCGAACTCCTCGCCACCGAGGGGGAGAGTCGCGC
>JAZFWH010000095.1:0-3138 GCA_036482635.1 Myxococcota bacterium
GGCTCTCGCCAGGAAGGGGGTGATAGAGCCGGATACGGGGGACAGCCTGTATCCCCGACGATGGGCGCGCCCCCGGCAAAGGGGCTTCGCCCCCCCTTCGACTGTGCTCAGGGCAGGCTTCGACAGGCTCAGGGCAGGCTCTCTGCACTCCCCCCTAGTGCATGGAAAGGGCTTTGAGGCAAGGCCCTCCCCGGTTCAGGAGATACCCACGTAGAATCCCGCCTTCTCTTGCCGCCACTCGTCCAAGGAGGGGTCGGGCTCGGTGGGCATGGGCATCGGCGCGGGGATCGTCTTCCCGTACAGGTTGGCGACGCTCTCGCGCAGCACCTTCGCGCGGATCTCCGCGGACAGGTGCCCGAGGTCTCGCGCGATGATCGCTCCGGAGAATGGCCATGTGTCGCCGACGCCGGGGTGCGGGTAGTCGTTCCCCCACAGGAAGTTATCCTCGCCCCAACGGGAGAGCAAAAAGCCCCCCACGGAGTCTTCGGCGAAGGTGGCGTAGACCTGGCGGTAGAAGTACTCGCTGGGCATCATCGGCAACGAGTTGCGGCGCCTCGACCGCTTGTCGATCTCCTCGAGCCAGAACGGGATCCAGCCGACCTCGGCCTCCGCCACGACCACCTTGAGCTTCGGGTAGCGTTCGAGCACGCCGGAGCAGATGATGTCGGTCAGCATGTCCATCGCGATCTTCTTGTGACCGCTGGCGGTGAAGCTGAGTGCCTCGATCCGGGTCAGGGCCGTCTCGCGGGTCCGCGTTTTCGCGGCGGCTTCGGCGTAGGCGCCGTACCCGTTGTTGATGTGCATGCTCACGGGCATCTCGAGGTCCTGCGCGGCGGCCCAGAAGCGCTCGTAGTGGCCGGTGGCGTACGAGAGGCCGTCAGGCGGGATCATCCAGACGGTCACGCCGGCGAGCCCGGCCTGCTTGCACCGCTCCATCTCGATGATCGCGTTCTCGACGTTGTGGAGGGGGACCAGGGCCTGCCCCCACAGCCGGTCGGGCGCCTCGGAGCAGAACTCGATCATCCAGTCGTTGTAGACGCGGGCGCTCGCTTCGGAGATCTCCGCGTCGTAGTCGGAGCGGAACACGCTCTTGGCGCGGGTGGGGTAGAGCACCTCAGCGACGACGCCGTCGACCGCCATGTCCTTGAGGCGTGGCGCGGGCTCCCAGCCGCCCTCGCGCTTGTACTGGCCCTTGCCGTACTCCAGCCTCGGCCATTCCAGTGCGCGGTCGCGGAACTGCTCCGGCATGCGCTGGCGCCAGAGCTCCAGCGGCTCGGTCACGTGTGAGTCGGCCGAGATCCGGACCTCGGTGTTCGGCACGATCTTTGCATCCGCCATGGGCTGCTCCCTTCTCCTTGCGAATCTGGCTCCTCGAAAGATCCGGCCGCGGCTCAGCCGCTGACCGCGGCCACCTTCGACGCGACTCCGGCGAGGCGAGGCAGGAACCGGAGGGCGTTCGTCCCGAGCAGCTTCACCTTGGCGCTTTCGGGCATGTCCTGCTCGGTGATGAGCTTCACGCCGTCTGGCCAGGGACTCCCGCCGTGCGGGTAGTCGGTCGAGAAGAGCCAGATGTCCTCGCCCAGGGACTCGATGGCATAGGGGGTGTGCTCCTCGTCGGCCTCGGCGGCGCAGAAGAGCTGACCGCCCGCCGCGATCTCCGAGGCGTTGCGCTTCATCTTCGGCGTCAGCGCTCCGTTCTTCTTGAAGCCGTCGTCGAGCTTCTCGATGAGGTAGGGCATCCAGCCGCAGAAGCTCTCGAAGAGGCCGATGCGGAGCTTCGGGAAGAGATCGAACACGCCGCCCCCAACGAGCGCCGCGAGCGCGTACTGGCCGCCGATGGCGTGGTAGAGGCCGTTGGGCGCCGCGACCCACGGCGTGAACGGCGGCCGGTTCGACCCGCCGTGGACCCACACCGGCAGGTCGAGCTCCTCGCAGGCCGCGTAGAAGGGGTGGAGGTCTGGGTTGTCGAGCATCCGGCCGTCCGGGCAGGCCCGTGGGAGGTGCATCCCCGCGAAGTGGGGGTCCTCCTTCGCCCAGTACTGGAGCTGCGCGATGCTCGTTGGGAGGTCGCGCATCGTGAGGCAGCCCATCCACCAGAGGCGCCCGTCGGCGCCCGAGCAGTAGTCGCTCATGAACCGGTGGTAGGCGTGGTGGAGCGCGCTCTCGAAGCCGACGTCGCCCAGCATGCAGAAGCCGTCGGCCTGGCTGGGGAACATGAAGCTGACGTCGACGCCGGCGATCTCCATGTCCCGCAAGCGGACCGCGGGGTCCCAGTTGCAGGAGGGGTCGATGTCGTGACCCCGCCCGGTGACGGTCGGGCGGCCGGGGGCCGAGCCGTTGGAGCTCGCGATCTCCTTGACGTCGACCTCGAACGCCTCGTGGGCGCCGAGCGGACGCGCCTTGTGCCTTGGCCAGAACAGCTGCGGGAAGCCGACGTCGCCGGGCCCACGCTGCTGCGCGCGCACGGCCTCGCTGAAGCGGGCGTACATCTCGCGGTAGGCGGGGTCGATGTGGTCCTTGTAGGTCCGATCGAGCTCCCAGTACTCACGGATGTGGCTGTCCGTGTCGATGACGATGTTGCCGTTGTAGCTCACGAGGTACCTCCATCAGGCGATGGGCATCAGGCGATGGGCATCAGGCGACGGGCATCGGGCGATGGGCATCGGGCGATGGGCCAGGGATGACCCGAGTGGCGAGCGTACAAGGTTGGGCGAGCGCGAGCAACCGGCGGCCCAGGACGGCTGGCCTCCGTGGGGCATTCGCGGGCTAGCCGGCCTTGCGGGCGGAGAGCCGGGCCAGGCGCTCAGTGATCTCGACGCACTCGACTTGGTCGAAGCCGGCGTCGCGGAGCCAGCGCGTCTGTCCCTCGGCGCCGCCGACGCGCCCGATGTGGTCGACGTTGATGAACGTCCCGCCGGGCTTCAGCAGGCCGTAGACGTCCTTGTAGACGCGGGCGATGGCCGACTCGTCGTACAGGTTGTGTATCGCGATGGAGGAGACGGCGAGGTCGAAGGGGCCACCGACCTTGGAGGTCCAATCCGACGTGCCGAGGTCGCACAGGGCGAACCGCATGTGGCTGGCCTGGTCGGCGAATCGCTCGCGGGCGATCTCGAACATGGGCTCAGACACGTCCTGGAG
>JAZFWH010000096.1:0-2804 GCA_036482635.1 Myxococcota bacterium
TTGGCGCGAGGCCGGCCAACGCGGGGGGCAGGGTCTTGCCGTAGCCGAGACTCGTTCCGAGCCCGGTGAGCAGCGTGTAGGTCACCGCCACCCCGGCGCTGAATACGAGGGTGGCCGTGGTCTTCGGGTGAGGCGGGCCTCCCAGCGAGAAGAACAATGCAAGCGCCGGAAGAACGAGACAGGCGAAGGGTGTAGCGACCTTCACGTAGCGGTCGACGCGAAAGTTCGTCGGGTCGATCCCGTTCTCCTCGAGCTCGCGGATCTCGCGCGTCAGCTCCTCTATCGAAAGGTGTCGGGTGTCGACGTTCTCGGGAACCACGTCTCCGAGCCTCGCGAACGGGCGGGTGTCGACCCGCCGCAGGCGGCCGTTGGACGCCTCGACGCGCACGTGGTCCTGTAGCCGCCACAGGCCGCCACCCACGTGGCGCGCGCGCCTGGCGTCGGCCCGGTTCACGGGCAGTCCGTTGGCCCCGAGCTCATACACCGTGATGTTGTGGGCGACGCCGTACTCGGGATCGAAGAGATCTGCCTCGTAGAAGCTGTTGCCCTCCCGGTACCAGACGTCGACGCTCGCACGCTTGCCCGTCCGGTTCTTGATTTCGATTTCGTTCACGCGGTCGGCGAGGGCGTTGGTTCGGGGGATTACCTGGTCGTTGAGCAAGAAATACAGAGGCGCGATCGCGGCGCAGAGCACCAGGATGGGGAGCAGGCCCCGCGGCGCGGGAATCCCACAGGCGCGCATCGCAACGAGTTCGCCGTTCGCGGCGAACAGGCTCACCGCGAGGGCCGTGGCCACCAGCAGCGACATGGGGAGGACGCGAGAGGCGAGCAGCGGAATGCGCGCCGCGTAGTATCGGAGCACCTCGACCGAGGTGGCCCCATGCGTCGCGAAGCGGTCCATCCGCTCGAGCACGTCGATGATCAGATAGGAGGCGAGAACCGCGCTGAAGCACAGCACCGCCATGCTCAGAAAGCGGCCCGCCACGTAGCGCGCCAGCGGAGCGGAGCGAAACCGACGGCGCAACGGTCGGGCGCTCTCGGCGGGCTGGCGATGGGTCGGCCGCGTGAGGTCGCGGCCGAAGGCAGACATGCGGGTGAGGCGCAGTGCGAGGAGCGCTCCCGCCACCAGGAAAACCAGGTCGGGCAACCAGACTCCGAAGCCGGGGCTCCAGGTGCGGGCAACCACCAGCCCGTTGGTGAGCTGGACGAGCACGTAGTAGATCAACGTGCAGCCAAGCGCGAGCACCCATCCGCCCGAGCGCGAGAAACCAGCGCCAGCGAGGAAGAGGGGCAGCGCGAGCAGGCCGAAGGCGAGCGAGGCAGCGGGCAGGGCAAAGCGCCGGTGGAGCTCCACCCTCGCCTCGAGCTGATCCGACCACAAGAGCTCCGCCAGCGTGGAGCCGGAAAGCCGATCTGCGTCGGTTCGCGTGACTGACGCCAGGTTCGAGGGGAGCTGGGCCGTCAGGGTGTCGAAGCGCAGCAGCCGCGGCGTCCGGCGCGGGTTGAGGAATACCGCCCCGTGCGAAAGGGTGATCTCGATCCCGCCGGCCTCTCCCGGGTCCAGTGTGCCGCTCTCGGCAAAGACGGTCTCGCCCACGTCCGGCATCCACAGCTGCACTCCCGTCAGCCGGTCTCCGCCGGGCGAGACCTCGCGGGCGTGGAGCTTCCAGTCGCCGAAGCGCTGCACGTGACCCTGCTCGATGGCGGACCAGGGCTTCTCCTGCGCCAGCTCTTCGAGCGTCGCGTCGAGTGCTCGATTGGCCGCGGGCGCGGCGAAGTTCGAGAGGGCCAGGTTCGCCGCTGCCGCGAGCGTCGAGAAGAGCAGCACCGGTCGCACCAGTCGGGCATAAGAGACGCCGCTGGCCTCGATGGCGAGCAGCTCGCGGTCCGTACCCAGGCGCCCGAGGGCGATGAAGACGCCCATCAGGGCGGCGAACGGCAGCGACCAGGTCACGGCGGGAACGGCCTTGTAGAGCGAGATCGAGGCCACCGCGCCCGCACCCAGCCCGCGGTTCATCACCAGCTCCGAGAACCGCAACATGTCTTCCGTCAGGAAGAGGACGGTCAGGATCAGCAGCGTGAACAGGGTGGGGAGGGTCATCTCCCGCAGCAGGTAGTGATAGAGCGTCCGACCGGGACGTCGAGGAGCGGCGTTCGCGAGGGCCATTCCGCAGTGGGCTCCCGTACGGCTGGAGCGAGTGAGTGCCTGGCGTCCTAAGCGGACGCCCGCGCGCGGCGCGTACGAGCCGGCTCGACCTGCACCGGCTCGGCCCCCCCGTCCTGGATGCGGTAGATCCGGTCCGCCATCGAGGCCAGCGCGGGCTGGTGCGACACCGCGAGGATCGTCACGTTTCCGTGGAGCTTCGCAAGTGCGTCGCACACCGCGCGCTCGGACTCGGGATCGAGGGACGTGGTGACTTCGTCGAGGATCAACAGCCTGGGCCGGTGGGCCAGCGCGCGGGCGATCGCGAGGCGTTGGCGTTGGCCGCCCGATAGCAGCGCTCCACGTTCGCCCACCACGGTGTCGAGCCCCTGGGGCAGCTTCGAAACGAACTCCCAGGCCTCCGCCCGGCGCAGCGCGAGCTCGACGTCCTCGGGCCGTTGTGACGGATCGCCCAGGGTCACGTTCATCAAGACCGTGTCGTGGAAGAGGAACATCTCCTGGGGCACATAACCAATCGTCGACCGCCACAGGCGCAGGTCGATCTCGTCCAGCGGCACTCCGTCCACGAAGACGCCGCCCGTGTCCGGCTGGACCAGCCCGCTGATCAGGTCGGCGATCGTCGTCTTGCCGGAGCCCGACG
>JAZFWH010000097.1:0-3506 GCA_036482635.1 Myxococcota bacterium
GCCGCTGGCACGCCGAGAGCGTCGACCTGCGGCCGATCTACACGGAGCTCTGGGGCGATCCGTCCGGTGCCCGCCTGCTGGACGTCGCGATCTTCTGTGACAGCGACGAGACCGACGGAAGCTCCCTCGCCTACTTCGCCGACGTCCGCGCACAACGCGCCAGCGAGTGAGTGCCGCGCGACCGCGGCCTCAGCGGCGACCGCCCGCCAGCATCGACCTGGAGCCGATCCCCCACTGGATGAGGCAGTTGATGGAGGAGCGAGATGGCGCAACCGAACGTCGAGCTGCTGCAGTTTCCGTACTCCCACTTCAACGAGAAGGCGCGCTGGGCGCTGGACTTCAAGCGGGTGCCCCACGTGCGCCGCAGCCTGCTGCCGGGGCCCCACGCCCCGACCGTCAAGCGGCTCACGGGCCAGAGCGCGGTGCCGGTGCTGCGCTTCGGCGACGAGATCGTCTACGGCTCGGCCCGCATCATCGACGAGCTGGAGAGGCGCTTCCCGGATCCGCCGCTCTACCCCGCCGATCTCGCGGCGCGCAAGCGCGCGCTGGAGATCCAGGCCTGGTTCGACGAGGAGGTCGGTCCGCGGGTGAGGCGGGCGCTGTTCGCGTCGCTGCTCGGAGAGTCAGCGTACGTCTGCCGGATGTTCTCGTCGGAGAAGTCGCTTCCGCTGCGCGCCTTCTACCGTGCCACCTTCCCGCTGGCGGCGGGGATGATCAAGCGCGGCATGGGCATCACGGACCAGGCTTCGATCGACGACGCGATCGCGGGCACCCGTGAGGCGCTGGACTTCGTGGCCAAGGAAGGCGGTCGGGAAGGCCAACTGGTCGGGAGCGGCTTCACGGTCGCAGACCTCTCGGCCGCGGCGTTGCTGGCGCCCACCGCCAATCCGCCACACCCCGCGATGAAGCGCCCCGAGCCGATGCCCGAATCCGCTTCCCGCTGGCTCGAGAGGTGGGCGCGCCATCCCGGCGCCGAGTGGGTGTTGCACCAGTACCGGCGCCACCGCCCGCCGTCGGCGGAGGCCCCCTAGGCTCCGGAGGGCCGCCAGGTCGGCGCTGCGAAGCGGGTCCGGCTGCGGTCGCCGAAGGCGTCGGCGAGCACCATCCGCGTCCAGCGCTGCAGCTCGAGCCCCGCCAGGTCGGCCTGGGCGAAGTACGCGAGATCGAGCGTCTCGACTCCGTCGGGCCGGAGCTCGCCGGCGAGACGTCGGCCCTCGAAGACGGTCGTCAGGAACGACACGGCGTCGCCGTTGGAATAAGTCACGACGAACTCGGGGCCACCGTACACGCCCAGCACGCGGGTGGGCTCCACGTGCAGGCCGGTCTCCTCCCAGGTCTCGCGCACCGCCGCGTCCGCCGGCACCTCCTCCGGCTCCACCGCTCCGCCCGGGGTGGTCCACACGTCGAGGTCGGCGTGGCGAACCAGGAGCACCCGGTCGCGGGAGTCGAAGGTAAGTACCGCCACCGAGGGCACTTCGAGCAGCATCTGGCCCACTCTCTCGCGAACGCTGCGCATGTACTCGGACATCGGCACGGGCGGTCCTCCGTTCACCGTTGCTGCGATGCGAACCTCCCTGGTAGGGTGCCGCGGACCAGCAGGGGGATTCCACCATGCAATCCGCGCGTGCGCTGCTCTGTGCCCTACTGACCGCACTCTGCGGGTGTGAGGACCGCGAGAGCGTCCCCGCGTTCCTCGAAGGAAGCGTCCATCCGACGCTCCTGGCCCACACTGCCGAGTTCGAGCGGAAGGTCTACGAGGTCACCGAGGGCGTCCACCTGGCCGTCGGCTACGGGCTGGCGAACTCGATCCTCGTGGAGGGCGACGCGTGCGCGTTCGTGGTGGACGTGATGGGCAGCGTCCCGGCCGCCCGCGCGGTGAAGCAGGCGTTCGACGAGATCACCGACAAGCCGATCCGGGCACTGGTCTACACCCACAACCACGCGGATCACGTCTTCGGGGGCAGGGGGTTCGTCCCGGACGGCCCGGTGGACGTCTACGCCCACGAAACCACCGAGTACTACATCAATCGGGTCGTGAGCATCATCCGTCCGATCATCTCGCTGCGCAGCTCCCGCATGTTCGGAAACTACCTCCCGCCAGAAGGCGCGGACGCCTTCGTCAACGCCGGCATCGGTCCGGCCCTGGAGATCGGCGGACCCGGCCAGACACTCAGCCTGATTCGACCGAACAAGACCTTCTCCGACGAGCTGCGCGTCGCGATCTGCGGTGTCGACGTGCACCTGGTCCACGCTCCCGGGGAGACCAACGACCAGCTCTTCGTGTGGCTGCCGGAAAAGAAGCTGCTGATGCCCGGCGACAACGTGTATCGAGCCTTCCCCAACCTCTACACCATCCGCGGCACGCTGTACCGCGACGTGATGGATTGGGTCCGCAGCATCGACAGCATGCGCGCGCTGCACCCGGAACACCTCGCGCCCAGCCACACGCGGCCGGTCTCCGGCGCGGAACGCATCCAGGAGATCCTGACGGCGTACCGGGACGCCATCCAGTACGTGCACGACCAGACCATCCGCGGCATGAACATGGGACTGACCCCGGACGAGCTGGTCGAGTTCGTCGAGCTCCCGCCCCACCTGCGCGATCATCCGTACCTCCTGGAGTTGTACGGGACGGTGGAGTGGTCGGTGCGCTCGATCTTCACCGGCTACCTCGGCTGGTTCGACGGCGACGCGGCCAGCCTGTCGCCCGCGAACCCCGAGGAGCGCGCGCGGGGCTTCGCCCAGCTGGCGGGGGGTCGCGACGCACTCCTCACGGCGGCGCGCAGCGCGCTCGACGAGCGGCGCTACGCCTGGGCCGCGGAGCTGGCCGGCCAGCTCCTGCGCCTGGACCCGAACTCGAACGAGGTGCGCGAGCTCAAGGCTTCGGCGCTCCGCGCGCTCGGCGAGCGCAGCGTCAGCCCCAACGGCCGCAATTTCTACCTGACGCAGGCGCGGGAGCTCGAAGGGTCGGTCTCCATCGACCCTGGCGAAGGGGTCGACGAAAGCGTGCGCAGCGTCGCCATGTCCATCCCGATCGGAAACTTCATGGCCGCGATGCCGAGCCACCTGGATCCCCGCAGGTCCGCCGACGCGGACACGGTGGTGGGCTTCCGCTTTCCGGACGTCCAGGAGAGCTACTCGATCCACGTGCGGCGCGGAGTCGCCGAGCTGCAGCCGGTGTTCCCGGAGCAGCCCGACGTCGCGATCACCACGGACTCGGGCGTCTGGCGCGAGGTGGTGCTGGGGCTGCGCAATCCCGCGCTGGCGCTGGCGTCCGGCGCCATCGAGATCGATGGCGGCGCGCTGGACCTGGTCGCCTTTCTCAGCTGGTTCAGCGAATGAGCTGACCCGCCGGCGCGATTTCGCTTGGTTTTCCCGAACGGGCGGCATAGCATCGCCGAGCAGGCCGACGTCGGCGCACAGCAGAGGGAGAGAGCCATGGCGGAGAGCGTCTACAAGATCATCGAACTCGTGGGAACGAGCACGGAGTCCTGGGAGAAAGCGGC